>SXSK01000144.1 GCA_005793375.1 Verrucomicrobiales bacterium | reverse complement strand
TTCGATGCATCGGAAGCAAGGGACACGGCAGGGTTGACGCGAGCCCAGCACCGACGGCACGCAAAAGTCGGGTAGTTTACCTATAACTCCTCGGACCTCACCGCGGCTCCGTCCAATCACGGAATAAATCGGGCGTTCACGCCCCTCCCCATTCTCAAAATCCGTCCTCGCCCGATCTATTCCGCTTCGGGATTAGGCCAAGCTAGGGCGAGCAGCACATTGACGTCGAGCAACGAAGGTTTCATGGGGCATCGTCCGCCAGAATCTCTGATGCCCGGCTGCTCGGAATGATCACAGCGTCGGGTGAGACCCTGAACACAGGCAAGCCATTCTTCTCATGGATTCGGCTTTCCCTACACGAGAGCTTCCGTAGTGTCCCGTTCATGATGTCGATATTGCGTTGGTTGGGTTTGGTGGGGTTGGTGTTTGGTCTGGGGGCGGGATGCGCCACCGTACCCGAGACGGAGGATTTGGATGTTTCGCTCGTGACGGTTCGGTCCGGGGAGGTGACACCGTGGGAGACGACAGGGCATTTCGTGGTGCGTTTGCAGAATGCCGGGCCTTCGCCGCTCATTCTTGAGGGCGGTGTCCACAAGATTTACCTCAATGGCACGTATGTTGGACAGGGATTGAGCAACGAGCGAATTGAAATTCCACGACTGGGCACGACCACTCAAACGCTAACGGTGCACCTCAAGAACTTCACCTTGGCGCGCAAACTTTATGGCGCCTCGCAGACGCTGACGGCGACTTATCGAATTCGAAGCACGCTGTATGCGGCTTCTGGAGGGGGAGGGCGCGGCCGTTCCATTCATGCTGCCAAAGAAGGTTCATTGGATCTGCGCGAATTGGTCCCGATCCGTGATCCGTCTGGCGCTGCCCCGCCCGTGACACGCTCCCTCCCTTCGCCGTGATGGGACTCAAGGCTCTCGTTTCTATTGATCCTCCTTGCCGGAGGCTTCGGCGGCACAACCATGGTGAATCGGCCCTGCGCTCTCGCAAGTACTCGAGCCCCGGCCGGTTGGTGATCTCTGACTTGTAAGGGTCACCCTCTTGGTCGCGGCCAACCAGCACTCGTTTGATTGCGCCCCTCATTGCGTTAGCTTCAATGAAAGCCACAATATTTTGAATATCAATTGGATACATGTTGCTATCTTGACAGCATTGTATCTGATGCCATGGTGCTGGTGTGAGAACCACCGTTACCATCGACGCGGATACCGAGGCGTTGTTGAAGGAGGAATCTGCCCGAACGGGACAATCGTTCAAAGAGGTGCTGAATCAGGCGGTGAAGCGGGCTTTGAGACGTCCGTCCACTCCGGTGGTAGTTGAGCCGCTGTTTTCCGCTCCGTTTCCGGCAGAGCTGGCACATCAAAGTTTTAATCGACTCGCCGGGGAATTGGAAGATGAAGAGACGGTGAAGGAACTTTCTTCATGATTCTCCCCGACCTAAACCTCCTGCTCTACGCTTACAATTCCCACACCCCCCAGCACAGTTCAGCCCGGCGTTGGTGGGAGGAAGCGATGAATGGCGATGAACTGATCGGACTCCCTTTTGAAGTCACCTTCGGTTTCATCCGCGTGGCCACGAATCCTCGGTTGGGGCTCGCGAAAGTTGCATTGGCGGATGCTCGTCGAGTCGTCGAAAGCTGGCTGAACCTTCCGCAGGCGCGTGTTCTGAACCCCGGCGCTCTGCATTTCGCCAGGGTAATGGATTTGATGGCGGCTGCTATGGCGGCAGGCCCGATTCTGTCCGATGCCATCCTAGCTGCCTACGCCATCGAGCACCGCGCTACGCTTTTCACCAACGACGGGGATTTCGCGCGGTTTCCGGTATTGAAGTGGGAGAACCCATTGCTGCTCTCCAAGTAACCGGTTGCGGCCACGAGATCGATCATTGGACGATTCTGATTTCGGAAGTCCCTCGGCAACGCACACACCGCAGATATTGTTTCCTCAAGTGTCGTCATAGCGGCCATAGCTTCACCGTGAGCCATTCCTGGGGTTGAACGAAGCCCGTGGGTCAAAATATTCGAATCTACTGATCCGCAATCGTTTCGGCCCGTTCATGTGATTGCAAACGATCCTGCTCTGACACCATTTTTCCGCTCAATGAACTGGAAACGACTCCTCGCGTCCATCAGCGGTTCGGTGGATCAGGAACTACTGCTCCGCAACGAGTATCTGGCCACTGAAAATCGGATTCTCCGGAACCAGATCCAGGGTCGTTTGCAGCTCAATGACTCCGACCGGATTACTTTGGCCGAGATCGGCAAACGGCTTGGAAGAAATGCACTCGAAGAAGTCGCCCAAATCGTTCGACCAGAAACCATCCTGGCGTGGCATCGCAAACTGGTCGCCAAAAAGTTCGACGGCTCAAAAAGCCGTTCGTTCCCGGGTCGTCCGACCACCGATGACTCGATTGAGGAGCTCATCCTGAAGATGGCTCGTGAGAATCGAAGTTGGGGCTATCGCCGAATTGTGGGCGCCCTCAGCAACGTGGGTCACGAGGTGAGTCATCAGACCGTTGCCAATATTCTGGAACGTCATGGCCTTCTTCCAGCTCTGGAGCGGGAACGGAAGACTTCTTGGCGTGAATTTATCCGATCACACACGGAGGTCTTGGCCGCCGTGGACTTTTTCACCGCCGAAGTTTGGACCACTGCCGGGCTCATCACGTATTATGTTTTGGCATTCATGCGAGTCGGATCGCGCCAAGTCTGCATCGCTGGTATGACTACCTCCCCCGACCAGCCATGGATGAAACAAATGGCCAGGAACATGACCTTCGCAGACACCGGGTTCCTTCGTGGTTGCAAATACCTTCTTCACGATCGCGACACAAAGGTTTGTTCCGCCTTCGATGCGATCCTCGAAGCCGTCGGCATCCAATCAATCAAATTGCCGCCCCGCAGTCCCAACTTGAACGCTTATTGCGAACGCTGGATCCGGTCCGTAAAGACGGAGCTCTTGTCGAAGATGATCCTTTTCGGAGAACGTTCCCTCCGCCACTGCATAGAAAACTACGTGGCTCACTTTCATTCAGAGCGGAACCACCAAGGGAAGGACAACGTACTCCTGTTTCCCGAGCCTGAAGACCACCTCGGAGAATCTATCGGCCCAATACAAACCCGCGAACGCCTCGGCGGCCTCCTAAAGTTTTATTATCGAGAGGCCGCATGAGTTTTTTGACCATACGGGTTTGTCCCGGCCGGGGATCGGAGTCGCTTCGCCCACGATCCGTTGTGAGCCACCTCCGTGGCGGAGCTTAATGCTTGAGCGAATAGGCGATCAACTCGCGCTGGTCTCGGACGTATAGAATGCCGTTGGAGAAGGCGGGATGAACGAACGTTTTGCCACATGCCTGGAATCTGCCGAGTTCTCGAAAGGCGTTGGGATCTGCCGCCAACAGGAGGCATTCGCCTCGATCATTCAACACCAAAAGACGTTCCCCATCGGTCACCACCGAAGCTACTGCATCGAATCCAGGTTGGGTCCAGGCGATCTTGCCTGTGCGTCGATCGACACACATCAGCGACTTCATGGTGTCTGAACCCAGCCCGTAGAAATATTCGCCAGCGAGGGTGGGGGTGGAAAGGTTGATCTTGAGATCGCGGTTGAACCATTCGTCGGTGGGCTTCTGAGGAGCGATCGAGGATTCGATGCGAGCCCTCCGTAAACCGGTGGTGTAACTCCCAAAAGTGACCGTGTTCCCATCGAGGATTGGCGTCAGCACATTCCGGTTGGCACCAGTTTTGAAGGGGACACGCCAGAGCAGAACGCCATCGGCGCTGGCAAGGCCCAGCAGACCATCGCATGTAGCACCAACCACCTGTGGGATGCCGCCAAGAGTCCCCGAATTCAGGGACGAGTAGCAGGTGAGATCATTCTGAGATTTCCAAAGGAGCCGCCCGCTGAGTTTGTCGAAAGCTGCGATGCTGGCGCCATTGGTGCTCCCGACCTGGACGAAGATGCGATCGCCTGAGATGACCGGTGAGCCACTGTGGCCGCGCCGGTTGGCAGCGCCAATGGGGGACCCTTTTTCGGAGACCCAGAAAGCCCCATAATCGGCGAAGTGAAAGCGCCAGCGCGTCTTGCCGTCTGCCAGGTTCAGGCATCGGAATTCACCGCGGCAGG
The DNA here is from genome assembly GCA_005793375.1 of Verrucomicrobiales bacterium. GTDB lineage: Bacteria > Verrucomicrobiota > Verrucomicrobiia > Limisphaerales > UBA9464 > SXSK01. Next base: position 9,886 of record SXSK01000144.1, on the reverse strand, counting down.
ATTGGACGTAGAGACGATCCCCGTCGATTAACGGCGTGCAGCGTGGACCGGGTTCGAACTCGTCCGAATACGTTTCGTGATACGGTTCCGTCCACACCTCAGTTCCGGTCTTGGTGCTTAGGAGATGGGCGGTTTCGCGGCCATTAGCGTCATCCAGTACCACCACCGTGTCCCCGGCGGCGGCGGGAGCGGCATAACCATGGCCGATGGACTTGCGCCAGAGAACCTGAGGAGCTGTCTCCAATCGCACGGGGAGTTTTTCCCGATCCAGATGGCCATCGCGATGGACACCGCGCCAACCGGGCCAATCGCCGGCTCGCGCGGAGGTCGCCAGGAAACCGAGACACGTCAGAGCGATCCAGTGAATCGGGCAGGGGGATCTCCGTTTGGCACTGCCGGGTGGGACTCGATGAGCCTGGGACGGGCTAGGTGAAAGCGGCTGAGGGAACATGGGAACCCTGTTTTGCCCTTTGGAGCAGCCGGGTCAAGGCGCAATGTTCCAAAGGATCGTGGATGGATGGAACCAAGGACGGACGGTCAACGGTTACCATCGACCATCCACTAGCAAAGCGGTGATACTTCGAGCGAGGTCTTCGGCGAGCAACGGTGCGGATTGGCGCTCGGCGCTTGGAAGGTCCTTTTGGCCTTGAATGAGTGTCTTGCCTTGGATTTCGCGGTCAATCAATACCCGCCCGTTCCCGCGGTCCACCGCGCGAACTCGAGCTGTCAGGCGCGCCTCATAATCGCGAGTCGCCACGATATCGGCCGGATTGAAGCTCAAGGGATCGCGTTCGTAACGCAGGAGTGTTCCCTCGACGATCACATCCGCATCGTCGCGAGTCGCGAGTCGGAAGGTGCCGTCCTGTTGCAATTGTTTGCGCAACGCGTGAGCGACGGGTTCGGCCAAGCGAGGTTCCAGCGTCTTGTTGGCGAACAAATTTACCTGAATGGATCTGGCGCCGGCTTCGGAGCCGTTGGAGGGACCCAGAGTATATCCGGCGCACCCACCAGCCAGCACAGCAATAACGGACAGCAGCCCGCAAAATCCCAATAAATGGTGGCGGGTATTGGGACGTCCATCGCCTCGCGGTTTGGAGTGGGTGGCTTGTCGCTCGCAGGTGGGTTGAGTCGGGAGAGGCATGAACGGATGGGGCAAGTGCGAATGGGTCTTCAGGAGAGGACCCACCGTAGGGTTATCTGCGATCCGGGTCGTTGAGGTTTGGGGGCGCGAGTTCTGTGGGGCGTTCTTGGGCGGCACGCCGCCGATCGCGCCATTCCTTATCGGCATCGGCGCGTCGTTTTGCTGCTGCATCAGCGCGTGGTTGCAGACGAGCGATGCGTTCGCGCGCTTCTGCGGCGAAGGTGGAATCCTTATCGTGGATCAACACCTCGTTGTAGTAGACGACGGCGCCCTGCCATCGGCGGGATTTCTCGTAAAACTTTGCCGTCTGAAACGCTCCCCTAGCTTGTTCGGTCTTGAGCGATGTGATCAGTTCATCCGTCTCCGCGACCCGTTTATCTTTGGGATACAATTCGCGGAAATCTTGGAAAGTCGCGATAGCTTCGGAAGCGACGCTTTGGTCATACTCGGCTCGTTTCGCTTGCTTATTGTAGGCCAACCCCTGTTTGTAGAGGGCTTCTGATGCGACTTCAGGCCAGTCATGGTAACGTTCCACGGCGCGGCGATAGGCGATAACGGCCTTATCGTACTCTTTCTTTTTTTCGCGGGCGGCGCCGATGCTCATCTGGGCCTGAGGGCCGGTTTCGTAATAGGGGCCATTGCGGACAATATCCTCGAAGTACTTCGCGGTCTTGTCCATGGAAGGCAAGAACGGGATGTAGCCGAAGAGTCTAAATCGGGCACCGCCAAGGAACCGGTTGGCGATGGCGAACTGGCGTTTGAGGATTTCGTCGTAATTCGTGGCTTTGGGGTAGCGGGTCAGGACACGTTGGTATTGCTTAAAGGCCTGTTGATCGATACCCCGGGCTTCGTAGGAACGGCCGAGGTAATAGAGGGCTTCTCCAGCATAATCAGAAAGTGGCCAGACTTTGATCACTCGGCGGGCGGCTTTTTGGGACGTGCGATAATCCTTTCGTTCAAAGGCTTCCTTAGCCACCTGCAGTTGGTCTTTGGCCCGATTCCGTGTCCATTTCCCTTCACTTCCGACAGGTTCATAATTCCAACCCTCACCGGGACGGAAGATAATCGGGGCCGGGCAAATGAGCGGGAACGCCAAAATGCCGACTGCAATGAGCACACAATGGAGGAACCAACGGTTCATGTGCCGCAAGCCTATGGAGGACGACCGCCAAGTCAACGAAGCAGACGACACTTGAGAGCCAAGAAGAATTGGATCTGTCCGCTCAGGGGTTGAGCAAGCGTCGTCGGATCCACCAAGTGTTCAGTTGGTCGAAGACGACGGCGACGACAACGACCGTTCCTATGATAATTTGAGAATAATTTTGGTCGATACCCAGAATAACAATACCGCTTTCGATCATCTGGATGATCAGAGCTCCGAGTATAGCGCCCAGGGCGGATCCCTTACCACCCGCCAAACTGGCGCCACCGACGACGGAAGCGGCGATGACCTTCAATTCATAACCCTGGCCATCACCGCTAGTTGCCGCCCCATAGTATCCCAATGAAACCAATGCGGCGATCCCGGCAGCCAAACCGCTGGCCAAAAAGACACCCAATTTGATCTGGCCGACGCGTATTCCAGAATACTTGCTGGCCAACTCGTTGCCGCCGACAGCGTAAATGCGGCGTCCGGTGGTCATGCGGGAGAGCAGCACCGCTCCGGCGGCGGCGACGAACAGCATGACGACGAGGGGTATGAGGCTGAGGCCGTTTTGAGTTTCCCATCGAATAATGGATCGGAGGCCGGGTGGGAATCCGCCGACACTTTGGCCTTCGGTAGTGACAAACGCAATACCCCGGAAGACGGCCATGGTGCCGAGCGTGATAATAAATGGGTGGACGCGGAGCGCGGTGATGAGCGAGCCGTTCAGAGCGCCGCAGGCGAGGCCGGTACCGACGCAGACGGCGCTGCCCAGCCAAGCCCCGAGGGCACCCTGGGCGGCACGGTCGCCATCCGGGCCAAAGGCGTGCAAAACGAGCCCTCCGAGCACACTGGCCAGGGCGTAGGTGGACCCGACAGACAGATCGATTTGACCGGCGATAATGACGATCGTCATGCCGACCGCCATGATGGCGATGAAGCTGGTATCTTTGGCGAGTTGAGCGAGATTTTGGGCGTTGAAGAATTTGTTTTTGCTATCGACGGCAGCGACGGATTCGCCTTCGGCGTTGACGAAGAAGACCCGTTGACGTTCGCCATTGGTGTCGGATTCGAATCTCGGGAGGTTTACCGAACCTCCGAAAATGGATAACAATAGCCCGATGACGGCGATGACGAGCAGAAGCCCTGCCTCCTGCAATCGGACGGGGCGAGGTGTGTGAACGCGGTTGGGGCTCATGCTTACTTACAGGGGATGCTACCCCGCGATCAAAAGAGGCCACAAGAACGACTCAGCAAAAACCCGGATTGTCCGTTGGAGTGATTCGAATGTTGTTTGGCGTTCGGCTCAATAGGGATATGTTTCGTTCATGTTGTTGAAGGTCAATTTGCGCCATTTGGACCAAGGTCCGACTGAATTGGACGGGGAACTGCCCTTGGAGGAGTTCTTGGGGGACTTCAAAGATGAGTTGGTTCGGATTGTGTCGCCCATCCGTTATTCCATTGCGGTGGAGCGAGATGGAGAAGCACTTGTGATTCGGGGACAGATCTCAACAGATCTCTCCTGCGATTGTGCACGGTGCCTCATGACCTTTCCGCAAAAACTGGAAATGAAGGACTTTTTGGTGGTCGTGCCGCTGGAAGGTGACGACGCGCCGACGCGAGATGGTGATTTTGCCGACTTGACGCCCTATGTTCGTACAGACACTTTCCTCGCCCTGCCAACGAAACCGTTGTGCAATCCAGATTGTCGCGGGCTGCCGCAGAAAGCTACGGCCCGCGATTCGCGTCTTGAGACCGAGGCACCTGAAGCCTCTCCATGGCTCGCTCTGGATCGGTTGAAACTGTAACCAATAAGAATATGGGCGTTCCGAAACGCAAACCGTCTCACAGCCGCCAGCGCATGCGTCGCGCTTACAACAGCGTGCTGACACTTCCACAGGTGACCTCTTGCCCGCAGTGTGCGTCCGCATATGTCCCGCACCGTGTATGTCCTTCTTGTGGCTACTACAATGGCCGTCAGACCATCACGGTAAACTCCCTCTCATAATCCCGTTTGTCTGCGCGCCGGATTCCGCCGTTGGCCCGGCGCGCTTTTATTTATGCGGCTGGCAGTCGACCTCATGGGCGGCGACCACGGCCCGGAGGAACTCCTCCAGGGCGTGAAAATGGGCTTGGAGGCTGACCCGAGCATCGAACATGTGTTCGTTGTCGGCCCGGAAGCGGAGCTGTGCCCTATTATAGCGCGGATCGGCCTCGAAGACCGTCGCTTGGAAGTCCGCACGGCGAGCGAAGTGCTCACCATGCAGGACGATCCCGCTATCGCCATACGCCGCAAGAAAGATAGCTCATTACTTCGTGCGATCGAATTGGTCCGTGAAGGCAAGGCGCATGCCGTCATTTCGTCCGGGAATACCGGGGCCTTAGTCGCAGGCTCAACGGTTCGCCTGGGTCGTCTAGAAGGGGTTAAGCGGCCGACGCTCGCATGTATCATGCCGTCTAGGAATGGGGCCTGGATTCTGGTGGACGGCGGTGCTAATCCAGAGTGCACTCCTGAGATTCTGCTGCAGTTTGCCGTCATGGGCTCGGTTTATGCCCAGTCCATGCTCAGCATCAAACGTCCGCGCGTTGGAATTTTGAGCAATGGCACTGAGGAATCCAAAGGTACTGAACTCACCCGGCAGGCATTGGCCTTGGTTCAACGCAGCGACTTGAACTGTATCGGGTTCTGCGAAGGTCATTCGTTATTTGCGGATGGTGTGGACGTCGTGGTTTGCGATGGGTTTGTCGGTAACATTGTCCTCAAGACCTGCGAAAGCCTCGGCAAAGCGGTCGGTTCCATGTTGCGGCATGAAATGACCGCCACGCCATTTCGCAAACTAGGCGCGGTGCTGGCGCGAAACGGACTGGAGTCATTGAAGCATCGAATGAATCCGGACGTTTATGGGGGTGCACCGTTCTTGGGATTGCACGGCAATGTGGTAAAAATTCATGGTTCCGCCCGTAGACTTGCCTTAAAATATGCCATGCTGCAAAGCAGTCGAGCGGTCGGCCAACAATTGAATGATCTCCTGGAGCGTGAGATTGCCAAGATCCGCCCACTGACAACCCACCTTCATTCGCAGATCCCGCCTGCCGCTGGAGTCGCCGAGGCAAACTAATCCCCCGCATGGCGAGCTTCAAGAATCCCCGAGCGAGTCGACCCCACTTGCGAACCGTCTCGATCACGGGTGTAGGTTCATACGTGCCTGAGAAAATCCTCAGCAATCTCGACCTCGAAAAGATCGTTGAAACCACGGATTCCTGGATTTTCTCGCGCACAGGTATCCGCGAGCGACGTTTGGCAGCCGAGAACGAAGCGGCATCGGACCTCGCAACGAAAGCAGCGATGCGGGCCATCGCGGATGCCAAACTGACTCCGGATCAGATTGACCTCATCATCGTGGCCACGATCACTCCCGATATGCAGTTCCCAAGCACGGCGTGCTTGGTGCAGCAGAAGTTGGGGGCGAAGCGAGCAGCCGCGTTTGACATCGAAGCGGCATGCAGCGGGTTTGTCTATGCCCTCGATATTGGCGCCCATTTCGTCCAATCCCACACCTACAATACGGTGCTAGTCATTGGCGCTGAGAAGATGTCGTCGGTGATCGACTGGACAGACCGTTCGACGTGTGTGTTGTTTGGGGATGGTGCCGGTGCGGCAGTATTGCAGAACCGGCCCAGCGCTCATGGGTTGTTGACCACGTGCTTGGGAGCGGATGGCGGAAAGGCCACATTATTGGAGGTCCCTGCTGGAGGAAGCCGCCAACCGGCAAGCTCTTCGACCGTCTCAGACCGGCTCCATTATCTTCGGATGGACGGTAAGGAGACCTTTAAGAATGCGGTGAATGCCATGGTAACCGCTGCCGAGGAAGCCATGTCCCGCTGCGAACTCACCGTCGAACGTATTCGGTGTATTATTCCCCACCAAGCCAACCAGAGGATTCTCTCGGCGGTAACGGAACGACTTGGGGCCCGTGAAGATCAGGTGTTTGTGAATCTGGATCGTTACGGGAATACGAGCGCCGCCAGCGTGGCGATAGCTCTGGATGAAGCGGTTCGGGAGGGTCGAATCAAACGAGGCGATCTCGTCTTGATGGTGGTCTTTGGTGCTGGGCTCACCTGGGGTGCCGCCATCATTGAGTGGTGAGCGATTCGTTTTCCAAGGCGGAAACCGCTCGTGACAGCTCAGGCCATTGGAAAATAAACCCGGAGTCCAGCAACCGTTTCGGGTAACCCCGTCTGCCAGTCAGTACCAGTTCCGGGTTGGAACCCAAAAGCCAGGCACCTACTCGGATGGCTGCGGAAGGTGCGGGTGGACTCCATGGACGGTGACAGGCGGCCCGCAGTGCCCTCATCAGGTCACGATTGGTCACCGCACCCGGTGTGCAGGCGTTGTAAGCTCCCTCAAATCTCGATTCAAAAAGGCAGGTCTCCACTAGCCCAGCCATGTCCAGTTCATGAATCCAGCTGACATACTGGCGTCCAGATCCGGCGCTGCCGCCCAAACCCCATCGCACGATGCGGCGTAATGTCGGGTAAGCTCCCCCGGAACGTCCGAGGACGATTCCAATGCGCAACAGGACACTCCGCATCCCGGTTGGGAGCTCCGATCGCATGGCCGCTTCCCACTCACGGCAAATCAACGCCAGCGTGTCTGAACCCCAAGGCGCTGTTTCCAACAGCGGTTCGCTACCCTGGTCCGCATAAATGGCCAGGGCACTCGGCTGGACCCATACCGGCGGGGGCTTTTGGCAACGTCGGCAGGCTTCGGACAATGCCCGAATGGAGTCCACCCGGGTTTGCAGGATGGATCTTAGGTTCTCGGGTGTTGGACGGCAATTGATGGAGCGGCCGGCCAAGTTCACCACTCCGGCGGCGCCGTCCAGTTCCTGCCACCAATCACCCATCGAACGACCATTCCACGCGACCGTTCGATAGTGCCCTGGTGGCCGGTTTGCCGAAAATGAGTTGGTCGATGACGCATGAGATATGGGTGGCCAGCCGCTTCCACCGCTCTCTCGGGTCAACACCATCACGTCGTGGCCTTGCGCCAGCAGGTGTCTCGATATCGTCCGGCCGATGAAGCCTCGACCTCCAGCCAGGATGATTCTAGAGCGGGTCGAAGGGAGCATGAGATGGGCGTGATTCCATTTTGACTGCTGGGTTTAAGGCGGTGGTGAGTGGCTTAAGGCAACTCAAAGAAACTGCTGGCGCCGTGATGTCGCTTCCCGGTTTTTGGCGACGGTGGGAGTGGTTTCACCCGCGAGGGCGAGCGGCTATTCGTTGAGGATCGTCCGTCGCAACGCTGAACCAACCAGCGCCAGAGGGCGTTCATAGCATCACGATTATCGGTATTTTCTGTCATAAGAGAAATCTCCTGTCAAAAAAAAGGCGTTCAAGGTCCGCCGGCACCCAGCAGTTTTCGGGCTTTGTCGCCCAAGCTAAGAATTTTGGTGACGGTGCTGGTGGGCCAGTGGCGAACCTGTGCGTACCAGTTGGTTGTCGTCTCGAAGAAGTGATGGAGTTCGCGCAGCCGAGATTCGGTATGCTCGCTGGTGGCCTCGTCCTTGGCTGCCTCCTGGATGCATTCCTTGAGGATGGCCAGCGTGGGGTCGACCTCACGCTTCTTGCGCTCTTCACCGACCACTCGGAACATTTCCCAGACATCCTTCATACATTCGAAGTGGTCTCGTCGATCGCCGAGCACGTGGATCATTCGGATGATTCCCCATCCCTGCAGTTCCTTGAGACTGTTGCTGACATTGGATCGGGCCACACCCAAAGCCTGTTGAATTTCCTCGGCGTGCAACGGGCGCGGAGCGATAAAAAGCAGGGCATGAACTTGGGCGACGGTTCGGTTGATACCCCACCGCGTCCCCATTTCGCCCCAGTGCAGGATGAACCGCTGCTCTACCGGGGACAGTTTCTTCAGGTCCTTCATTTCTGTACATACAGAAATGCCGATTGTGATCGATGTCAATGGCAATTTTTCGGGCGCCTTCTCTGGTCGGATTCGTGGGTTGTTCGATGCTGTCAGCTAAGGAATGAACCCCTCGATCTCCTCGAAGTAGCGGTGGGCTTCCCCGCTGGTCCAGGTGGCCGTGCTCCCGTCGCGACTCCACCGGGGTAGCGCATCCAACTTGCCGCCTGAATGGTCGTGGGTGATCTGCTGCGTCTGGGCGTCATAAAGATGAATCACCACTTGATCGGGGTTCCGCTCGGAACTGTTGAAATAAAACCGTCGACCATCGGGTGCCCACACACCGAGATAATCCCAGTGTTCCTGCTGTTGGATCATCAGCTCGGTGGGCCGGCCATCCGGGTAGGCTCGCCGAATCTGCGAGCTGAACCGCTCCGGGCCGTAGATCATGTAGGTCAGATACTCGCTGCTGGGATGCCACTCCAACCCCTCCTTCCATTGGAGAATTTTCTCGCCCTTCCGCGCGAACACCTCCGTGGGCGCGCCTTGAGGGGACCGGGATTTCCGAGCCAACCCAATTTTCCAGATGCCCCAGGTGTCATTGCGTTCACTCGCTCCGCCCGACACGAAATAGACCTCCCGGTCATCGGGCGACCAGGTCGGATAGGCGTCCATGCCGGCGGTTTGCGTCAGCCTTTTGGCAGTGCCTTGGAGATGCGGCAGCACCCAGACATCGCGGTTTCCGCGGCCGTTTCGATCCTTGTCATCCGCCGTGACCAAGAGCCATTCACCATCGGAAGTGTAGTTGCCCAGTCGGAGGTGGGCCGGGCCTGGAAATTGAAGGTCGTTCCAGGCAACTCGACCGCCGTCGAGCGACAGGGTCGTCAAACGGCGCGGCCCGGAGACGTAGGTGACGGCCCTCCCATCGGGACGCCAGCAGAGGTCCAAAGCCTTCTGGTCTTCGGGCACCTCGGTCCCGACCTGTTTCACCTCGCCGGTGGCTGCGTCCACGAGAAACAGCGCGTACACCAGCACTGGGTTGGCCCACGATCCGCTGACCTTTCTCACGGCATGCAGAATGAACTGCTGATTGTCCGGAGCCCACCGCGGCATCGTGAACGCGCCGCGAACGCCCGCAATCCTCCAGTCGGCCATCCCCTGAAGTTCGAGTTGGCGGGTGGTGCGGGTCCTACGCTCCCAGATGGTCATCTGGTTTGTCCCGGCGAACACAATCCGTTCTCCATCAGGTGCTCGACCTCGATACCAGTGCAGCAGCACTCGCCCCCGACGGCTCGCCCTACGCTGGTTTCCGCGAGGAAATCCATCTGCTGGAAAATACCGTCAACATTATCGACCGGCTCTTCTATTTGCCACGTATCGCCACGAATAGCCTCACGAAGGTGGATCCCACCAAGACGACGGTAGTCAACAATCCGACCTTAGGAGTGACGCTCACGATCCCGGCGAACACCGCCAAGCTGGATGGCACCAATTTCACTGGGAAGATCTCGATCTCGCTCGTACCCGAATCGCTGGCTCCGGCTGCCCTACCGGAGAACCTGGGCTTTGGGTTCCTCGTCACCATTCAGCCGGTTGGCCTGATCTTCTCCACCCCGGTCAAGCTCACGCTGCCCAATGTGGACAACTTGCAGCCTGGCATGGAACTCAACCTCTGGTCGCT
>SXSK01000143.1 GCA_005793375.1 Verrucomicrobiales bacterium | reverse complement strand
GCGACGACGCCGAGCGGAAAGCGGCGCGTGTAACAGTCCACGCCCGTGCTGACCTCCAGGATCTCCCCCGCGAAGAGCTGCGGCAGACTGGCGGCATACTCAACGATCTCGATGCCCCGCTGAATCCCCGCGGCGGATTCAGCGGTGGTCTTGCCGTTCTCGGCGGTGACTTGCCTGGCGAGGTCACTGATATTCTTTTCGACGAGGGCCTTGAATCTGTAGAGCACCTGCACCCGATCCTTCACCGGCACCTGGCTCCAAACCTTGAAAGACGTTTGCGCGGATTGAACGGCTTGGCCGACCACGGCGGCATCGGCAACCTGCACATGACCGAGCGTTGTGCCATCCACGGGCGAAGCGAGCGGAGGCAGTGAGCGTGAACCGGCTCCGAGGCGGGTTCCGTTGACATAATGAGAGACGGTCATAGCATTGGCTAAGCCACAGTACAAATTGGCTAAGCCACTTGTCAAAGTCCTTTTTCCGACTCATGCTCCGCTCATGTCCGTCAATGGCACCTTTCACCAGCGCCTGATCGAGGCGCTACGTGCACTGATCCGGGAGGGGGATTTCACGCCCGGTTCGCAGTTTTTGACCGAGCGCGAGATCGCCGAACGTTTCAACACCAGCCGCCCCACTGCAAACAAGGCCCTGAGCAGCCTGGTTTCACAGGGCCTGCTCGAAGTGCGGCGAGGGGCCGGCACCTTTGTGCGGGAGTGTGTGCTCGATTACGATCTGGAGCGGCTCGTGAGCTTCACGGACAAGGCGCGGGCGGCAGGCAAGAAGCCGGGCACAGCATTGCTCGAATACCGGAAGCTGTCCGCCTCCGGGGCGCCGCCTGCCGTTGCCCTGAGCCTGAAAGTCCGTCCCGAGGAGCCGCTCATCTACATGGCGCGGATCCGCCTAGCGGACGGCAAACCGGTGATCTACGAGCGTCGGCACGTCGTGGCAGGCCTGTGTCCGAAGATGACCCGAACGGATGCCAGGGGATCGCTTTATTGCTGCTGGACGGAGAAGTGCGGTCTGGAGATTAGCGGGGCCGAAGAGGTCATCCATGCGGTCAACGCCGGGAAAGCCGAGGCGGCGCACCTTCAGATTCCCGTCGGCACCGCCTGCTTCGAGATCGTGGCTACGGGGTTCACCAATGGCGAGATGCCGCTCTGGCACGAAACGACGCTTTACCGTGCGGACGTGTATGAATTCCGCAATCGCATCAGCGGACTCACCGCTTCGCACTCGGCGATGGGACGGATCAAGGGATAAGTGAAACGAGTTGGCGACTGTTCAGCGGCGGACAATATTCTTCTTTCAGTCGATTTCTATTTCGCCGTACCAGATGGGGGATGGGTTCTTCTGTGACCACATGTTGCTGGCGAATTGAACCCGGCCATGGCTCACGACCGGGTTGATGGCCACGTGCGCATAACTCAACTTCCGCTTATTGGCGTCGCCGGTCAGACTCTGAATGGCTGACCAGGTATCCCCGGCGTCATGACTGAAGGCATAGCCCAAATCATAAAATTGGTCGTTGCTGCGCTTATGGGTCATGACCGCATGAAGTCTTCCCAGGGCATCCTCCGCCAAGCAGGCGTAAGAGACATCGCGGTCAAGTTCTGTGCAGAGCAGGCTCGACTTCCAACCGTCGGCGTCGCGGCGGAGATGTTTCACGCGGACGTTGGGCTCGGCTTCGCGGCCGGAAGCGGTGCCGAACGCGGTAAAGTAGGGACGCGAGAACCAGTAGAGGACATGCGGGCGGTTTTCCCGGTCCACGATTAGGTTCAGGGGATGAGTATTGGCTTCGCCACCAGTGGGGTTCTTCGGGTTGGATTGGCCGACCGTGTTGAGCAGTTCCAGATCACCGGACTTCCAATCGACCGGCGTTTGGAGTACCCGATCATCACTTCGGCACCAGGTTGCGCCGTGGTCATTGGAGCGAAGATAATAGACGCCTTCGTAGAGGGCCGGGCCGCCGTTCCATCCGCAGAAGATCAGGTGCATCGAATTTCCCCGGCAGACCACTCCCGGATAAATACACGCCCCGTCAACGAGATTTCTGGTGTCGCTCCACACACCTCCACGGGTCTTTTCCCGAAACCCGATGGTGGCATCCAGTCCCGCTCCGAAGTAATAGAGCGTCCCGTTGTCCCCGATCGTCGCCGCGGAATAGTTCTTTTGATAAACCCTCTCGCCCTCATCGAAGTGAGTGATGGCATGCGGCCGGCGCGCCGTGTAGTGCCAGACCTCCTGGCCACGGCCCTTATCCTGCAAGCCGAATGCATGGAGGAACCCATCCTTGTCCTCGACGAGGTAAGGGCGTTGAATTGGCAGCAGGGCGCCGCGTTGCCAAACGTTGTCCCGCCGTTGCCACGTCGCCGAACCTTTCGGTGTGGCATAGCCCATCAGCGTCGTCCCATCACTTGACGCCAAGAGCTTACCGCCCGCCGCGGAGGGGAAGAGGGCGTTGTTGTCTCCGTCGGCCGCGAGTTGTTTGATGTAAAACTTGCGTTTTGGAGAACGCTGGGTTTTACCAGCCGCGACAGCCTGAGTGAAGCTCGTGGCAACGACTCCTCCCGCGGCCACCGCCATCGAGGTCCTAACGAAGACTCGTCGGTTCATTCGTCGTTTCATATGAACGGATTGGTAAAAGTTTGCTTCTATCGCGAGGCGGAATTGATTTGCGTGAGGGGTGTGGCCGGACGCGACTCAATAATTTCGTCCGACTTGGGCCATAATAGCCAGGACGATTGAGCCCAAGGCATAGAACTTGGCTGACAACCGAACGGTAAGTCCACTCTTTGACTTGACGCCACACTTGCCTTCAATAAATTTTCGCGATGATCTAGTCCAGATCAGTTTTGCATAGAGCAACCGATTCTAAGATGAAACTATATTCAAAAAGGTGGTCGTCAGGCAAATGCTTTGACGGCAATGGCTTCACTCTCATCGAACTGCTCGTGGTCGTTGCCATTATCGCCATTCTGGCGGGAATGCTTCTCCCGGCGTTAACCAAGGCAAAAACGAAAGCGCAGGGCATTCTTTGTATGAACAACACCAAGCAATTGCTCTTGGGCTGGACACTTTACGCCGACGACGCCAACGGGGTGTTGGTGCGAAATCATCATGGGCCGGATACCATGGGGGGCAACAATCGCCAAGGATGGGTGACTGGCTGGCTCGACTGGACGCCTGGTCCAGACAACACCAACACACTGTTCCTAACCAATCCAAACTACGCGAAGTTGGCAACCTACTCGGGCGGAGCGAACAACCTTTATCGATGTCCGGCGGATCGAACACTGACTCCAGGCCAGCGGCAGCGATATAAAGGGTGGCCAGGCAGGGCGCGCAGCATCGCGATGAACGCATTCATGGGCGATGGAAACAAAGAGTTCGGGGACTTCCGTCACTTCAAGAAAGTGGGTGATATCACGGACCCGTCACCGTCCATGGCTTGGGTGGTAGTGGATGAACAACCCGACAGTATCAATGATGCATGCCTCTTCAGCGCCATGGGAAGCGATGCAACCGGTTGGGGCGACATCCCGGCAAGCTACCACAACGGGGCATGTGGCTATTCGTTTGCTGACGGCCATTCCGAAATCAAAGCTTGGAGAGGTTCTAGCATGCGGAACAAACGGATTGAGTACAAAGACTACACCAGCCGAAGCCCAGTGTTAGTGAAGAGCGCGGAAGATCGAGCGGATATTCAATGGCATATTGCGCGAACATCGACTCTTCGTGTCCAGAACTAGCCAATTGAACAGTTCAGATTCGGCTCAACTCGCGCCTGCTGCTCGTACAGAAAGTTCCGCAAGGACCCCACAGAAGTCTTCTGCAAAGTTATCCCGACATCGCCATCTCGTAGCAGGCTAGAATGAGTTGCGAGCACCAACAGTTTCCCAGGGCAAGCGTTTTTCCAGCCGACACCCCATTGACGACATGATCATCCTGAACCGATCCAGTTTCCACTTACAATTCATTGGCCTCTTGTGCGGGCTGATAACGTCCCTAACGGCGGGCGCAATTCATGCACGAGCCGACGACGCACCAACCTTCCAACTCGCCCATACGGCTCCTGCGCCAGATTGGGCTATTTGGCAGCGTCGCGCGCTTGATGAGATGTTTCCCGCAGCAATGGAGTTCGTCCAAAGGTACACTCTGGCGGACGGGACCATTGTATGGCGGGATGTCTGGCCGGGTATGGATGGGTCGGATGATGGCTACGAGAGCTTCTATAATTTTCCACTCTATTATGCATTGGGTGGGCCCGCGGAATTGCATCCCCTCTCGGTAAAATTGTGGGAGGGCGTGACCCGCCAGTTCACTCGGTATGGTCAGGTGCACAACGAATTTGATGCGTATTACGATTGGATGCACCACGGGGAAAGTTACGTGAACTTCTACTTCTTCGGGTTGGCGGATCCGCATCATCCCGCGATGCGGGCTCGCGCATTCAAATTTGCCGGGCTCTATTTGAACGAAGATCCAACCGCAACGAATTTCGATTTTAAACATCAGATCATACGTTCGCCTTTGAACGGGAGCCGAGGTCCGCGTTTCGACACCACCGTAGAGGACTGGTCGACGCATCGCGACGATCTCGCTCCTTACCCGCTTCCCTACGAAGACATTCCAGGGGTGACCAGTGGACGCGATTGGCTCGACGACGTGAAGGTGCAATCGATCATCGGCACGATGAACCAGCGCATGATGCGCGGTGATGTGCCTCTAAATCTCGCGGCGACGAGTTTGATCTTGCACGCCCAAATGCATGAGAATCGGGCAAAATATCGACGCTGGGTGCTCAACTACGTCAACGCTTGGCGGGAACGGGTTCGGCGCAACGGCGGCATCTTGCCGGACAATGTCGGGCTTTCAGGCAAGATTGGCGAAAACATGAAGGGCAACTGGTGGGGGGGGTACTACGGTTGGAAATGGCCTCACGGTTTATTCAATCAAATCGAGGGAACGTTGATCGGAGGCGCCAACGCACTCACGCTGACCGGGGATCGTTCGTTTCTGGAATTGCCTCGCGGCGTTATTGAGATGGTTCGCCGCGAAGGACGCATGGAAGCCGGTCGATTCGTGGTCCCCCATCGGCATGACGAACGAGGCTGGTACAATTTTCAGCCAATTCAAGCGAGCTATCTGATTCATCTCTGGTACCTCTCGCAAGATCCGAAGGACTACGCACGAATTGAGGCGATGGCCGCGACCGAAAGTTGGACGAAACTCGACTACCACAAGGCCAAGGGTGATTTCGGCCACGAAGGACCGTGGTTGCGCTTCCTTGAGGGCAAGTATCCCGACTATCCCGTCGATATTCTCAAAGCGGGCCTACAAGAAACCGCCCGGCGGATGCAAACGGTTCGGTCAGACCAAACCACCGTCGATCAACAGGATGTACATCACTGGCAGCAGCGCAACCCAGTGGTGCTGGAAGGGTTGGTGCAAACGATGATGGGCGGCCCGAACCACATCTATCATGGCGGCCTCTTGCACGTGCGCCTGCGCTATTTTGATCCCCTGAACCGACGTGCGGGAGTACCGCCCGATGTCGCTGCGTTGGTGGAGAAGATTTCTCCCGACTCAGTGGTTCTCACCCTGGCAAATCTGAGCAAGACCGAAATGCGCGACGTGGTGGTGCAAGCAGGCGCCTTTGGTGAACATAAGTTTACGCGTGTCCAACTCAGCGGAAAGTCCCAGCGAGTCTCGGGGAAACATCTTCGTTTTCGACTGAATCCAGGGACGGTGACTACAGTTGAACTCGGGATGAAACGTTACGCCCAAGCGCCGAGCTACGATTTTCCCTGGTGAGTCTAGGGGAGTATTCTAGCGCGGATACGAGCGCTCAATGTAGGTTCCGTCGCGTAAAACCGATCAAGCGCTACACGAATATGATCTCTCTAAAATGGACAGTGTGTTGCCGCAGATTCGAATGAGGTATTCCTTGATTGTAGGGTATCTGCAGCGTCACCCCACGCGTCGCAATACACGCAAGCGCTCTCGGCCCTCGCGACCAGCAAAGGCAACCTCCGGCACATAATCCTCCAGAATCACGTAGCCGTTGGTAAAGAGCGCTGTCAAGTCGGACACGCTGAACGGATAGGGAGGACCCTCCTGGCCTGGATCCAAATCCGGATTGATATACCAGACACCAATCAGCAACCCTCCAGGCTTCAGCGTCAATTCGATGCCTCGGCGGTATTCGGTTCGCAGCGAAGGGGGCAAAGCGCTCATGCACGTGTGCTCAATCACGACGTCGAAAGCGCCGCGCATCGCCTCTGGCGGATCAAACAAATCTCCGATCACAAATCGCTCCGCCAAATGCGGATACCGAGCCCGTGCTTCGGCTATTCCGGTTGGAGCGATGTCCAACCCGTTCGCGTCCAATCCGTGTGTCACCGCCAGCGCCACCTCATGCCCACGACCACAGCCCGGGACTAGAGCACGTCCACGCAATGGATGACGCTCCAGGTATTCCTTCAGCGGTGGCGCTGGCTGACCCTTGTCCCAAAACACTTCCCCCTTCTGATATTTTTCATCCCAATTCATTCGTTCCATTGATGGAATTACCGATGCCAAGTCAAGAACGACTGGGTCGCTTCCATCGGGTCTCAGGATTAACTCCAGCCGCCTGAAGGCGGAACTCCGAACGCCCCAAAGAGCGCATTTGGCAGTGTTTGGAGTTCTGCCTTTGGCGGCCCAGGCGCAACCCGCGGCAAAATGAAGACGGACGGTCCACGCCAAGATTCAGACCCAAAGCGTTTCAGCTTGGCCACGGGACTCTGCTGAACATACTTCCCACAATTCCCACAATGCTGATCCCGAAAACAGAATTCACCTGAGATGAAGCATCCCCTGTCCCTGCCCCTGCTGCTGCTTTTATGGCTAATGATCGCGCTGACTGGTTGTGGCAAAGCGAAGCCCCAGTTGAATCTTTTCATTTGGAGCGAATTCATTGATCCGAAAATCATTACGGAGTTCGAACGACGTTTCGACTGCCAGGTGACTGTCGATTACTTCGAAGATCCAGATAGCATGATCGCCAAACTCGTCGCCGGCGGCTCATCCACTTATGACATCGTGATCCCTAGTGATACGACGCTTCCACTGATGATCCGGCGCGGACTGCTGGCGCCTCTACGGCAGAACCATATCCCCAATCTAAAGAATCTCGATCCTCGATTCACCAATGCGCCCTTTGATCCAGGCAACCGATACAGCGTGCCATTGGGCTGGGGAACCACCGGCATTTACATCCGGAATAATCCAACCCAGTCCCCCGAAGAATCCTGGAGCCTTTTCTTCGATCCCGCCAAACAGCTTGGGCCATTCATGTTGATAGACGACGCGCGTGCCTGCATCGGGGCGGCACTTCGGTACCGTGGACACAGCTTGAACAGCGTGAATCCCGAACAACTTTCAGAAGCCCGCGATCTTCTGATTGAGACGAAAAAACGCTCGCTCGGTTTTGAGGGTGGCACCGGTTGCAAAAATCGCGTGTTGGCCAGAGGCGCCGCGTTGACGATGGCCTACAGCGGAGATGCGGCGCGAGGGAGCCAGGAGGACCCTGCAACCACCTATTTTCTGCCACGCGAGGGCACTCAGATCTTTGTGGATACTCTCAGCATCCCCTCCAATGCACCGCATCCTGAATTGGCGGAAGCATTCATCAACTATATGCTCGAACCAAAAGTGGGCGCCCAGTATTCGGAATGGGGTTCGAGCGCCACGGCGAACCGGGCCGCCTTGCAACTTCTCAAACCTTCAGTCCTCCAAAATCCCAGCATCTACCCTCCACAGGAATTCATGAATCGCCTGGAATACGCCACGGATCTCGGCGAACACAACCGACTCTACGACGAATTGTGGACTCAGATTAAATCGAAGTGAGCGGTACTCCTAGTCGAACCGTTGGACGCTTTCCTGCTCTCAGTGGTTCACAACCTCAATTGGCCGTGGCAACAAGACAAAGGAACCACTGAGGACACGGAAAACACGGAGGCAAAAAAGAGTTTTCGCCGTTCCGCCGCGTCTCCGCGTCTCAGTTTCACCAGATGGCGAGTGCCCCATCGTCGCCCCAGAGTCGGGAACCGCGGTAAATCTTCATTTCCGACACCCGTTTCCATCGAGCCGAACCGTCCAGCCAGGCCAAGTTTCCGCCGGCCGCGCCATAACTCTGGGGGTTCAGGGAATTCGCGGTCTCGCTGCCTGATTGGCTGCGCAAACGGGAATCGCCTTGCTTCATTTTAGGACCGTTGGCGGCATGCGGAACGAAGGTCAGCCACTCGGTGGTCGACCAGTCATTCAGGTCCGTGAGAACCACGAGGCTGGAATCCTGGGAGAACTTGCGAGGCGATATCCATGGGTCTCGAATCAGAGTGGTGGTTTCCCATGGAGTGCCTTCGTGTCCTCCCAGGTAGTTGTATCCGAGCACCACCCCATATCCTGAGTAGTGATAACCCCCAGGATTGGTAAATGGTTTTCCCAGTCCGGGGCAGTTTAGAACCTTTTCATTGCCGCTCGTCACTTGCAGCAGATTCGACCGGACGCTGCGCGCCATGATAGGGACGTGCTCGTCAATGTCCGTGGTGATACGAGTGCCGGGAGAGACACCAGTGGCCAGTTGACGCTCACCATCCTCAGAATAGCCGGGTGGCAGCCTTTCTTGCTGGTCCATGCCATAGAGGTGCAGACTTTGGCTGAACTGACGGAGATTGTTAAGGCAAACCGCCCGGCGCCCACGTTCCTTCGAGCCCATCAAGGCAGGGAGCAATAACGCGGCCAGCACCGCAATAATGGCGATGACCACCAGTAGTTCGATCAGCGTGAATCCGTGGACCTCGACGGATCCGCGACGCGGTTGGGATTCGCTCGGCACGGAGTGAAGATCATCCACGAGGTCACCGTATCATGTCCGCTTTCGGCGCACAACAGGTGTCGCGGTCTATCGCCCACTATGGTCAAGTCCTCCTGTGCGTCGCAGCGGCGTTACAGCTGTTTTGCTAGCAAAATATTGTGGACTTCGGTCCCGCTGCATCGGGACCGATTTTTGCCGCGACCTGGACGGAGAATTCAAAACACGCCTCTTCTTTGCGTAGCGCTCAACCGAAGGACGCCCGTCGAGTTCCACTCCAACGTCCATCGACCGCTCCAGCCTGCGCAGGTTGGCGACCGGCACTACGACAACGCCATTCACACCCCAAGTCTTGGGGCATTGCATGCGTCAATCAATCGGATTCATCACCTTCGGAATTCCAGAATCGGTGAAATCCTTTTCGTTGCGGGTGTAAAGCACCTTCACTCCCTGACGGCGCAGAGTGGCGCCGAGAATGGCGTCATGTGTCCGCTGATAGGGAAATCGTGGCCTTTCCAACTGAGCAAGGACTGCATTAAAGAGGGATGTCTCATAGGAGCAACAGACAACGCCACTTTGCTCTCGAAGAAAGCGGATCTGCGCCGCCGCCTGAATGGCGGTTCGTGGACGCTGCAGGATCTTGGGGTGGCGCAGCGCCTTGTAGAACTCCCAAAGCACCTGGTCGGCAAGGATCCATTCGGCGGGGTGGGCGAGCATCGTGTTCACTACGCCCAGTGCCTTGGCATGCTCGGGCGCGGCGCTATTCGCCGCATAGACCAGAATATTGGCGTCAAGGCTGTTCATCACGCTTCATCACCATAAATAACGGATTTCATTCGGGATGCGGTCGCTAGAACTTGGCCTCCGTCAAACGTTGGAAACACAGCGGTTCCGTGCCTATTTCGCTGCAAGAGATTGGATCGCTGTTCCAGGTCACGCTCCACGGCGCGCCGGACGAGTTCGCTGATAGGCCGGTCCTCAATGCGGGCCAAGCGTCGCAACGCGTCCATCTGTGGATCTGGAAAGAGAATCTGAAGCTTCTGCATGGATCCATGCATCGCATGGATCCATGCAGTTCGCAAGGAAGATAACAACCAGTCAAGAGGTTGGAAGTCATCAGGGCCACCCATGACAACTCGGAATCCATTGAGGCGGTGCTTGCCATTGGGTCAACCGAGGCAGACACTGTATCTATAGTCACTCTTGTTGCCTCAATAAATCCCGCCATGATCACCGACAGGTCTTCGCGCACGTCAACGGTTACCCACACGGCACGGGCGGCCTTCACCTTGATAGAGCTCTTGGTGGTCATTGCTATCATCGCGATTTTGGCTGGAATGCTCCTCCCGGCGCTCGGCAATGCCAAACGAAAGGCGCTGACCATCCGTTGCATCAGCAACCAAAAACAAATCGGACTGGCATTCACCCTCTATGCCGATGATCACCTCGACACC
Source organism: Verrucomicrobiales bacterium (assembly GCA_005793375.1). GTDB lineage: Bacteria > Verrucomicrobiota > Verrucomicrobiia > Limisphaerales > UBA9464 > SXSK01. The sequence goes on along the minus strand of SXSK01000143.1, from coordinate 10,790 downwards.
CTGCCGTTGTGTCGGGACTGGGCGTCATCCGGTGGCAAGGACGGCACCTACGACCTCTTTGTGGCCATGACCAACCGACCTCTGTATCGCTACCAGGGGAATCCCGAGGTGTTTCGTTGTCCCAGCGACAAAGGGGACATTTTTTCCGATAACGTTCGGAATGTTCGAACGACGAATTGTTACGTCCAGTTTGGGAACAGTTACCTGATGGAATGGGCTGCGGACGGATTCCGCACCAAGCATATCACCGGAGACCTCGGCAATCCTGGCTCATACAATGGCCGGTCCATGAAGACCTCCGAAATCGCCCAGAGTCCGGTGAACAAAATCATGCAAGGCGACTGGATCTGGCATCCGAATCGCGGCTGGGACAACAAAAAAAGCCTCTGGCATAACTACAAAGGGAAGAGCCAGGCTAACATTCTTTTCGGCGACACTCATGTCGAAGCCTTCCGGTTTCCTACCATCAAAGACACGGATCCCTTCTGGCAAGTGGCTCCGAATCCGACGAACGCGTGGTGGTGAGTTTACGGTCGGAAGGTGCTTGATAAGGGTCGCGATTTCCGGGCATGTGTCGCTCTCATGAAAGCGAGTGTTTTCCTCGGTTTGCGTTTCCTGGGCCATTGACGGCAAGTCGCTCGCGTTCGTAGCGCAGACAGCCTTGTCTGCTGTTTCGCCGACTGCCAGTCGGCGCCGAGCCTAACCGCTGGACGCACGTTCCATTCCACCCCAACGACCCTCGGCCACTCCGGCCCACGCAGGTTAGCAACCTGCGAAACAGCAGGCTGGCAGCCTGCGCTACGACACAGCCGCCAATGCCACTGACTGGTTGTGTCCGCTGGTGACCCACCTTCGCGCCACGCACTTCCCCATCGCCACTCTTCCGGTGACGCACACAAACCTGCTTTCACCGGATTGGCTCGGATATACCGGCGAATCCGTGACTTCTCGTCGTCATCGCGAATCCAGTGATCGAATGACTCGGCCTGCCAGAACGTTTGGCCAATCCTTCCGAGTAGGCAATTGGCCTTCGTGGCAGTGAATTGTTTTCGACTTTTAAGGATTTTGCTCAACGTGAAGTTCGGCATCGGCCAGAGAATCAGATGTACGTGGTTGGGCATCACCACCCAGTCGTCTAGGAGATAGTGCTGGCCGTGGAAATGCCGGAGTGCGTCGCTCACCATCGTCGCGACGTCGGGACGACGCAGGTGGCAGGCACCGATGCCCTGGTCCAAGTGCCGCTCCGCCTTCCGGCGATGGTCGCGCTCAATCGCCTCAAGGGTATCCTCCGACCGACCGGCTTGGGCTTGACACAGGCTGTCCTGCTCGCGCGCTCCCAACCTCCGCAGACGTTCGGCTCTCTCAGCCAGAAACCGCAACAGGACTTCTCTTGGCAGCGAATCGGCCAGACGGAACGTGACAAAGTAAGCAGCCCCATCCCGTTTGACGTGGGGCAAGTATCCACGGTGGTGAATACCACTTCGAAGAGGGCTCGTTGACTCTTCGGAAACGCCGTCAGCTCGAAGCTCAAATCGAACGCGATCTAAGCGCGGATTGGGTTCGTTTGGGTTCATCAATCAGATATTTATCCCAAGTCAGAACCGGCGCAATCCAATGTCAGTGCCGCAGACAGCCTTGTCTGCTGTTCCGCCGACTGCCAGTCGGCACCGAGCCTAACCGCCGGACGCACGTTCCATTCCACCCCAACGCTCCAACGCCACTCGGCCACTCCAGCCCACGCAGGTTAGCAACCTGCGAAACAGCAGGCTGGCAGCCTGCGCTACCACAACGCCACTGGCTACGCTGTGCCCGCGTTCGTAACGCAGAGAGCCTTGTCAGGTGCACATAAGCAAAAAGGGACCGGATGACTCCGGTCCCTTGATTGATTCGAAGTAATCTTCGAAAGCAGGCCGACGTCGGCCTGTCCTTCCTAAGCCTACTAAGGCTTGGCTGCACGCAGGAACAGCATGGGCTCAGTTCCAATTGGTACTGTGATCGGAAGGTCGACTCCAGGCTGGGTCACCCAAGGACCTGACAAGCTCGGCGCCAGTTGCAGGACCCAACCCGGCGGAAGTGGGCCCGGCTTAATGGTCAGGTTTCCGGCACTTCGGGTCACAGACACCACGACTTTTGCGTCGCCACCGACGCTGGGCGTTGGATCCTCTACCGGGCTGGGATGCGTAATAACGGTGTAGAAGTTCAGCTGGGTGGGCGAATTCGCGCCCTGGTCCGGCTTGTTCTGCAAGTTGATTTCTCCCTTGGCTGCCACGAGGATTTGCTTGGTGGTCATTGCCACGCTCATCCCCAAACTGCGGATGCCACCCTGCGGTGCCGCGTTGATAAAGGGCAGGAAACTCGCTGTCAGCGGAGACACAGTCTTGGTGGCCTCGTCAAACTTGAGGACACGTGCCGCAACCTGCTGTTGTTCGTAGCCGTCCGGACGAGTCACCCAACCCACCACAAATCGGTTCAAGGCGTCGACGGCGACGTTCGCACGGTCGGCATCGGCTCGGAACCCGCCTTCACTCACATCGGCAATGGTGGCCAACGCTCGTGTGCGGGCATCCCAGATGGCGACGCGAACCGCGGTGGAACCGACGATACGGCCAACCAGGTAAACAAACGGCGAATTAATGTGGCCCGCCAATCGCGTGCCATCGCCACGACCTGTGTCGAAAGAATCGCCGGAAGTAGTTTGCTCGACGGGATCTCCCTGTCGCACCCCAGCGTTGTTGAAAAAGTGCAGCTTGGCCGCTACTCGGACGACAAAACCATCCTTTACCGCTGCCACGTTCGACCAAAGGTCGCCATTGGAAACGACGAAGCTTTCTTTCACCACGGAGCCGTCCGGAGCGAAGATCGTCGCCACAGCAGCGTTGCCATCGGGATTGAGCACTTTGGAACGATCTTCCACCACCGAGAGGAAGTTGCCGTCGCTCAAACAGACGATATCACCGCCAAAACGAGAAATTTGGTTCCCCGGGGCCTCACCAGAGGTCAGGCGGCCATTGGCAGAATCCTGCGCCTTGCTGAGAGAACTCTGAGCCAGGGTCGCGGGATCGATCTTGAAGGTCTGAACCGTGCCATACCGGCCATCTTCGAGGCGATTGAACCCACCGTTCCAGCGATTGTTGGACTGGAAAGGAGCGAAAACGTGCGGTGACGCTTCCGCACCGACCATGAAGTTCACGGCGCCGGGGCGCTTGTCGCCCGTGACACGGCCTGGGTTACCGTTCTGGCGGGAGGCATTGATCTGTCCCTTAAACGGGCTTCCGTCGTCGGCATAAAAGCCTTCACCCTGTTTGGCGGCACCGCCGGCGGCAGGTTGGAGGGCCACGACGAACCGCTGAAATCCTTCGGCGTCCGCCGCATGCGCATTACCTTCGATCACAAACGTCGAAGTCCCGATGACCGAGGCGAACGGTTCCCAATTGTCGAGAGAGTTCGCCGTTTGGTTGATAATCGGCACGTCGGGTACGATTCGGGCCAGACCGACGGACTCAATGCTGCCGGGCTTTAACGGAATGACAAACTGACGCACGGCTACTACCCGAACTCCCGGCTGTGGTGTCTGGCTCTCCCAGGTCACAGCCACCGTGTCGTTACGGAAAGCGACGCGAGCGTTACGCGCTTCGGGCGTCGCTGCCTCGGGCAGTTCCAGTTCACTGACGTAAAACGTCTTGCCCAATGGTTTTCCAGTCGAATCAAAGAGACGCCCAAGCACAATCTTGGCGCCGCCACCGGTACCGGCGGCGTCGTCATAGACCACAGCCACGCGGCCGAGGGAGTCAATCGCGACGTCACAACGTCCCGGCCCTAGCAACTCCAGATCGTCGGAAACGCTCTTGCTCCAGCGGACGGTTCCATCGGTGCTGATAACAGACACCCAGACATGATTCTTTCCGTCGCCATCTTTGCCGGTGGCCACGGCGGCATAGGCGTCGTTGCCGTTGCCGTGGAAACCGACGCCATCCCCGCGTCCACCGCCGGCCGCGATGGGTTGGCCGGTAAGCTGGCCCAGGTTCAGGTTCGTCGACACGGGAGTGCCGTCGTTGCTGAAGAGGCGAATGACACCCGGACCGTTGTCTGAGAAGCGCACGGCGAACCCATTTTTTGTCACACCCACACCATGCCACATTTCGGTCTTGGTCGCAGTTGCCCCGGCCAACTGGACGGCTTTGATTTCCGTGCCAGTCGGCGAAACCACCCGCACGATCGCATGATTCTGGCCTGCCTCGCCCCCGTACACATCCACGAGATCGGCACCTTGCCGACTCTCACCCACGATCACGATGTTTCCAGTGGACAAATAGTCCCAGTCGCCAATGCGAATATTCCCGGAACGTTTGTGGTAGGCCGATGGGACACCCGTTGCAATGGCGATAGGCGTCCCGTCGTTGTTGAGCAACTGAACTGCTGGAAAATCACCGGCATCCCCGTCAAAGTCCGGGGAGAACTCGGCGACTTCTTTGGCCAAATCGAACGCGGTCGCGCCCATGCCGATGCCATCGCCGAAGGGATTGCTTTTGATCTTTGGTCCCCAACTGGTTCGGCCCGGGGTCGGGGTCTTGTCCTTGCGGAAGAAGGACAAATATTTCGAGGTCAGCGTTTGCCCGGCAAAATCGGAATCCGCCGAAGTAATCTCCGTGTCGGGCACGATCAGCTTTCCAGAATCGCTCACAAGCGTCCAAACAGACTCGAGGTCGTTCAACGCGTCGCCATCATCTTCCCATCCCACGATGACGTTGCCATTTCGCGCTATGGCGACACCTAGACTTTCGGTCTTGGTATTATTGATGGTGTCGGGCGTGTTAATGTAGACGGTGTCGGTGACTGGACGAAGACCATTGTCTTCCGGCTTTCCGGGAAGAGCCGACTGCCCGAAGGCTTGGCTCACCACTAACGCCATACCCAAAAAGGGCATTGATTTAAGAATACTCATGCGGTTTGTCCTGCAGTTTTTACGTGTCCCGGTCTAATGAACCGAAATAATTCCCCGCGCCCGTTACCTTCCCAACCAGGAATAGACGCTGAAAGCCACAAGGCATCCCGTCTCCGCGTTGGTTGTGCACAAAAGCTCAAGGAGCGAGCAGGATGCTACATCCAAACCACCGAAAATCGCAATTGGAATTCGGCTGGTTCTGCAAACCTCGGCAACATTTGTTCAACCCGTCGTCGCATGTATTGCCCGAAAGGCCAGCCAGACGATTTCCCCTCCCAAGAAATTCCAGTGTTCGATCCAAATATTCAAATCCTGTCGCCGGACTTTTGAGCCCAAAACCGGGGCAGTCCCCATGGCCAGTCATTTCCCTTGATCCCAGGTTGGCTTCACCATTCACTACGTTCGTGGCCCAGCTGATCAGCGCCGATCCCAGACGAATGACCCGATGGATTATGTCGGCATTTTTGACATGCCGCCTGGTAGCCGCCAACCCAGATCCGCCGGTCACTTTTCATCGCCACATCGCTCCCATCGTCTTCAAGAACTGTGTCCCATGCCATCGACCAGGTGCCGCTGGACCCTTCTCACTCCTGACATATGAAAGCGCACGCAAACACGCGTTGGAACTGATAGAGGTCGTCCGAAATCGAACCATGCCTCCATGGCTCCCAGCACCTGGATCGGATCAGTTCGCCGGGACACGAACCCTTTCTGTGGAGGAGATTCAACGGATTGAGCGTTGGGTTGAGGCCGGCACTAAGGAAGGAGATCCGAAGGATTCCCCGCCACTACCGCGATTTGAAGGAGGCTGGCATTTGGGCCCCCCGGACTTGGTTGTCCAGCTTCCACAAGCCTATTCGCTGGAAGCTCAAGGTCCCGATGTCTACCGGAATTTCGTCCTGCCAATTCCATTGATGACGAATCGTTATGTCCGGGCCGTCGAGTTTCACCCGGGCAACCCGGCAATTCACCATGTCCGAATCCAGCTCGACACGGCAGGACAGTGTCGGAAAGCGGATGAGCTCGACTCGGAACCTGGCTTTGGCGGCATGAATTCGCCCGCTCGGTATCCACCGGGCCATCTATTGACATGGGCGCCCGGGAGGGACCCTGAGATGGGCACGCCCGACATGGCTTGGTTGCTGGAGGCAAGGACGGATGTGGTCCTTCAATTGCACTTACAGCGTACTGGAAAGCGCGAAATTATCCAGCCGAGTTTAGCCCTCTATTTTTCGGACCAGCCTCCAAACCGATTCCCAACCATCGTGGGCATGGCTGCCCAAGTATTTAATATCCCAGCGGGGTCCTCAAATTATACCGTCCGTCGCACCCTCAAACTTCCCTGCGCTTCATCCATCCTGTCGTTGATGCCACACGCACACTCCCTGGCAAAAGAAGTGACCCTCACAGCCCAATTACCGGACGGGACTGAGCGGTCCTTGCTTTCGATTCCACGGTGGGACTTTCGCTGGCAAAGCGCCTATCGCTTCCAGAAGCCCGTGCGCTTTCCCTTGGGCACACGTCTGGATTTTTCAATAATTTTCGACAATTCAGCCGCCAATCCCCACAACCCCAACCGCCCCCCGATCCCCGTTGGATTCGGCCCCCAATCCACGGACGAAATGGCCGAAATCAGTTTACAACTGTTGCCCGAGAATCCGCGTGACCTGCCTCAATTGCAGCGCGCGAGTCACGAATTTTTCGCGCTGGAGAACATCGCCTACTTCGAACAGGTGCTGCGGGACAATCCTCGTGATGCAAACGCCCACGTGCGCATTGGAAAACAGTTGGGAGGCATTGGTCGGCGGGAGCAAGCCTTTGGCCACTTCGTCAAGGCGGCTGAGATTCAACCGGACCTGGCCGAAGCCCACCAGGGGGTTGGGACGCTGTTGGTGGAGCAACAGCAATGGGGTCCCGCTCGGGAGGCCCTCGAGCTTGCCCTCCGCCTGGACCCCTCCCTCGATCGCAGCCGAATTGGCCTCGCCGTAGTCGCCATGGCGGAAGGACGAATCAATGAGGCGGAGAAGCATGCACGCGACGTGCTGAAGCACAATCCAGCGGATGGGAACGCGGCAAAGATCCTAGACCGGATTGGACGCCCTCGTTGACAGAGCTGTGTGGGGATTCACGCCGGATAGCAATTGCTGGTTGCGGCGACCACTGCTGGTGAGTAAACAGGAGCCATGCTCTCCCGTGATTGTCTTCGACCCAAATCTGTGTCTTCAGCACAGGGATTCACCTTAATCGAATTGCTAGTGGTGATTGCCATCATAGCGGTACTCGCGGGGATGCTATTGCCTGGATTGGCGCGGTCGACCGAGATGGCGCGTCGCATGCACTGCACCAATAACATGAAACAAGTGGGTCTTGGGATCCGGTTGTATCAGGAAGATTATCAGGAGAAGCCGCCGTTGTATCTGGTCAATCCTGGACCTAACCCGGGGTACGCGGGCGGCAACACCAACTATCTCGAGGGCTCCAAATACCTTGGCAGTACCAATGTGTTTATCTGCAAATCGGACCGGACACGCGGGAGAATCCCTATCGATCTGGGATGGGAGTACTACGGACAGGTAGGACACTTTACCACAAGCTACGCCTATCACATGGGTGCGTCGCAGCAATTGAGCGCGGATGGAAAAACCTGGCTGAAAAACCAACTGAGTCGGTGGCAGGGCAATTTCATCGTCGCTGCCTGTCCGTGGCATCGGCACCTATTCAGTGGCTGGGTGGCCAAAGCGGCTCCAGCCAACTGGCGAAAAACAAACATTCGAGACCTCGCTCTGCGATATGACGGCGCGGTCAATAGCTTCGTCTGGCCCGAGAAGAATTGGGAGGAAGAGCCCTACACGCGCCTGAAACCATGAATCGTCTGGTTGTTACACGACAATGGCGAACAGCCCAAACTTTGGCCCTGGCTTAACTCGACCGCATCGTAGCCCAGCCGTTCGAAGGAACGAGGCATCGGTGTGATCGATAATTCCGGCATCTCGAGTGTTTCACGTAGTCCTTCACGAAAGAGTACTGGCAATAAGCGATACGCATACAAACCGAAGTTCCGGCTGAGCTCAATGGGGACAGCTCGCCAAGTGGCCTCCGGCGAATCGTAACCCGAAAACACATTGAGTTCCTCGGTCCATTTTTCCGGCCGTCCAGAAATACAATGACTCGCACTGCAAATTTCTTCGACGGGGGACGGCGACAGGAATGTAGCGTCTGGGTATTCGGGGTAGGGCGAAGTCCATCCGGCCCGGACCGCGCGACCCTTGGGAAAGTATCCGATGAGCACCCATTCGGTCACTGAATTCAATTCGTCGGACATCGGAGGGGCGTGAGGCAACGGATCCGAAGCACCAAAATCATGGTTAGAATCGGGATCATTCATAAAACCAGTGCACTTCAAAGTACCATTGGAAGAAGAGACATGAAAGGCGCAGTTCTTGTGAGGTCACGGAGGCGGACAAGTCCAATGGACAAAGACCCGAGACCGACTTCATGAACTGCTCAAGGAGATCAGCCCCGAACTTACGAAAAAGTGTGTCCACCACTGGATCTCAGCGGAGATAGTTGAGTGATGCCAGACACAACAGACTCAGACTTGATCCGTCAGTTCGTTCGAGATCACTCGGAGGTGGCCTTTGCCGAGCTCGTTCGACGGTACATCGACCTAGTCTATTCCGTTGCCCGTCGTTGCACGAACCATGCCACGGATGCTGAAGATGTGACCCAGATTGTCTTCCACATCTTTGCGCGCAAAGCACCTGAATTCAAAGCAGCCACGGTATTGGGTGGATGGTTCTATACGACCACGCGGTTTGCCGCGGCTCGATTCCTACGGGGAAAGATGAGGCGGGAGGCGCGCGAAAAGGAGTTCACGATGATGCAAGAAACCTTGGGAGACCACGGTCACGATTCAGACGCGACGTGGCGGCAGTTGTTTCCTCACCTTGAAAAAACCATGTCGCGCCTTGGCGAAAGAGATCGAACACTCCTTGTCCTCAGATATTTCGAAAACAAGACTGGCGCCCAGACCGCCTCGCTGCTGGGGATTCAAGAATCGGCGATCCACAAACGAACGGCTAGAGCTCTGGAGAAGCTCCGGAATTTTTTCGCCCAACACGGTATCACCCTCACCAGCACCGCACTTGCCACCGCACTATCGACCAATGCAGTTCAAGCAGCCCCCAACTACTGGATCGCGCCGATCGCCGCCGCCGCGACGGGAGTCACCATGACCCCAGTCATTTCCGGGGTTGTCCTCGAGACCCTGAGAGCCATGGCCTGGGCGAAGGCTAAATGGACCCTTACGCTTGGAAGTGCGGCGGTCGCCACGGGGATTATTGGGATTGCCATTACCACCTTCGAAGGCTCCACGCCACCCACGAATCCTGCTTTGGCGCGGCAAATCCTTCAAGCAGCCTTCGACCGCGTCAGCTCCCCGATTCCCGCCCACCTGCGCATCACAGCCGAGGTACAAGTAGTCAACCAACCCTGGACCGAATCCCAGATCCAGGCCGAACAAATGCGCGAGGAGAAAGAAATCCAGGCGCGCGAAGAGGCTGCCGGGGTAATGAAGGAGTCGGATCGGGCTCGAATGTCCAAGGCCAATCGTGAAGCAAAAGAGCGAAGCGTCGCTGAATTGAGGGGGATCCAGATGGAAGTCCTGCGCATGGCTCATGGCACACGAACTCATCGAGTTCAAGAATGGCTCGCCGGAAATCGCTGGAGACTTGACCAAACCGAAACGACCCCAAAATCAGAAACCCTGCGACATCTCGATCGGCCCATGCCTGCGGGCATCGAATTCGAAACCACCATGATCCGACTGGGCGACACGAACCTCGCCGCTAGTCATCCGGATTACGTGGACCACCGACACCAAATGGCATCCGTCAAGGGCAGCACCTGGAAACGGGAGGCGCTCTGGGAAGCCGCCACACTCGAACCATCCGTCGGATTCTTGCTGACGATGATTGCCGGAAACTGGATCAACCAAGCCTCGACATTCCATGAGAAGTCCCGTCAAAACGATGGACTCGACTCCTTCGCTGGAACGACCTGGAACACCAACAAATTAGAGGAATTGATCTACGGCAAAAGTGGTCGCTGGAAAGTTGAAACCAGCGAAACCACCACCAATGGACGCACCTTTGCCGTGCTCAGATTGAAAGGTCGACGCCTTAGCCTGGCTCGCGGCGTGGAGGTCGCCCTCTACGTGGATCCGGCGGACGTGCGGAAGCTCCATCGAATTGAATTGAGCGGAATGCCCTTTATCAACACCCCGTACATCTCGATTCGAGAGGAATTTGATCGCAGTGGGTTCCCACATCTGTGGATCACTGAAACTCCCAAGGACACCATCATCCAACGCAAAGTCACCATCAGCGATGTCGCCTGGGGCTTGCCATTTGACACCAACACCACTTTCAGAGTCATCGTCCCGGATTCTTATCAAGTGCATGGTTCAGCCGCCCGGTAGCGGTCCTAGGGGGGGGACTGAAGTCGACGAGTGGGCCAATTCAACGGTCGCAACTCCGAGTTTCCGACACCGCATGGGATGCTGGGGGAAAAGCGGAGCGGGCTGCCGCACTCCAAAAAACACGGCGCCTTTTGGACTGCGGTGGCCCTCCCTCATCTTTGTCTCTAAAATGGCTCTCTAGACATTCTCACCATTTTGCTTGGGAATGTCGTGCTTGGCGGTGCGTGATTTCAGGGGTCTCCGGTATCTTGTTTGGCACACTCGCCCGGAGCAGATCGAGGATGCCCGGAGTGTTTGCATCGTCGTCGTCGATTTCTTGTGGCTTGGGCTTTGAGACGTTCCCAACGCACGAGCGTGGCTAATTCCACG
>SXSK01000142.1 GCA_005793375.1 Verrucomicrobiales bacterium | reverse complement strand
GCGTTGATGAGTCGACCGCGATGCCTGCTTCTTGACGAGCCCTCACTGGGAATCGCCCCGTTGTTGGTCAAGTCCATCTTTGAACAGATTGTGGCGTTGAATCGGACCCGTGGCCTCACCATCTTGCTCGTCGAACAAAATGCCAATCTCGCCTTGGAAATCTCCCATCGTGGGTACGTCCTCGAGACGGGACGAATTCTCCTTTCCGGGGCTGCTCCAGACCTCCGGGCTGATCCGCAGGTCCAGAGTGCCTACTTGGGTGGCTGACCCGAGTTGGAAAACGTGACGCCGGACTTAACCCGTGATCGCGAGCTGCCCGACATCGATCGGACTCAATATCTTGGCGATTAAGGCTTGGTACCGTGGGGTTTCGGTATCCGAGGAATCCGCTGGGGAATAGATCTGGAAGTGGATACTCTCATTTGCGGCATGAGTTACTGGGATGCGATGAATTTCGAAAGCGGAGTGATCAAGAGCGTCTTGATCGCTTTGATCGTCCTGCTAGCTGTGGGTTGTACCCCACCGCGGGTGGGGCAGCAGCGATTGGTTAGCCAAAAGAACATGACTTTTGGTGAATCCCCAGTGTGGAGTTACGACTCAAGGGGGATGACTCAGTGGGAATCGGGTCGATCGACAGCGGGAGGCGGGCAAGGAGTTGGCTGCACCAGTTGCAAATAACCACCCATGAAAGCGACAACTCTGGCAGCCGGCATGGTCTGCGGAATGATGACTTTCCTGCGGGCGGAAGAACGCAAGAATCTGGATGTTGATTTTGAGGCGCTGTTTGCGTCGGACATATTTCAGACACAAACCACAGGCAGTTTTTCTTCGGTATCCGGACGAAACTTATGGCGAGTCAGCCTATCCGGGGCGACGATTGGAATGGATTTTGACTCGGTGGGCAGCGAGTCCCGAGCTCTGGACAAACGTCGGTTGTCAGGCCAGTTGGATTTCAAGTTGGGGGTGGGCCCCCGCGTTCAGCTTCTGGCTTCCATGTCGTACTACGACGGTTTTGGCAATTACAGCTCCCTTTGGTTGAGCGAGTATTATCGGCAGCTCCATGGGAATCCCAACATCCTGGTTGATCCCGCGTATGCGGACTCCAAGCCACATGGTGCCGCGTTGACGGGAGGTGCTCGTCTTGAGTACCTGCCGGCCGCGGGTTACCTGGAAACGACAGTGACCTATGCGCGCGATGTGATCGCGCCGGGTTACGGCGATTTCTTTGATGCCGAGAACAATTTTCAGCTCGTCCGGTTGCGCGACGAACTCAACACCGTGGCGTGGGGAGTTCGCGCCGAGAATGTTCTGACCCGACGACTTCGGAGTTTGGTGGAGTTTCGGTTGGTGAGTCAGTCGTTACGTGAATTGCGGTACGTGGCCCAAGGGCAACTGAACTGGGCGGTTGCGGAGCCTTGGGTGGTACGAATGGAAGCTGGCTATGCCAATGAGAAATACGCTCCGGATCAGATTACTGGCGAATTGACTCCTGGAACGTTCGAAGCGCGATGGGGGGCACTCACCGCAGAATACCATCCATGGGATGCGTGGTATTTCAGCCTCACGGGGCGGTACTACAGCGACACTGGTCAGACCGAGAGTTCGATTTCGGCGAGCAGTGCCTCGCCGGCATTGCAGAGTTGGTCGGTGGGCCTTGGAGTTCGCTGGGTGCAAGGTCGACACTCGATCAAGGTTTTTGGCGCGCCCTACATTACCCGGTTTGAAGAAGTCCGAGGGGCGACGATTCTCTTTGGGTCGTTGTACCGTGATCGCCACATGGGTGTGGCTCAAGCCTCCTACAGCTATGAATTCTGAGCATGATAACTCTTGCTGGAAGATTTTGTCGACCCCGAACAATATCCATTTTAGTCAAACTGATAACTCGTGTTTATGAATACACCTCGAATCGTCGGTATCCTACTGGCGGCTCTCCTTTGTCTCTCACCCGTCCATGGGGCGGTCCTCAAACCGGGAGAAATCGTGCCGAACTTCACCCTAACTGATCGCTCCGGCAAACCGGTCAAGTTGTCGGATTTCGAGGGGAAGATTGTCTTTCTCGAATGGTTCGCACACTGGTGCACCTTTTGTCGGGCGGCAGCCCAGCAGATTGAACCGGGAATTGTAGAGTACTACGCCGGGCGAGGCGGGAATCCTGACGGGATTGAGGTGGCGCACGTCATCCTGAATCTGCAATCCAACGCTGAAGCAGCGACGACCGGATTCATCAATCAATTCAAGCTCCAAAACTCCGTGGCATTAAACGACTTTTACTATGGGGTCTCCAGCGCGATTCGGTCTCAAGCGGTGGTGAACCAGATCGGAACACCGCAGCCGACGTTCGCGATCATCAATGGCGTGGCCGGCTCGCCCTCTCATCGGCAGTGGGAGCTCATATTCTCACACAACGGCTATGGAAATTTGTCGAGCCCCATTCAGACGTTCAGGAGTAAGATCGATGCCGTCAAACAGGGAGTGGTTGTCGAGCCACCCTCGGTGGTAGCCCTGGGGATCCCGGAGCGTAACGCCGATGGGTCAGTGCATTTCCTGGTGGAGGGCAATCGCCGGGAAACGATCGAGATTCAGGGATCTTTGGACCTGAAGACCTTTGTGCCGCTGGGCAACGCGCCTATGGATCCAGCACAACGTTTTCGTGTCGATGCTGCGCCCGGCGGGCTCCAGTTCTTCCGAGCCGAACGAAAGGCGCAGTGAGTTGTTCTTTATCCAGTTTGGAACTGAAGCTCGGGCGACTTTAAGAAGCTCCCGTTTTCAGGTTTAGCCTGGGTTGGCTGAACCGTTGGTTTTGTTGGGAGGCGCCGCCAATAACGGTGGCGACTTGTCGAACAACGGGAGCCAGACTTTGAAGGTGGTGCCCCTACCCACTTGGCTCTGGAGATCGACACGGCCGCCGTGTTCTTTAATGATTCGTTCCACGATCATCAGGCCCAGGCCGGTGCCTTTGGTTTTTGTGGTATAGAAGGGCTCGAAAATCCTTTTTTGTAACTCAGGTGCAATGCCGGTTCCAGTATCGCTCACAGTGATCCAGCCCCACTCCGATGTGGCTCCGCTCGCCAGAGTTAGTACGCCTCCTCGTGTCATGGCCTGCATGGCGTTCTTGAGTAGGTTGACCAACACCTGCTTGATCTGGGCGGGATCGAATTGTACCTGAGGCATGCCGCGGCCAGGCATCGTCTGAAGCTGGATCCCACGGTTTTCCAGTTCGGGTTTTAATACTTCCAACGTTTCTTTCATCACGTCATTCAGCGACTCCAACTGGAACTTGGGCGATGTGGGGCGCAAGGCTTGGAGAAATTCGGTAATGATATAATCCAACCGCGTAATTTCGCCCAGGCAAACAGTTGCATAGCGATCGAGACGATCGGCCACTTCGGTGATGTCCGAATCAGGGACGACCTTTCGCTGGCCCCTGGCTGGTGGAATATCGCGGTTGAGGAGCCGGAGCTTCTTCACTTCCCGTCCGATAAGCTGAAGGTGAATATGAAGTGCGTTGAGGGGATTTCCAATCTCGTGGGCCACGCTGCCAGCCAACAACGTCAGAGCGTGGAGACGTTCTGTCTGGATGGCTTCGGTCGTTTGTTGTCGTGCCTCGGTGGCATCGTGAAGCACGAGAGCCAAGCCCGTGCTCCCGACGGCATCGCCGTCCAGCGGCGTTGAATAAACGAGCAGAAATCGGGATTTGGGATAATGTACCTCGATATCCTGTCGGACGACTCCACGGCCGCCCTGACGATCCATTTCTGTTGTCTGACGCCAGTCGAGCCCGGGGAGGTGGCGGCTCACTAATTCGCCCTCAATGGCGTCAGGCCGAAGTCCGATCAGTCGGGTCACGGCTTGGTTGATGTAAACGATTCGACCTTCCGGGTCGCAGACCAAGACGCCGTCTTCGATGACATTAAAGAGGGATTCCAAGAAGCGGCGTTCGCTTTCCAGGCGGCGAACGACCGCTTGAAGGCTGGCGTCATCGATTCGGCCAAGGCGACTCAGGACTTTGCTGAGGAATCCGGTGCTGCTCGGCGCGGTTTCCGGTGTATTCATGAGTGGTCTTAAAGCCACTTCTTGCGTTTGAAATACAAGAAAGTGAGCGCTGTGGTCAGAAACATGAGACCGAGGACATACATATATCCGTACCTCCACTCAAATTCGGGCATCTGCCGTGAGAAATTCATGCCGTACCAACTCGCAATAATCGTCGCTGGCGTGGTGATCAGGGTAATCATGGTGAGCACCTTGACGACTTCGCTGGTCTGGTTTGACGACATATTGAGGTAGATTTGCAAGATACCGCTCAGAGAATCGGCGTATCCGTGAGCGAGTTCGCCGATATGAAATAAGGCGTCATATACGTTTCGGTAATAGGGTACCAAATGAGCGCGGATGAGTTTGAATTCGCCACGAGCGAACCGGAGCAAGACTTCGCGCTGTGGCCCAATGATCTGTCGCAAGTGCAGCACTTCCTTTTTGACCTCCAGAATGCGGTTCATGGTCTGTTTGCTGGGGTCTTTGAGCACTTCGTCTTCCAATTCGCTGATCTCCAGCGCCAACTCCTCCAGGACAGGTTTGTAGTTTTCGACCAGCGAATCTAGCAGTGCGTGGGCCACGCGGTCCGGGGCGCGGGCCACGTGGACCGTACTCTTGCGGCATTGATCCTCGGTGGCTTGCACACTCCGCAACGGAACGGAATGGTAAGTGACCAAAAAATTCTTGCCCAAGAAGAAGTCCAGTTCGCTGGTGGCAAAGATTTTGTCCTTACGCTTGTAATCCACTGCATGAATCACCATGAAAAGGTAGGGGGCGAATTTGTCGTCCTCCTTCGGGCTGTATTCCTCAACCTTTGGCGATGGCGTGACGTTGATGCAGTCGTCGATGCTCAACGGATGAAAATGGAAGACATCTTCCAAAACCTGACGGGTCTCCTCGGGAGTGCAGTTCTCCAGGTCCAACCACAGAAACAGATTCGTGTCCGCCAAAAGCGTGGGCATCAGGAATACCTCAATATCCTGCGAATGCAGTCGCCCCTGCGTGGTGAAGGCGTAGGATCGAATCATAGGTTCGGTGGCGATAGATTAAGGCAGTTGGCTGCTATTGGCCAGAATTCCGATTTCCGGCCGAGCAGAGAAGTAGCTCGTTCTTTGCTGAGTCGGTGCCGCGGTGGGGTCGACCTGGACCGGTAGCACCAGAGGGGCTGTCAATTAAGACTGGTGACTCTGAACATCAATGACTTTGGGTGGCGGGTGGCCTGGTGCGCGGTTGGTAGCAGTTGGCGGCTCAGAACGTTGGCGCCATTTCCTAAATAGATAGAATAACAGGGCACCTGCGGCACCTGCGGCGCCTTCGTCGATGTTTCCGACTCCTGGGATGTTGTCTGGGATGAGCTCGAAGATACCGGCTGTTGGATTCAGCAGGTACAACACGCACAAGACCATGCCGAGTAGTAGACCGAGTTTGCGTACCATGAGTCAAACTGGAGCGATGCTCGGCTCAGGATGCAACTGACAAGTTCAAACTATGGCAATCCATTCTCTGGTCGTTAGCGTGCCAAGATCCTGGAATCGACAACTTTCCCGCGTTGATGCAGCATCTCCGGATGGACCATTCGCCTGGATTCTTGAAACTAGTCAACGATGCGAGGAAACGAGTTAACGAGCTGACTGTAGATCAGTTGCGGGAGCGTCTCACGGTCAACCCGAATCTGATTCTCATCGACGTTCGCGAGGAGAGCGAATGGGCTGCAGGACATGCGGAGGAGGCGCACTCCTTGGGCAAAGGGATTCTCGAGCGCGATATTGAAAAGCGCTTCGCAGATCTTCAGGCGGAAATAGTCATGTACTGCGGAGGCGGATTTAGGAGTGCCTTGACATGCGACGCGGCGCAACTGATGGGGTACCGAAACGTGGCATCACTTATCGGTGGATACAAAGCGTTGGTGGCTGCAGGTTGGCCCATGAAATGTTCTGCTAGCCAACCATGACGTTCTCGCCGCGTCACAGTCCGAAAGAGCCGGAGTGGTCGATCGCTCGTCAACGGATGGTGACGGAGCAATTGGAACAGCGGGGGATTACAGATCCATTGGTGCTTCGGGCCATGCTGGATGTGCCCCGGCATCACTTCGTGCCAGGGCATTACCGATCGCAATCCTACGAGGATCACCCCCTCCCTATCGGCCATGGTCAAACCATCTCACAACCTTACATCGTGGCGCATATGAGCCAAGCCCTGAGACTGCGAGGGGACGAGACGGTACTTGAGGTCGGGACAGGGTCTGGGTATCAAGCCGCGGTCTTGTCGCGGTTGGCCAAGCGGGTGTACACCATCGAAATCCTTCAGGCATTGGCGATGAGTGCTACACAAGTCCTTCAGCGCCTCGGCTATGACAATATCGAGGTGCGCGTCGGGGACGGGCATCAGGGCTGGGCCGAGGCGTCGCCATTCGATGCGATTCTGGTAGCCTGCGCGCCCAATGAAATCCCTTACCCACTTGTGGAACAGTTGAGGGAAGGTGGACGTCTCGCCATCCCGATTGGATCTGGCGACGATCAAACGCTGTACATATTTCGCAAACAGGACTCCGAGCTGGTTCAAGAAATCACCATGCCGGTTCGATTTGTACCGATGACTCGCAACCGTTCATAGCAGCAACGATCGAATCTCCCGGACCCGTGGATTCGAGGAATTGGGTTAGGCGGTGAAGCCAAACCGATACTTCTCCTCTTCTGGCTTGATGCCCAGCGATGCACAGATTTTTTTGGAGGCGAAGATGCCGGCGGCGGTCTTGATAATTCGATCGAACTCCTTGGGGGTGAGGGGAACGCCCTCGTGTTTGATTGCCTGGATGCCGCAGCCACGCTCCAGCAGTTCTTCGACGAACTCCTGGCAGGAAACAGGGTCATCCGTGATATAGTGATGCGGTTGCGAATGGCGTTTGAAGTGGGTGGTATATTCGACCGTGTATTTCGCGAGCATAGTGTGTTGATCCTTTTTTAGATGAACGTTACTTGGGTAGCATCGATGACTGGACATGGCCAAACGAAGCTTGGGCAATAGTAGCCGGATTTTGGCTGTGCAGGGAGGTTTCTGCTGCCACTGACTCCGACCACTCTGGAACATCACGGAGCTGGTTCAGAGGGATTCTTAGTCACTTCAACCGTTGGATGCCGACGTTTCCTGACCAGTCCGCATAGACCAGTCGAGTACCGTCTGAGTTGACGGCCAGTGCATAGATCCAATCGGGGGAAAGTGACCATTGGGATTCGACTGCATCGCTGGAACCGGAGAGGCGGCGGACGATTCCCTCCTTGCCTGCTGAGAAGAGTGAGGCGCCATCTGTTGACCAAGCGAGGGCAAAAATTGGTCCCTCATGGTTGCGGATGATTCGCACCATACGACCGATTTCAGGCTGCCAGATCCGAACGGTTCGATCGTCGCCAGCGGATGCGGCGGTCGGTGTCGTATGGGTGTCGCCGTTCATGATAGGCCGAAAAGCGAGTGCGTGCACTGCTTCGGTATGATGGTTGAATGAACGAATCAGGCGGCCATCGTTGGCATCCCATACTTTGATTGACCGATCCATGCTGGCAGTGAGGATGGTCTTTCCCGAAGGGCTGAATTGTATTGCGGTGACTGGACCTGAATGGCCCGCCAGAGTGAGCGTCGGCAATGGATCGCTGATTCCGATTCCGTCCCATTTCCAGACGCGGGCTGTATGATCGCTCGACGCCATCCCGAGAGACAGGCCGTCGGCTGAGTTGGCGACGGCGTTAACGAGGTCGGTATGATTTCCAATGAGACGCGGTTGCGCCGAATTGATGAGGGCAAAAATTTGAGCGTCGCCGCGGACTCCCGGTTCCCCGCCTCCAACGATCAAGAACTTGCTGTCCTGGCTAAACAACACTGATCGAACTTTGGGCAAATTGCAGGCGATCGAACGAAGAATCCTGCCATCCTTGGAGGATCGCAGATGGATTTGCCGACTGCTTCCCGAGGCGAGCAAAGAGTCATCTGGCGCGAATGCCAGTGCGGTAACCGGAGGTTCGGATAACGCCACTGACGTTGCGGCGAAAAGGGTCAGCCATAGACGGCCGGTGAAGCTTCTAATGGTTGATCCAAACATAGGACTAAACCAGTTCCTGGATGAAGCTCCCTTCTTGGAGCAGTTTCATTGGCCGTCCAGTGGGTGTTCGCAATTCCCGCGAGGGGTCAATTCCCAGTAACTGAAGAATCGTAAACATCAAGTCGGGCGGGCTGACCGGGCGTTCGGATGGGACCTCACCGAAGGAATTGGTGGCGCCGATGACGCGGCCGCCGGACACGCCACCGCCGGCGAGACAGACGCAACCAGCCCGCGGCCAATGATCCCGCCCGCCGATGGCGTTGATCTTTGGGGTGCGACCGAATTCCCCCATCAGGACCACCAGCGTGGAATCGAGAAGTCCACGATCGCGCAGATCAGCAATCAGTGCCGAATAGGCACGGTCTAGAGATGGCAGTTTTCCACTTCCCGGAAAGCGTGAGTCGGGCAATTCCTTGAAAATCTGCTGATGCGTATCCCACCCGGTATCGACGACGGTGACGAACCGAGCGCCGGCTTCGATGAGTCGCCGTGCCATCAGACACCCACTGCCGACACGTGAGGGACCGTAACGATCGCGGTTTTCCCGCGTTTCAGCGGCAAGGTCAAAAGCGTCTTTGGCTTTGGAAGACCCCATCAGGCGATAGGCCTGCTCATAATAGGCGTCGCGATCGCCCGTGGCGGGGCCTTCTTCAACCTGACGTGAGAACTGGTCCATCTTACGGAGGATATCTCGACGACGTTCCCCGCGTGCTATGCTCACCCCTTCCGGTAACGTCAGGCCACCGAGGCGTGAAAAGTCAGGTCCTACATTAAACGCCGAGAATCCTCCTGGGAGATATCCGGAGCGAGCGGCGTTCGAATCACCTCCCGCCGAATCGCTTGGGATGGCGATATAAGGTGGCATAGGCGTGGTGAAGCCGTATTCGTGCGCCACGATACTACCCATACTGGGATATTCCAGGGAAGGGGTTGGCCGGTGACCTGTGAGAAGGAAACGTGTTCCGGTGTCATGGTTCCCGAGTTCATGCGTGAGCGATCGAATGAGGGCGACCTCATGCATCACGGCGGCGGTGCGAGGGAGGTGTTCGCAGATATGGACTCCGGGGATGCGGGTCGGGATTGACTGAAACTGGCTGCGAATTTCCGAAGGAGCTTCTGGTTTGGGATCGAACGTATCGAGATGGCTTGGACCGCCATCCAGCCAAATCAGAATGCAAGCTTTGGCCTTGGCGGTGCGGCCTGAGTTGGATTGAGCCTGCAGTCTGATGGCATCGGACAAGCTGAGTCCGAAGGCGCTCAACATGCCTAGATAAACAAAATCGCGACGCGAGATTCCGTCGCATCGCTGGCGGCCCTGCGCCAAAGGCGCAGGGCCTTCGGCGGAGGTTTCAGAGGATTGATGGGAATTCATGGCATCGGGTGGCGGATAGAAGCGGTTAGTGGTTCCAGGCAAATTCTCTGGAATTCAGCAATGCCCAGAGGAGGTCCTGAATTAGTTCGGTTCGATCGTTCGCTGGTTGAAGCAAGGATGCCCATTCGGACAGTTCATGGGGTTCGGGTGGTCTGCCCAGAGCTCTGAGGTAAAGTTCCTCGACGATGCGAGGCGGGGACAATTCACGCAGTTCAAGGGCCACGCCAGTTTGGAGCTTGGATTGGAGGTTGGCTCCATTGATGAGGTGCAACGCCAGTGTTACTCCTCCTCCGGCAGTGCGGACGGTTTCGCATGAGCGTTTCCGCAGGCAACGGCCAAGAACATCCAGCTCCGTGGATGGGGTCGCTGGGCTCATCAACTGAACGGCGCGTGTGCCTGGGGGATAGCTTTGGTAGACGTTATCGACCCCGGTAACCTGAGCCACAGCGTCGGCGAAGACGGGCACCACCAACGGTTTTAGGTGGGCGTGAGAATAGAGTTGTGTGTCCGCGGCGTTGCCGGATGTCGTGTGCGAAGTCCGTTGATAAGTGCCGGAGAAGGCAATCGTCCGCACGGTGTGGCGGAGGTTGAATCCGTGCCGTTTGAAGTCAGCCACCAGCACTTCCAACAAAACGGGGTGCGTTGGTGGATTTGTCGGGCGCAGATCATCCACGGGTTCGACCAGGCCACGGCCTAGCATCCATTTCCAAAGGCGATTGACGATGGTTCGGGCGAACAGTGGATTATCAGCCGACGTCATCCAAGCGGCCAGATGGATCCGTGGATCCTGTTCTTGGGAGGCGTTGTCGGGGGTAGTACCAAGTGATCCCAGCGGTTTGGGCGATAGCGGTTTTCCGGTCTTGGGATGCTCCACCACACCGCGTTGGGTTAAGTGAATGCCGCCGGCCTCTCGGCCGATGCGCGCAAAGTATGCCGCAAAGCGGTGGTAATCCTCCTGTGTCCAACGATCAGCCGGGTGGGTATGACAACGGGCGCAGGCGATTTGGGAACCGAGAAAGATTCGGCCGACGTGTTCGGATAGATCGCGAGGATCGGCTGCGAGCAACCAGAAGTTGGCCGGACCGACCTGGGTCAGGTTCCCTTGTGCGGTGATTAACTCCCTTACCACTTGATCGAACGGAGTATTTGTTGCGACGTGGCCCCGAAGCCAGTTGAAGTAGGCAGCTGTGTTATCACCGGTCCCATTCAGCAGGAGCAGGTCGGCGAGGTGCATCGTCCAGTAGTTGACGAAGTCTTCGGTGCCGATCAGTTGATCTATCAAGAGCTCCCGTTTGGTCGGATGGTTGGTCTCAGCCAGGAACTCGCGCACGCGCGACGCTGTGGGCAAACGTCCGGTGAGATCGAGAGTCACACGCCGCAGGAATTCCGCGTCGCCGCTCAACGGGGACGGCGGCACGCCGAGTCGCTCCAGTTCGGCCTGAACGTGTTCATCGATGACGTTTCGAGCAGGAAAATCAGAGCGATTAGAGGCTTTGGTTGGTTGAAACGGTATCGCCACTCGAGCGGCATCCACCTGACCGCCGTAGCGTACCATGATACTGGTGAGCCCGGGGCCTACGGCTCGAACCTGGCCGCCCTTCGAGACCTCGGCAACGGCGTCATCATTGGCGGTGTAGAGCGCGAGAGAAGTGACATCCTGCTTCGAACCGTCTGAAAGTTGGGCAGTCACATTCAGTTGGGCGTGGTTGGTCAACGCCGGCAGGAAGAGGTTGCTGGGACCAACTTGAATGCTGGAGACTTCCAGATTGGCAGGACCGAACGGTGCCCCTCGGGTCAACCAGTTTTTGAGGCGTTGGAACTCTGGAGACTGACGTTTCAGACGACTACCGCCCTCATGGTCGAGGCTTCCTGAGGCTTTCATCAGAAGCAGACTGGTTTCGGGGTGTTCGAAATCGACTCGGCGTGCCCCTAATTCGCGGGTGATCCGTTCATAATCTTCGACCGGATCGTACCCAAGCAGACTGAGTTTAAAGCCGGCTTGACCGGTCGCGGCGCCATGACAAGCGCCAGAGTTACATCCTGCCTTGGTGAGGAGGGGCAGGATGGAAGTCCTGAAGGACTCGGACGAACCCGACGCGGATTGTGAACGCAGACGGGGTGTGCCAGATATCAGCGTAACGACAAGGCAACTCCAGAGTAGCTTTGATGAACATTTCACGGGGCCGGGCGAGGCGCTTGTTTTTGGAGTGATTCCAAGAATTCGCGGCCAATTTTTCTCGAGTAAGGAGTTCCGTAGCGATCCCCGAAATGGAGCACCCGAGTCCACCCATCCAGGGCCTGCTTTTGCAAATCAGGATTGCCCTGAATATGGGCTTTCACTTCCGCGAGGACTTTGTCAGCCGTCGCTTCGTCATTGGTTGGTCGGATAAAACTACGGAGCAACCCCTGCAATTTGCCATCGGTGGGAACCGCACCCGGGAATGGATCCTTGCCTTTCGTTTCACTCGAATTGGTACCGCCGTGCAATCGCATGCCTCCCTCACGACCCTGGCCAGTTCCGTTTCGCTTTGCGGGACGCTGGGTCAATTGCTCTACGGTGGGGGCATTGGTATCGCCACTGATGGATGCCAGCGCCGCGAGGATTTTAGGAGCGTCGACGATGCCAGGTTGAACCAAGGCGAAATTGTGCACGACCCGGTTACTGGAGACTGTTAGGAGGGTCATCATGCATTCTTTGTTGAGGCCGTAATTCCCTGGTCCCTCGGCGCCGTCGAGAGAGAGTCCGACTCGGGATTGAAGTTTGAGAGACCCCGCAGCGGCCTTAACGCGCCGCTCACCTTCGAGGCGATCAGGGGTGAGGAATACCAGTTCGGTCTTGAGTTGGTTGGTCCGTAGAGCGCCGTATTCGTCCACGACCCGAAGCAGAGGTACGAGGGATCGCTCAATGGCGTGGACAAAAACCAACGCGACGGGAGTGGTGCTATTTGCGTCTATGGGACGGCGTTCTTTACCGGCGTCGGAACCCGTTATTCCCAGTACTTGAAATGGTGTGGCGGGTTCGCCCGGCTGAGGTCCTGAATACACGGGATCCGCAGCCTGGGTGAGTAAGACCCCGGTGACGATACTGGTGGCAATCAACCCGGTGACTCTGAACAACATCATAACTTGAGCGTCCACCACTCCTGAATGGATTGGTAGCCGCCAACGTTATCTAGATTTTCGGGGACGAAGTCCAGAGTCGAATCTGGCTCGCAGATCGACTCAGCGAGTCACGACTGCCAGTGCCAGACGGGCCGGGTTGGTTGGCTCGATCTTGAGCATGGCCGAGTCCTTGCCGCGGATGAATTTGTGACATTCCACGCAGCTCATGGTGACACGGACGTAGGCGAGTGTGGCGGCATCTAGGTTCCGATCTTTGGCGGCCTTAGCCAGTGCATCGACATTGCGCCGGAACTGAAGGCTTTGTAGATCGTAGTCTGGAGTTTCGACGGCGCGCCATGTTTCCAATTGGGTCATGGCGCTGAGCTTCATGGCACGTGTGCTGAGCAGTTCGAAATCCTCAATAGCGAGCGCTTCCAGGAGTTTTTGCGATAGTGCCAATTTTTCTCGCATGAATTCCCGCGTGGCGCGGCTTTTCCTTGCCTGAGCCAGGGTCATGGTGAGGCTGGCACCAAATACGAGGCTCAGGAAGACGGCGAAAAAAGTGCGTTTCACGTGGCTCTCGTACCACAGAGTTTATGGCAATGCACGACTCCTGTTGGCTGGGAACAAGCCGATTTTGGCCGGGCCGATGAAGGAGGCTGGATTTTCCAGGCAAAACGATTCTTGTGCTCCGGACGCAAGCAACAAGAACCCCGGGCACCGGGCTAGTTGCCGCGATGTCCGGGGAGCGATTTGAGATTTTGGAATGCCGGCGGCTATTGAACGAGCCGGTAGTATTGTTGAGAGTTGGACAGGTCCAGGAGCACTTCCCAGTTGGTGCCATTTTGAATCGGGCTCGTAGGC
The DNA here is from genome assembly GCA_005793375.1 of Verrucomicrobiales bacterium. GTDB lineage: Bacteria > Verrucomicrobiota > Verrucomicrobiia > Limisphaerales > UBA9464 > SXSK01. Next base: position 502 of record SXSK01000142.1, on the reverse strand, counting down.
TCGTCGCTCCAGGAGTTTGCGGGACGAAGGCTTGATAGAAGGGTTTCGTATGACGGAACCCTGGGTATGGAGTAATGCTGTCTACGGGCAAAATGTCCTCCGACGTGAATACCGAATTGCCATCGATCGAGACATCGATTTGCCCCGTGTTAGGGTTGGCGTTGCTGTTTTGTCCACGGCCGTCGCGGAAATTGTAATCGAAAACGAGCGTGTAGGGTTGACCCGCAGTGAGTCTGGAGACGGTTTGTTTGATGTTCATCGCGCCCTGGCCGAAGAAGGCGTTGTCTTGGTCCGAGTTGATGCCGTTATCCAGGAAAGGTTCGACGAAAAAGGTTTTGGGGCTATAGGCATTGACGCCATAGCCGCCACCTGCGGCCAGCCAACCAGCGACCAGCTGAGGTTGAAGGTAACCCGGCCAGTTGGCGCCGGTGGCCGTTCCCTCGAAGCTGCTATTCTTGACTGCGATTTCATTGGCGAGACGCGGCACGATCGAGATGGCATC
>SXSK01000141.1 GCA_005793375.1 Verrucomicrobiales bacterium | reverse complement strand
GAGACGTTGAGGTAAAGGAAGGGTGCATAAGATGGGGGAGTCAGCCTTTGGTCACCGATTCGTCGAGATTGAGAAGAACTCGGGCGAGTGCTGTCCATGCAGCGCGTTCAGCGGGGTTTCCTGGACCCACGCCTCCAACCTTCGTGGGATCCAACTCCCCGGTTTCGAAGCGGCGGAGTTGACGTTGGAAGTAAGCCAACAACTCTTGGAGTTCCTCAGGCTGAGGGTGCCGAACGAGACATCGTTGGAAGAGGAACTGGAGGCGCTGCTCAGGGTTGCCAGGAAACTCGGATGCCAATCGTCCCAAGGCCTGGGACGACTCGACCAAAAGCACGTCGTTCATAATGGTCAGCGCCTGGAGTGGGGTGTTGGACTGTTCGCGCCGGGCGACACAAGCCTCACCACTCGGGGCGTCAAAGGTGTTGTAGAAGGCAAACGGTGCCGTGCGTTTCAGGAACGTATACACGCTGCGGCGATGGCGATCCTCTCCTTGACTCGCAGGCCATTTGGGTTGGCCGAAGGTGACTTCAGTGATGCCCTCGGGTTGGGGAGGGTACACCCCCGGCCCGCCCATGCGGTCCGACAGTAGCCCGCTCGAACGAAGGATGCTGTCGCGCAACACCTCGGCTTCCAGTCGAGTTCGTGGAAAGCGGGACAACAGACGGTTGTCTGGGTCTCGAAGGACAGAGGAGTGCGCATCGCCCGTGTCGGAATTAGGAAATTTGGAACTGAGTTGGTAGGTGGCGCTGGTGGCAATCAGTCGGTGAAGCTTTTTGAACGACCAACCCTGGTTCATGAATTCCAGAGCGAGCCAATCTAACAGCTCCGGGTGTGAGGGCGCTTCACCTTGCAGACCGAAGTCCTCAGTTGTTCGAACCAACCCTTTACCAAAGAACGCCTGCCAGGCACGGTTCACAGTGACTCGCGAGGTCAAGGGATTCTCACGCGCGACGAGCCAACGGGCGAATGTGAGTCGATTGGTCTGGCTCTCCTTCGGAAGTGGATTTAGGACGCTGAGAACTCCCGCGTGGACAGACTCGGTTGGCTGTAGGAATTCGCCTCGCTTGTGAATGAAGGTGGGGCGCATCTGGCCGTCGGGCCGTTCCTGGAGCACGAGCGTAGTGGGGTGTTTGGGCGGCTGTCGCAATCGATCAATTTCCGCGCGTTCTGTCGCGAGTTCGGGCGCATTCAATAAGAACACCTGACGTAGTGCTTGGCGCTGTTCCTCCGACAACTGATGGTCAGGCAGCGCCAGGAGTTCACGTGTTTCCTGTGGCAAACCACTGGCGGTGGCGGCCGTATCGCGGGTGATCGAGAGCCGAAAGCGACCGAGCGAACAGGCGAAATGGCGTCCGAATTGGAGGCGTATTTCGGTCGGCACCGTTTCCGTCAGTGGTTTGGCGAGTTGGAACACCGCCTCGTTGCGGACACCAAATTGACCGGCGCAGGACCAACCGGTTTGAGGATCCCCATCCATGGCCAGCGATGCCTGGGCATTACCGCCAAAGTTGTTTTTCGAGTAACTCTCGGTGGCCCCCTGGAGCTTCAGCTTATGAGCATTGGATTGAACCTCGAATTCGCCCAAGAAAAAATCTCCCTTCGGTCCTTCGTAGTAAGCGAGGCCCGGGCCGTGCGCGGGGAGACGATCGTCAGGGAGCACCTCCAGGCGGATGGCGGTGGTGCCTTTTGGCAACGTATCGAATTGAAGTTTGTACAGATCATTTTTGGTTATGTCTCCGCTCGCAAGAATCGAATCGTCCGCTTGTAGTTCCAGTCGCGGAAGGTTCGAGCGCATGGCACTGGGGCGGATTGGTGTCCATGAGACTCGCCGCTGGCGCTCGGTTTCCAGCCATGCGCGGAAGGCCTTGTCCAAGGATTCCTCCCTTTGCTTTTGGATCGCCAGGGCATCCCCCGCAGGTACACCGACACTGATGCGGGCGCGGCCTAGCGTATGCCGGCCACCCAGTTGATACTCCAGGGTGACTGTCAGGCGGGTGCCACCGGTATGGCTGATGGGCTTTTCAAAGCGGAATTCGGCATGATGATTGGCATTCAACGGCTTGCCCTCGGCGTGGACGCCCCAGCCCGTATCGGGTTTTCCATCGAATGCCTGAGTGACCGGGTATTGCTTCTGCTCGGCATCCGCGGTGGCGCTCACAATTTTGACCGTTGCGGGAGAGCCGCCGGGCGGTGCGGTTCGAGGGTTTGCCTGAACGCGAATTTCGCTGAGCACGAAGTTCCCATGGGCGACGCGCCCAGGGCCTTTGGATGGGAGTGACTCGTGGGTGAGCCCCTCCAATCGGAGATGGCTTAGATTGGTGAGGGTGGTTTCCAGGATGAACGTGTGGATTTCCTTGTCGGCACTCGTAGCAGGGAAGAGTGCGGACTGATCCTCGAGGAGGGTGGCGGTTTCACCGCTGGCGGCGGTTATGGCAACCGGCCTTAGCGGTGACCAGGCGAGTTTCGTGACGGGCCAGTGGTTGGCGAGGTCAACGAGCAGCGCTGGAATTCGTTTCAGATTCGATTGGTGTTGAGCTTCGAGATCGGGATTTGGGAGATCGATTTCTGGCTCGTCGGCATTGTTGAGACACGCCATGAGTTGATAGTATTCCCGATGGGGAATGGGGTCGTATTTGTGCGTGTGGCACTGAGCGCATTGGAGCGTTAGCCCCAGCCACGTGGCGCCGGTCGTTGAAACACGATCCGTCATGGCATGAAACCGGAATTCCAGGGGATCAATGCCGCCCTCTTCGTTCAGCATGGTATTCCGATGGAACCCGGTGGCGATGAGCGGGTCGAGAGGCGACGTCCCGGGCGGGAGGTCCTGGGGTTTCATAAGGTCACCGGCGAGTTGCCAAATCGTAAACAGATCGAAGGGCATATCGGCATTCAGGGACCGGATCACCCAATCCCGATAAGGCCATATGCTACGGTTGCGGTCCTTTTCATAACCATTCGTGTCGGCGTAGCGCGCAAGGTCCAACCAGCGCCTGGCCCAGCGCTCCCCGTATCGGGGTGACGCAAGCAGGTTGTCGACTCGACGTTCCACAGCTGTCCGAGGGTTCAACACATAGTCCTTTTGAAAGGACTCCACTTCGTCCGGCAATGGCGACATTCCGATCAAGTCCAGGTAGAGACGTCGGATTAGGGAGATGGGGTCTGCTTTCGCACCGGGTTCAAGCCCCTCTTTTTCCAGGCGGGCGAGAATGAATCGATCTAAGGTATTCTGGGGCCAAGCTTCATTCTTGATCGACTTAGGAATACTCGAACGCGGCGCTTCGAAGGACCAATGGTTCCGGTATTCCGCACCGGATTGGATCCATCGTTTCAGGACATCAATCTGGGCGACAGTGAGGGGTTGCTTGGTTTCCGGCGGCGGCATGACATCGTCTGAATCCGTCGTCATCAAGCGCTTAACCAGTTCACTTGTCCCTGGATTTCCCGGCACGATCGCAACACTGCCGGATTTGGCGGTGTGTATGGCGCTTTCGCGAACATCGAGTCGAAGATTACCCTTGCGCGCCAGGTCGTCGGGGCCATGACATTTGAAGCAATGGCGCGAGAGAATGGGACGGACTTCCCGTGTGAAGTCAGGCGCGGCCGATGCGATCGATTGAGCACCGGAGGGATACTGGACGCTGAAGAAGGCGGCACAGAGGCCCAGAAGCAAGCTCGAGATGAATGGATGATGAATAGATTTCCGGGTCATGGATCGGTATCGTGACGCCGGAGGCTAGCCGATAAGTGGTAGCTACCGCCAGAGGGATTGACGGCTAGGTTTTAGAAATTCCGAGTCGCACCTATGGTGGGAAACATAGCCCGAACCTACGGTCGTCTCAGTATACAGCGGTCGCAGCTGCCAGGATCAGCAGCATCCCCGTCCAACGCCAAATTATCACCAGATCACCAGGAAGTTATCGGCGGCATCGACCACAGCCGCTGGACGACTCCAGACTGGCAGGCCCTCGCGTCGCTCGGGCGAGCCAATCGGGGTGCCTTTGGCGTCGAATAGCTGCCATTCCACAGCCCCACCTTTTTGCCAACCGGTGCCCTCGGACCATACCATCAACCGTTGACCAACACGGTTCTGGACGGTGACGGGATGTTTGCGCTTGCCGGACCCGGTGGGGTTCAGCTTTTGAACTGAGGCATTGGGGCCCACCACTTCCGAGGCCACAAGCCGTCCGGTTTCCCACGAGATTATGACACCGTCTGCCGTGGTGCTTAAGGAAGGCAAACTCATCGGGCATTGCGTGCCTTTCCAAGTTTCCAGTGTCCGCGTGGTGAAGGATAGTCCGTGGTCAGTGGACCTGAGGAGGATACTATCCCGGTCCTCGCGGTGGCCTGCGGCGCGAAACAACCCGTAAACGTTACCGTGAGAGTCTGTGATGGCGCTCATGCCACAGCAACCGCATGCCCCCATCGAGGCTGGACTGATGGAGCGTTCTGGGGTGAACGACGCCCCGTCGTTGGACGACTGAGTGAGAAAGACGGTCCGAGCCTCCTCGCCATCGGCGACATCGGGACCGGAGGCGTGCCACAAGACATAGACATTGCCACCGGCGTCAGCGGCAACGGTTCCGCCGCCATCCAGATGACGAGTGGTTTGAATCAGATTACGTTCCGGTTCGAAAGACAAAGCGCTTTTAGATTTTCTGGTGTAAAGGAGTGGGCTGCTGGATTTTCGCCGGGACGTGGCCTTATCAGAGCCGTTCCAGACGACATGTACTTGCCCGTCGCGTCCAATGGCGAGATCGGCTCCACGGATTGTCCCGATGGCGATGGCACAACCCGACTGGGAATTGACCTTGAGCGGTGTGCTCCATGCTGTGGCTCGCGGGGGCATGGTCTGGTAGAAAACATCCGAGGCGCGTGAGTCTCCCGCGAGGTAGATTAAATGAATGGATCCGTCGAAAGATTGCGTGAGTTTGGGTTGCACGGCACCTACTGGAAGTCGTTCCACGCGGACAAAACCGGCACAGAGGCCTGGATTCAGGACGGTTGAGAGGACCCATCCCGCGAGGATTGCCATCCAACAAGTCAAAGGACGAGACGCTGGGTTCATGCCTGCCATTGTTGTCCCTTTTACCAGAAGTCCGTCAATCTTCAAGATCTGGGGGCTGAATGGTATTCAGTACCGTGTGGCGACCGATGCGCTGGCTGGTGTGGATGGCTTGGGTGATAAACCACTTCGAGGTTTCCACGGCTTCCAGGAGTGGCGAGCCTTTGGCAAGTTCTGCGGCAATGGCTGCTGAATAGGTACACCCGGTTCCATGAGTGGTTACTCCCCGCGCGTATGGGGCTTCGAACTGGGTTTCCCTCTGACCATCAAACAGGATGTCAGTGGCGGTGGTGCGGTCGGCGAGATGACCTCCTTTTAGCAACACGGCACACCCGTGCGTGGCATGGATTTGGCGGGCGGCTTCTCGAATATCGTCCAATGATTTCAGTTTTCGACCGGTAAGAATCTCGGCTTCATCGAGATTGGGTGTCACCACAAGGGCGCGAGGGATCAGCTGATCACAAAGAATTCGGATGGCCTCTAGTTTGAGCAATTTCGCCCCGCTGGTGGCGACCATGACGGGGTCAACCACGAGCTTTAATTTGGGGTGATCTTCAAGCGCTTGAAGCACGGCCCGGATGATCGAAGCGGAGTACAACATGCCGGTTTTGGCGGCCGTTGGGGGCAACGTTGAAAAGATGGCTTCGAGCTGGTCCCGCACCATCCGTGCCGTGGTGGGTTGAATCCCAAAGACACCCTCAGGGTTTTGGGCCGTGAGGCAGGTGACAGCCGACGTTCCATGCACGCCGAGTGCCGCGAAGGTCTTCAGGTCTGCCTGGATGCCAGCGCCGCCGCCGCTGTCAGAGCCCGCGATAGTGAGTGCGATTGCGAGGCGAGTTCGGGCGGCACGGGCATTTGGGTGGTTCATGAGGGTTGCGAGGTCGGTTCCGGTCTGGGCGGATTCTTCCAGATCCTTTGGTCGGCCTGGAGTGCCTCCAGGAGTTTAGCGTCGGCTGGCGGGAACGCATAATGGCCGAGTTCCGCCCGAGTGATCCAAGCATATGCGGAGCATCCCATGGCGACTGGCTGCGAATTGGGTCTGCAGGGGGTGCAACAAAAGAATCGAAGCCGAACGGATTTTTCCGGGTAATGGTGTACAATTTCAGAAAACAAACCGCCGACCCGTACGTCGTAGCGCAACTCTTCAAGCAGTTCTCGGTGCAGACAGTTTTCCCAGGATTCGTTGGGCTCCACTTTGCCTCCGGGAAATTCCCAAAAGCCTGCCAGATGGCCGCCGGGTGGTCTTTGGGTGATCAGAAGCCGTCGTCTAAAGAATACCAGCGCGGCGGCAACGTCGATGATGCGCGTGGTCTTGATTTCGCGACCTTCGGTTTGATCCATGAGAACCTGGAACCGGGTTTAAGCGGCGTGTCCCGGTTTCAGACAGGCACCAAGAACGGCATTCATCCGAGAATTAACGGCCGACGCCGTGATAGAGGAATCCGTGGGACTCCACGCTAGGACGCTCCAGCAGGTTGCGGCCATCGAGGATAATGGGGGTGCGCATCTCCTCGCGGGCTCGGACCAAATCGAGTTTGGTGAATTGGGGCCATTCCGTAGCGATGACCAAGGCATCGCATCCGGCGGGCACATCATCCATGTGGGCCACGTAAGTCGTCTTGTCGTTTTCTGGCAGCAGCGCTTTGGCCTTCTCCATGGCCTGTGGATCATAAACCCGCAGTGTGGCGCCCTGCTGAATCAGCCGCTGACAGAGTTCGATGGCGGGCGACATCCGGACGTCGTCGGTATTCTGCTTAAAAGCCAAGCCCAGGACACCGATGCGCTTGTACTTCAATACCCAAAGAATGCTGGCGAGCTTCCGGACGAAACGAGCCATCTGGTCGGAGTTGATGTGTTGGACTTCCTTAAGCAATCGGAAGTCGTAACCCAATTCTTCGCTAATGCGGATGAACGCGCTTAAATCCTTGGGGAAACAAGAACCGCCGAAGCCCAATCCAGCGTTGAGGAAACGGTTGCCGATGCGTTCATCCATACCCATGCCCCGGACTACTTCCTGGACATTAGCACCGGTGGCTTCACACACGATCGAAAGGGCATTGGCGTAAGAGATCTTAAGGGCCAGGAACGAATTCGAAGCGTGCTTGATCAATTCCGCCGAATTGGTGTCTGTGACGATGATCGGCGCTTGGAATGGTGCGTAAATTTCACGCATGGCAGCCACCGGACGTTCACTGCTGACGCCGATGACGACCCGGTCTGGATGCTGCAAATCCTCGACGGCGAACCCTTCCCGCAGGAATTCAGGATTACTGACAACATCGAAGTCGGCCTTTCCCTTGGAGTAACGCTTAATAGTTTCGGCAACTTTTTCGGCGGTTTTGACCGGGACCGTGCTCTTGTCGACAACGATTCGATATCCGGTGAGGCAACCAGCGATTTCGCGGGCGACCCCTTCGATGAAGCTCAGGTCGACGCCTCCATCGGCGAGTGATGGAGTTGGTACTGCGATGAAGATGACTTGGGAGTTGGCGACGCCTTCCTCGGTCGACGTGGTAAATCGCAGCCGACCGGAAGCGGTATTGCGCACCAAGAGCTCCTCCAGGCCAGGTTCATAAATGGGGACACCCCCTTTCTGGAGAGTGGCGACCTTGGACGCATCGCAGTCGACGCAAATGACCGTGTGGCCGGCTTCGGCGAAACAAGCGCCCGTGACCAGCCCGACGTAACCTGTTCCGATGATGGAAATTGTCATGAGCTCAGTGTAGGTGGGACGGCAAAAGCCAGAAATCACCCTGCAGCCTCAGTGTCCGGCTTGCATCAGGTCCCGATGGGGTGCTTTCTATTTGGCGGAGGCTGCCGGTGCAGGCACCACGTTGATCGTGTTGGTGGCGCTTTGGGGCTTGGAAAGATTGGGGAATTTGATGAGCAACGCTTCGCGACGCCCCGCTGCGTTGCCAGCAGTGGCCGAGGACGACTTCGTCATTTCATCATAAATCGCCAGAGCCTGCTCGTGTTGGTTGGAAGCCTCGTGGATACGGGCACGGCCCATGCGGGCGAGTTCATAGACGGGGGCGTTTTGGAACCGGCTGATCACATTTTGGTAAGCCGCGGCGGCTTCTTGAAGTTTGTTCTGGGCATCCAGGCAGGCGGCTTTGCCGTAAGCGGCACTGGGAAGAATCGAGTCGGTGGAGCCTTCGGCAATCAACGCATCGAACTTGGCCTCGGCGTCTGAGTAGCGGCCATCCTGGAATAGTTTGGAGGCCGCCAGGAGCAAGGCGCGACGACCGGCCTGTGTCCCTGAGTGTTGGGCGGCAACCTTTAGCCAAGTATCGGCGGGGACTTCATTTGTCGAACGAGCCGGAACGATACCGGCGCCGACCACGGCATGGCTGGCCTCGATTTCGACGGATTTCATATACCACCGAACCACAATCGTTGCGGCGATCCCGAGGATCAGCGCGGTTAGGACGATTTTGATGATTTGTTTGTTCTCCTCAATCTTGGTGAGGAGGTCGAAACTCAATGACGATTCTTCAGCTTCCAGACTCATACAGCTTAAATACAGTAAAACTTGGAGCGCGCAGTGTTCTCAGGAGCACCAAAAACACAAGCGGTAATTGCCCTGAACTCACTTGAAAATCGAGGTTGGACGACACGACGGGTGGGGCGGAGAGAGAAAGTGTGCGATATTTTTGAAGAGGGAAGTGCATGGTTGGTGATGGTGATCGGAGCGCATTTGAGCGGGATCGCATGACTTTTCTATCCCCCAGGGCAGTTTCAAGATTTCGACTTTAAGGAGGCAGGTGAAACAAAAGGCGGTATAAAACTGGACAAAAGGCGCTGACTTTATTTAACTGCCGGCATGTCCGAGCCTATTACGCTACCCGAGCACGAGCAACAAACGG
>SXSK01000002.1 GCA_005793375.1 Verrucomicrobiales bacterium | reverse complement strand
GACATCTGCGATATCATGGCTGCTTACGATGTCAGCTTCAGTATCGGCGATGGGCTTAGGCCGGGATCAATTGCCGATGCCAACGACGAGGCCCAATTTGGCGAACTCAAGACCCAAGGCGAACTGACGCAGAGGGCTTGGGCGAAAGATGTTCAGGTAATGAATGAGGGGCCGGGACACGTCCCGTTGCATATGATCGAGGAAAACATGGCCAATCAACTGGAATGGTGCCATGAAGCTCCATTTTACACATTGGGGCCCCTTACAACAGATATTGCCCCAGGCTACGATCACATAACCAGCGGCATCGGCGCAGCCATGATCGGATGGTACGGCTGTGCCATGCTTTGTTACGTGACACCCAAGGAACACCTGGGATTGCCAAACAAGAAGGACGTCAAGGATGGCGTGATCACCTACAAAATCGCCGCGCACGCTGCCGACTTGGGCAAAGGTCATCCTGGGGCTCAGTATCGGGACAATGCTTTGAGCAAGGCGCGCTTTGAGTTTCGTTGGAAAGACCAATTCAACCTCAGTTTGGATCCGACAACCGCCCGTGAATTTCACGACGAAACACTGCCGCAAGAGGGCGCAAAAACCGCTCATTTTTGTTCCATGTGCGGCCCTCATTTTTGTTCCATGAAGATCACGGAGGACGTACGTAAATACGCTGAAGATCAAGGAATTGCAGCGGAAGAGGCCCTGAAGAAGGGTTTGGAAGACAAGTCGAAGGAATTCCTGAAACTGGGAGGAGAAGTTTACACGAAAAGTTGATCTTATTTGGACCTGAGCGAGCCGTTCGCGGATGAGCCAGAACAAGGGCCTTTCGTGGACGGCTCGGTGACTGAGTGCCAAATTTGTTGTGAAAAAAAGTGACACAACCCCTCGACAAGTCCCGATTTCCTCTTATTTAGACTAATGAAGTCGAACTACGCCTATTCGCGTCGCGGCCCAGATCGAGTGGCTGAGGAACTGGCAACCGTACTCTCTGCCAAGATCTCGTTTGAATTCAACCCACTTTTCATGAAGGTGCACGCCAACCTAAAGGCTCGCCAAGCGGCGGGTTGTGGAGAGGAAATGCTTCGCCTCCGTGTCTATGAAAAGCTGCAAAACTTGGTTCAAGCCGGCATGGTGAAACGTACAGGGAAAGAGTACCGAGGTGTTCCTGCAGAGTTGGCCACATTTCGGGAGGCAACTGCTGACCTCAACGCAAAGTTTGCTGCTCGTCGAGTTGGCGCTCGTGCCGCCAGTGCCAGGCGTTGAGCCTTGGCAAGGTTCCCACAATTCACCTCTCTCGGAAGTTGTTCAGGGAGAGGTGTTCTCCTGAACTCCTCAGGGCAACCAAGCCACAAAACCACGAAATATTCGGTGGCAAGCTGAATTTTCGCGGACTACAACTTCTTAGCGGTCCAATCTTAGGCCGTTGGCGCATCTCATTCATTATGAGCGAGATGGAATGATGTGGAGTTCGTAATCGAATGGTGTGCCGATGGGTTGACTTATCGAGGCAACGGCGCCTAACTTGGCCCCGTCATTTGCAGAAAACCGCCACCTGGAAAGGAGGCAGACATGCACGAAGGATATTGCGTTAAGTGCAAAGCACGGAAACCGATCAGTGATGCCACGGAAGAAACCATGAAGAATGGTCGTAAGGCAGTGAAGGGTAAATGCCCGACTTGCACGGCGGTTATGTTCAAGATTCTGGGTGGAAAGTCGATTGTATCCACTTCTCCGGAGATTTCTCCTACGGCATCGGTGTTAAGTTCCTCCGTTTCGATCGTCCCTCAAGTCGTCGCCAAGTGACTACTGAAGGTAGACCGTCGAACATTGGGTGACCTTAGTATCGTTTCTGTCCTTGCGGCCTCTGTCTCTAACTCGATGAAGACCCTGTGAGTTTTGTTTCGTTCCAATCGAATTCGTCCACGGTTCTTTCGTTGCTGACCATAGGGTTGGCAGGTCTGATCTGTGGAGTTCATGCCGAAACGATTGTGCTTCAGCCGGTGGCCGATACCGGAATTTCCTCGTTTGCGTCTCATGCCAATAGCAACTTTGGTAAGACCGATGACTTGATCCTTGGCGCGATTCAAAAGGGGGGAGGCGTCGGCCGGGTACTGGTTCGATTCGATTTGTCCGCAATTCCTTCGAATTCCTCGGTTTTGTCCGCTGAACTTTCGCTCAGTGTCAACCGTGAAGCCAGCGGCGGCGGTGGAGGCGCTCCGCATCGACTAAACCGTCTGTTAGTGGATTGGAATGAAGGACTTTAATCAGGCCGAAGCGGACAGCCCGCGACAATAGGTGAGGTTACTTGGAATTCGAGAAAACACGGAACGGAGCTTTGGAACCTGCCCGGCGGAAGATCGGATTTTGATTATGCAGCCACGATCAGCACCATCCAGCTCCTGGATGGGAGCGGAACCTACGTGTTTTCCACGTCCAACACTCTGGTGACCGATATTCAGGCCTGGATACAAAACCCATCTACCAATTTCGGATGGATCATCTCCAGCTTGTCGGAAGATGATCCTGGAAACGTTCGCCGGATCCGCTCGAGAGAGAGCGCGACGCCCCCGACCTTAACCATTAAGTATACGGCTGTGCCCCAGTTGACTCCCCCGATTTTGGATTCTGTCAGGCTGGCTGGAAATCTTGTGGAAATCAGATTTCGAGCTCTCGCCGGCAACCTTTATGCTATCGAGTTCAGAGAATCCCTATCGGCGGCTTCAGCGTGGCAGGTGCTAACAAATGTCGCCGAAAAATTTGTCGACCGAGATTCCCTGGTCACGGATTCATTAAATCCGGGTGGGCGATTTTATCGGCTTGGTATTGTTGGTCAGATTGACTAGGCCTTCGGGGTGTCAAAGGGCGTTGGCGGATTGCTGAACTCCAGCTTTGCTCCTGGCGCAGCCATCAGGCAGTCTAAACCTGTTTCATGAAAGTCGTCGTCAAGAGCGCGTTCTACATTATCCTGGCGTTGCTGTCGGTGTATTTCTTCCGGCAGTTCCGAACGGTGTACGATGAAGCCTTTGCCTTGGGCTCCGTATTGCCGATGGAACCAGTAGAGACCAACGGGGTAGTGGCTGCGGTTTCCACAAATTCGGAGCTTGCTGGAACAAATCTGATGACGACCAATCTCGTTTCGGAGTCCACCAACAACCTGGGGCAGTCGACCAAGGAGTTGGCTGTCACCAATGCGAATTCTGCCAAGCCCTCAGGACCAACCCAAACGGCGACTCCCGATCGGGTGGGCCGACATCGAAGTGCGGCCATGCTGTACATGTCATTGTTCATACTCACAATCATCCTCCTGGGTGGATTGGCATCTTGGGATTTTGCCCGAAGTGCAGGTGATCGGTCTCATTCACTGGTCTTCCAAGAAAACGAAGGGGTGGATCGAGCTCCTGAGTACGAAGCGGCTGAGCAAGAATGGTCCAATGGCAACTACCTGGAGGCAATAACCCAGATGCGTGAATACCTTCGGCAAAATCCAAACGAGCAATATGTGGCATTGCGAATTGCTGAAATCTACGAAAAGGACCTGAACAATCACGTGGCGGCAGCCATGGAGCTGGAAGAGGTTTTGACCAAGCGCTTACCCCGGGAGAAATGGGGCTGGACCGCGATTCATCTCGCGAATGTCTTTTCGGGCCGCCTAAACAAGCCGGAGCAAGCCATCTCGCTGCTGAATCGGATCGTAGAGCAATATCCAGAAACCGGCGCTGCTAAGAAGGCCAGATCTCGATTGGGGTTGCCCGAGCCCGAGTCGTCAGTTTCTACTGACGCTTCCGAAACGGATGAGGAAAACCTTGGTGCCCCTATAAGACCTCCGGAAGATCAATCCAATTTACCCAAGGGGTTCCGCCCGAAAAAATAGCTGAGACCCCTGAGCTTACAATCTTTCCGGGACAGTGGTTTCGCTGACTTCGGATTCGGATCCATGTTGTTACAGGAGTCAATTGGCCGGATGCACGGGGATTTTCCAAAAACGCAGCAATGTAACCAAGTTCGTCGCAAAGAACTCATTGCGACTATTTGAGTCTGTCAATCGATAAAAGTATTGATTCGATTTCCCTTCATTTTCCCTGCGTCTGACGCGAGGATGACGATCTGTAACTCGTTATGGCCGTGGATGATTAGAATTGGCCAACCTGACTGGACGCCGGAAACTGCTGCTGAAGCCCTCTATTATGCGACAGTACCTAGAACTTCTCCGCCACGTGCGGGAAAATGGAAGGTTCAAGCCGGACCGGACCGGAACTGGCACATATTCCATATTTGGTGCCCAGGCGCGGGTCTCACTGCAAGATGGTTTTCCGCTGTTGACCACCAAGAAGGTTCACCTCAAGTCGATTATTTACGAACTGCTTTGGTTCTTGCGCGGTGACACAAACATCCGATGGCTCCAAGAGCATGGCGTGCATATTTGGGACGAATGGGCTGACGAGGAGGGGAACCTAGGGCGTGTCTATGGCGCTCAATGGACCGATTGGAGGACAGCGGATGGCAGATCTCTAAATCAGTTGGATCAAGTGATGACTCAGATCCGAAAGAATCCTAACAGCCGTCGACTGATTGTGACGGCATGGAACCCTGGAGAAGTTGAAACCATGGCGTTACCGCCATGTCATACGCTCTTTCAGTTCTACGTGAGTGAGGGGGAATTGAGCTGCCAACTGTATCAGCGAAGTGCGGATATTTTTTTGGGCGTTCCTTTCAACATTGCGAGCTACGCTTTGCTGACACATTTGGTGGCTCAAGTTTGCGGGCTTCGACTCGGTGAATTAATCCACACTTTCGGTGACCTCCACCTCTACGCCAACCATTTGGAACAAGCGGCGACACAATTGGCTCGCGCTCCCAGGCCGCTTCCGAAATTGCTCTTAAACCCTGAACGCCGGGAGCTCAAAGAGTTTGTCTACGACGATTTTGTGCTGGAAGGGTATGACCCACACCCGGCGATCAAGGCTCCAATAGCCGTCTGATTCGTGACGGTTGGACGTCGGCTGCTGTCGCGTCGACGACTTCTCTTGGAATAAACAACTCCGGAGTCACTCATAATTCAGTGAGCGGGTTCTGCATGGAAGAAATAGTCGATCGGTATTATCAAGCGCTATACCGCTTTGCACTGAGCCTTGCCCGGAATGAATCCATCGCTTCTGACTTAACCCAAGAGACCTATTATTTATTGGCCGCAAAGGGTTACCAACTGCGTGACAGTTCAAAAATAAAGACCTGGTTGTTTACCACCTTGTACCGTGAATTCCTAAGTCGTCACCGACACGAAAGTCGGTTTCCGCATTACGAAACCACTGAAGTTGAATCCGAATTGCCTGTCATTTCTTCTACGGTTGTCAATCACATGGATGCTGAACTGGTAATGCACGCCCTCCAGTCAGTGGATTTGGTTTATCGAGCCCCCCTGAGTATGTTCTACATTGATGACTTGTCTTACAAAGAGATAGCTGAAGCCCTTGATCTGCCGATCGGGACGATTATGAGCCGGCTTTCCCGAGGAAAACAGCAGCTCCGATCTCGGCTTGGGGAGCTCAAGGCTGCCCCGGAATCGAATGTCATTCCCATCCACCCATCTCTTCCGAAAACCGCTTGAAGGATCCTGCCATCATGACTCCTGAAGAAGCTCAATTCCTCCTTGCAGCCTATCAGCGAGGGCAGGCGTCTGATCTGGACCCTCAATTTCAAGAGGCACTCCAGTTGGTGTCGAAGAACCCTGAGTTGCAGGCCTGGCTCGAAAACGAACAGGCTTTCGACCAATCGATGCGAGAACGGCTCGCGGAAACCTCTATACCAACGGATCTGCGAGAAAAACTACTCGCCGGACGTCTGATAACGCCATCCCGACCTTGGTGGGGTCGATCGGTGGTTTGGGCGGCGGCCGCAGTCTTTCTTCTGGCGGCGTCCAGTATTTTCATCTGGCAGCGACCTGGGTTATTGCGCTCGGTGTCCATGGCATTTTCTCCAACCACAGCGGAATTATTTCGTAAGGAAATGGCGGAGTTTATGTCGGAAGACTGGGACCATAATCTGACCAATACCGAATCGAACGTTGTCCAGCTCAAGGCTTGGTTGCAAAAGCAAGTTGAAGGCGAGGAGTTACAATACTCGAAAATCTTGGAACAGACCCCGACCTACGGGTGTCAGGTTCTGAATTGGCATGGGATTAAGGTGGCGCTCGTTTGTTTTCAAGCCAATGAAGGGGTAATCCACGTGTTGACGGTACCTAAATCCGCTATCAAAGACACTCTGGTCTCCGAGTTGGCGGCAGCGCCAGTGGGTGAGTGGTCTTCGGTACTTTGGACTGCAGGGGACCAACTGCATCTCGCACTGGCAACGATGCCCGTCGAGAAATTGGTTGCGTATCTCTAGTGAGCCGGCTGGAAGCCACCGGAATTATCCGCTCCAAGCTAGGCTGAAGCCTCGTCATTGCGGTCTCTTCGTACTGTTCACCTTAACGGATGGCGCATTGTTGGTGGATGCAGTTGACCGAATGGATTTTGGGACAATCACGATGGGCTTGCTAGCCGGGGACTTCAGCTTGGGTTGAATGGTTGGGCTGACTTTGAGTGCGGCGGGGACAGTTCGAGACCATCGTGCCGGTTTACTAGATAGGCCCCCGCTGCCGACAGCCATCAGGAGCACTTCTTCGGGGAGGCCAATTGATGGTGAGCTGAAATAGACCCGCTCTCGTTGATTGGCTCCGAAGAACTCGGTGCGCCAGTAATTGCCGAACCGAGATTGAAGCACGAAGCGGCGGGCTGGCGTGTTTGTTTCGGGCGTCCAAGAGATGCGAAGCCGACTCAAGGTCGCTAGCAATTCGAAACTCAGTTCAGGAGATTCGGGAGAATTCGCCGCCTTGTTTTGAATTCCAGGCACCAATGCGGGTTGATGGAACACCTTATTGGTCAACAGGTTGGCTATCCCTCCCTGATTGTTGCCTAGGCTGGAGTAGTTCCAAAAGAGCATCCCCGTCGGCGAGGGCTGCTTACGGGTGAGGCGGATCTGGTTAAATATCTCTTGGGCATTTCGGTCTTCTCCGATACGGGCTGATGCCAATCCCGGCCAGATAGGGATCTTTTGAGTACTTTGTTCTACCCACCAATTCAACAGCAGCGGAAAACTCTGTTCACGCGGGCTGATCGGCCAGTAAAGCTGTGGCGATAGATAGTCGACCCATCCTTCTTGCAACCATCGACGGGAGTCACCATAGAGGACATTATGGGCATCCATACCGCGGATTGGAGCTGGATTCCCCGGGCGCCAAATTCCAAACGGACTGATTCCGAACCGCAGCCAGGGTTTTTCTCGATGCACCACATCCGATAATTGTCGGACGAACGTGTTGACGTTGTCCCGGCGCCAATCGTCGCGACTGAACCGCCCGCCCGCCCGACGGTAGCGTTGCCAACTCCGATCATCAGGAAACTCAACTTTGATTCCAGCAAATGGATACGGGTAAAAATAATCGTCCAAATGTACCCCATCGATATCATAGCGCTGGACGACATCTAGGATCACTTTGATGGTATGGTCGCGTGCGTCGGATTCTCCGGGATCCAACCAGAGATCGGTGCCAACCGTTTGCACCAATTGAGGTGAGCGCCGCGAGATATGACTGGCGGCCCCAGGCTGTTTGGCGTTGAGACGGACCCGAAACGGATTGAACCATGCATGAAGCTCGAGTCCTCGCGCATGGGCATGCTCTGTCGCAAAACGCAAGGGATCCCAAAAGGGTTCTGGAGGTTGACCTTGGAGGCCGGTGAGATACTCCGACCAAGGCTCAAATGCTGAATCATAGAACGCATCGCAGGCGGGTCGCACTTGGAACAAAAGCGCATTTAAGTTGAGTCGAAGCGCCTGATCCAGGATGGCCTTTAATTCCGCTTGCTGTTGCGCCACGGGCAGTCCAGGTCGACTGGGCCAATCGATGTTCTTCACTGTGGCGACCCATGCCGCGCGAAATTCCCTCGGCAAGATTGGCGGAGCATTTTCGGCCAAGGACGGGCGGCTGACCGTTGGTCGTTGGGCCTCGGAGGACAAACCTCCGAAAACAAGACCAATAATCAGGAACAGTTCCGTCAATCGTTGCATGCGCGTATCACCATGATGGATGCTTGGCATTCGCTCCGCAAGATTGCGGTGACAGACTCGCCACAGTTAGGCGGCTTTGGAAGATCAAGTCTATCGCGGTTGAAGGATGTTGCATTCAAAGGGCGGTGTTGGCGCTCCCGCCATCGATTCATTTTATTTTCTATTGGAATAGGTCGATATCGCGGAGGTTTCCTTTAGTACCGAATCATCTTGGCGCAATCGGAAGAATTGGTTGCGAGATCCCTGCACAGGAACTGGCGGTCTGGAGTCGGAGACCTGCACCCAGGGTCCGCTGATCTCGTTGGATGTCTCCAGGCGGGCATCGCTTTCCGACCACAACAGGTAATGGATTCCCTGAAAGTCCGCGACGCGAATCTCGAGAGCACCTAGACACGGCCAAACCCAGAGCTGCTTAGCTCCCACAATGACCGCATGCGTCGGCTCAGAAAGGTCCACCCGGTAAAGCATGTCCACTGGCGGCTTGTGAGCATTGGGAAGTGCTGCCGTAATCTTACCCGGATCCAGTGTCAGTCTCCCCACCTGAGGTTCTCCGGCAGAGGGAGTCACTTGATAATCCACCGTGATGAAGTTCGTTGAAAAGTGGCTGAGACCGATGCGCAACCCCTCGTCGAATTCACAGGGGCTTCCGTGAACCGATGATCGACGGAGGAAGCCGATTCCAACGTCGCTGCCTAACGGAATCGTGGAGAATGCCGACAAGCGCCACCCATCGTTGGCCGGTACCCATGGGTGGTTGCTGGGGAAGCTCGGATCCTCGGGCGCAATCCAGTTGCCATGGAGTTCCATCCGATCCAGTCGGTTGGTCCATGTGTTGGGAGTCCAAGTTCGCCCAAAGATGTTCCGGTAGTTGTCCAGCAGAATGGAATTGGTTACCCTTAGAAAACCAAGGTAATTCCAGTCGTAGTTGTCACCGAACCTGGCTCCCACGACGTTGCCGAGGCATAGGATATGATCAGCCAGGACATCCGGTGCACCAAAGCCAGCTTCGACACCTTGCCCTGAATTCAGGCAAACCGAGTCCCGCACTATGGCTGTCCGCGTCTCAGACCAAGCCATTGCCTCATGAAAACAACTTTCAAACCAACTCCCAACCACCGTAACGCTGCCAGCCGATCCCGATCCAGCGTCCATTCCATCGTCACCTGCCCACCCCAAAAGACAGTTGGTGAACGAATGATCACCTCCGGTCAAATAGAGGGCATCGTTGTCATCATCCGCAAATGGTGCTCCGTCGTAGGGAAACTCAATCACTGCGCAGTCATTCATTCTCACGCTGCCGCGGTTGTGCTGACCACCGGTGACGTGCCGTTGGATCAACGTTCGAGTCGCACGAAGTTGGCTGTCCTCACCGTGCGTTGCCTGTCCACGTGAATCCAGGATCGCACAGTCGGTCAAAGTCGCTTTAGATTTGCCAGCCAAATAAATCATCGACCGATGAGGTTTATGAGCGACACCTCTGCCTGGATGGAGTTGAAACCAATTACTTTCAGCCCCACCACCCCAAAGGATGCAATGGTCCAGCACAAGCCTCGCGGTGTTTGTTCGGAGCACAAACCCACCCCATGGCACTGCACGCTCCGTGGGGGCGAATACCACGGGTGCGGGCAAGCCGCCGGAAGCACGAATGATCCCTTCCACTTGGATTTCCGTGTTTGGAGCACAGCGTATGACGCTCCCAGATCCGATCTCGAGCAGGACTCCCCCGGAAACGGTCAGATTCGATGTGATGTCTATTCGCGAATTCGAGGGCCAGAACGTATCTTTCGACAGAACACCACTCACTCGCGTCCACACAACGTTTGTTTCAGACTGCATTTCCCAGTCTTCCACCCATTGGTGCAACTGCAAACGGATCACACGACTTCCAGACATCCTGGGCGATGCCAAGAAACCAGACCCAACTCCGCGGCGAAGCTGGATAGGTTTGCCTTCTTCGAGAGTCAACAAACCGTTGGCCCTTACCGTCTGCCCGGTTCGATTAGTAACCCAAGCCACAACAGGTACCTCCATGCCCTCAGGATAATTGCTGGGCGCCATGATTCTCAGGTTGGCCCCTTCGAACTCTGCCGGACTGCCATTGATAACCGGATGAGGGGTCCAAGGGGGCAGTCCCCACTCCGAATTGCCCCGTTGGCTGGATCGGACGATGAACTGCCAGCTCTGTTGGAGGTCAATCCCATCGAAAACCGGTTTCCTGTGGATCGCTAATTCATGATAATCGACATTCGTAACCACCGTGGTCACACCCGTGGGAATCGGCTGCCCGTTCAAGGACGCCCGATAAAGAAATCCCGGCAATTCAGGTATGCGAAAAGTAACAGTATCCGTGTAAACGCTCTGGTGAAGCAACCCCTCGACGACAATCGGCTGCGACCAACTTCGAATGCACAATCCTAATCCCAACAACACGAATTGAAACGATCGCCAGCCAAAGTAATCGGGCACGCCTTATAATAAACGAAGTGTCGAAAGCCTGCAACCCATGGAAATGGAATCGCATTTCTAGAGCGATGACCATACTGGCAATCGATGTCGACAGGAGGCAATCGATGTGGCAGTTTGTTGACTTATCAACAGTTGGCCGTTAGTGGACACGGGTTCCATGGTTGACCCTGAATACTCAAAATTGCAGTACGAGGCCATCCTCCAATTGATCCGCAATACGGACACTCTTTGGAATTCCAGTCGATTGCTGTTTGCGCGATGGGACATCAGCCCGGCGCAGTTTAACGTCCTAAACCTCTTGTCAGATGAGGTAAGGGGTTTAACTCAAAGCCAATTGGGCAAGGCATTGCTCACACATCGTTCTAATGTGACGGGATTGGTGGGCCGGTTAGAGAAACGATCGTTGGTCAAACGTTCCGCGGACGTGGGGCATCAGCGGGCTTGGCGCTTGGTACTCACTTCGGCTGGGAGGAAACCGCTGAGATCCGTCCTCCTAATTTACTGCGAAGCGGCGAGACGTGTGTGGGCCGGCATTTCCGGGCACCAAACGGAGGTGGTATTGGGCATCCTGCAACAGTTGGAGCGAATTGAGCAGGAGGTAGTTGTCATCCAGAAGACTCAAGACTCAATTGCATGAAATCGCGCCGTAATTATCCGCTGCTGCTAGTTAGCCAATTCCTAAGTGCGTTTGGGGACAATGCGATACTGGCGGTGATTGTCGGACAGTTGACATTGATGCAGAAACAGGGGGTGATCTCTGAGGTGGTGCTGAGGCAGAACAGCGCCATTTTTACGAGCCTGTTGTTCATTCCCTACGTGTTGCTGGCACCACTGGCTGGATATTTCAACGATCGGTTTGCCAAAACCTCCTGGCTGATTGGAGGCAATTTGATCAAACTGGTGGGAGCGTGCGTTTGTGCCTTGAGCATTTGGTACGGCTACAACTGGCAGGCGCCCGGTTACATTATTGTGGGCGTTGGTTCCTGTTTCTACGGTCCAGCGAAATACGGCATCCTTCCCGAGATTCTGCCGAGGGAACAATTGGTGAAGGCCAATGGAATGGTGGAACTGCTCACCCTATTGGCCATCATTACGGGAGCGGTTGCGGGCGCCTTTATGGTGGATCGATTGTCGTTGTTACTTTGTTATGGCGTAATGCTAGGAGTGTTTGGAGGTTCCTTTTTACTCAATCTCCTGATGGATCGGACACCGTCAAATCCCAACGTGCAGTTAGCCCCCAGCATCCGAGAGTTTTTTGGCCATTTCATGCGACTTCTACAGGGAAAACGGCTTGGCAAAATCCTGGTCGGCACGGCGCTGTTCTGGGTTTGTGGAGCCACGATGAAGATCAACTTCCAGCCTTGGGGATTGAACGTCCTTCACCTAGGAAGCAATCTTCAAGTGTCGCTGCTTGGGCTTTGGCTGAGTGTTGGAGTGATGACCGGAAGCATGCTGGCTGGTCAATGGCATCGCGTCGGCGACCTAACCAGGAGCCGTCGTTATGGATTCTTGTTGGTTGGAATGCTGCTCTTACTTTGGACGGTCGAACCGTGGGCTTTCTGGCGTGGGTGGTTCTACGAATGGGGGGGTATGAGGTTGTTAGTCCCCGTTGTCGGATTGCTCATTGCGAATGGATTTGCCGCCGGCCTGTTCCTGATCCCGCTGAATGCGGCTCTTCAGGATGAGTCGGAACCCTCCAAATTGGGAAAGACTATCGCGGTTCAAAACTTTATGGACAATCTTGGAATGTTGCTGGCGGGCTTTCTGGTTTGGTCCTGCACTCGCCTGACTCTCAGCGCAGGTCAGGTGTTCCTGGTTCTGGCTGTGGCTGTCGCCGTGGTGGTTGTCTGGTTGCGCATTCCCGCAAAACTCACCGAAACCGATCCTTTATGAAGAATCTATTCCGTTTCATCCTTCGATTCTGGTTCCGATTCCGATCCTTTAACCCAGACGTCCTTAAGGCTCCAGGACCGGTACTGCTGCTGCCCAATCATGTTTCCTGGCTGGACTGGGCCTTCCTCTACTCAGTGATCGACGATGACTGGAAATTTGTGACAAGTTCCACCACGGCGAACGTGAGTTGGGTGCATAAGAAAATTATGCTCAACCGCCGTACGTTTCCGGTGGATCCAGCGTCCCCCTATGCGGCCAAGCGCATGGCGGAGTTTCTTTCAGCGGGGGGAAGATTGGTGATGTTCCCGGAAGGTCGTATCACGCAGACCGGTGCGATGATGAAGCTCTATGACGGAACCGGATTTCTTCTTCATAAAACCGGCGCGAAAGTTATCACCTGTTATTTGAGGAATGCGCTGCGCGCTCCGGTAGTGAGACATGCGGGGTGGACCCAGTGGGCGCCTAGAGTGACGGCTCACTTCAGCCATCTAGTGACACCCCCAAAATTGACCGGTATCTCCAATTCGGTGGCACGTCAGAAACTCACCAACTGGCTGCGGGATACCATGCTACGCCAGCAATTCGAAGTTGAGATGGAGCGGGGACCCACGGATTTGCTTTCAGCGATTGCCGAAGCAGCATCGAAGCAGCCGGGGAAGGTGGTTCTGGAAGACGTGACACTACAGCAATTGAGCTATCGCCGTTTGATGGTGGGAGTCGAATTGCTGGCGGAGCGTTGGAAGCAGCGCCCCACTCTGGCTGAAATCCAGCGTGTTGGTGTACTCCTGCCAAACGTTAATAGCATGCCGGTGACGGTCCTAAGTCTTTGGGCAATCGGCAAGGTTCCGGCCATCCTCAATTTTTCCGCTGGAATTCCAGTCATGCTCCAATGCGCCCAACTCGCGGGGCTCAAGCAAATCATCACATCCAGGCAGTTCTTGGACAAAGCGAAGCTCAATCTGGATCTTTTGACCAAGGCCGGTATTGAGCTGATCGCCCTGGAAGATGTTCGACTTGAAATACAGCCACTAAGGAAACTCGGCGCTTTGATGAAACACGCCCTCCAGTGCGGCGCCGGTTTTCGTCAATCGGCCCCAGACCCATCTTGCCTGAACCATTCTGCAGTGATCTTGTTTACCTCTGGTTCTGAGGGCGTACCGAAAGGCGTGGAACTGACCCATGGGAACTTGTTGGCCAATGTGCGCCAAGTGATCGCTCATATGGATGTTTCAGATAACGAACGATTCTTTAATGCGATGCCATTGTTTCACAGTTTCGGACTGACTGCGTGTACGTTGTTTCCATTGATCCGGGGTTTATACACGTTCTTGTACCCGTCTCCGTTGCACTATCGAGTAGTACCCGCAGCCGTCTACGATCGAAACTGCACTGTGATGGTTGGGACCAATACGTTCCTAAACGGATATGCGCGGAAGGCACATCCATTTGATTTCAATTCTGTAAAGTATCTCGTCGCGGGCGCTGAGAAGGTTCAGGCGTCGACGGCTGAAGTCTGGTCACGCAAATTCGGCGTCCGGCTACTCGAGGGTTATGGGGCGACGGAATGCAGCCCCGCTATCTGTTTGAACAATCGTCTCGATCCAAAGTTCGGAAGTGTTGGCAAGTTCGTGCCTGGGATGGAATGGAAGCTGGAATCGACGGATGGAATTACCGAGGGAGGTCGTTTGTTTGTGCGAGGTCCCAATGTGATGAAGGGCTACCTGAATCAAGATGCCAACGCTAAGTTTCTAGAATTGGGCGGATGGTATGACACCGGCGACATCGCCCGTGTCGATGAGGATGGTTTCGTTTTTCTGCTGGGTCGCCTCAAGCGATTCGCCAAAGTCAGCGGAGAGATGATCAGCTTGACGGCCGTCGAAGATTCCCTGGCTGGAGCATTTCCACAGCATGGGAATCGGTGCGAGATCGCTGTCATTGCAGTTCCTGACACCGATAAGGGTGAACGCCTGATTGCGATCTCCAATGAACCGAAACTGACGCTAGAGGAGATCCGGCACGCTGTGAGAGAGAAGGGATTGAACAATCTATGCATCCCTCGGGAATTGCGGGTTCTCCGGGAGATCCCCAAGCTTGGGACCGGCAAAATCAATCATCGCGGCTTGCTGGAGTTATTTAGAGCGTCAGAAAAGCCCCCTGCAACTCCAACATGATTTGTCGGGAAATGGAACGAATTGATTTAGCGGTTTCGAACTGGGCAACCGCAGTCAGCCATACCAGTGCCCAGCAATTTTTAAGAAATCGACCAAAGGGATGCTTTGCTGCAGGATCACCGTGTTTAGGGAGCCGGTTTCTAAATATCTGAGCTGGCAACTGAGTCCGACGCCTGAGCATAATGATTCCCACAATCGCATGAATCTGCTACTGCCAGTTCTTTCTGGTCGCCACGTACTCTTGTTGGCGGTACTGACACTTCTCGTCCAACCGGTCTTTTCCGAAGAACCCGCAGGTCCTCCAAACCGAGTCTTGGCAGCCGATTATGAAAAGAAGCGCCTCGGGTTGGTCGATGCGGATACTGGCATGCTCCAGTGGGAAATCCCGATTCGTGATATCCATGATCTCTGGATTCTTCCAAACGGACATATCCTGACCCAGACCAACTGGACCCGGATCGTCGAATTCGACAAGGAACGGAAGGTGGTCTGGAGTTATGATGCAGCCACAATGAACGGGAACAGCGGCAAGCGTGTCGAGGTCCATGCCTTTCAACGGTTACCCAATGGGCTGACGATGATCGCTGAATCCGGCCCAAGTCGCATCATAGAGGTTGATAAGCAAGGCCGAATCCAAAACCAAATCAAACTCAAAGTCATCAAGCCCGACCCACATCGTGACACACGGCTGGTGAGAAAACTGGAAAATGGTCACTACCTGGTTTGCCAGGAGGGTGAGGCGATGGTGCGAGAGTACGATTCCAAAGGAAAGGTCACTTGGGCGTACGCGGTCAAGAATGCCGCAGGGGAGCCAGCCGCCGTCTATTCCGCATCCCGACTGCGCAATGGCAACACATTGATCGGGTGTGGAAACGGCCATCGGGTCATCGAAGTTGACCGGGCCGGGATGTTGGTCTGGAGTTTGGAAGAGAATCAGTGGCCCGGCGTGAAATTGGCCTGGGTCACCATGACGGAACGGTTGCCCAACGGAAACACCCTAGTAGTAAATTGCCACGCCGGTCCCTCTCAGCCACAATTGCTGGAGGTAACCCCAGGCAAGCAGATCGCCTGGTCCTACAAGGATTTCGCCAACTTTGGAAACGCACTTCCCGTGGCTCGCATTTGGCGAACTCAATGACCCGAGCCGATGAGGTCCAGAATCGAGCTCCGCGCTACTCGGTCCGAGTGGCTTTCCATTGATTCGTCCTTGAGCGGCCGTGGGTTTGGGAAATCATGACGCCCAGGATTCGGTCTGCCACGAGTCGCCCCTTAAAGATATTGGTCGCAGACTCGCCATCTCGTGGTCGTTCGACCCGAAACGATACCATGCCATCACGAAACCTTCCGTCTCTGATCTCCAACTCCGAACTTCTTGCAATCCTCAATTTGCCGTAAAGTTTCTCACCGCTCCTTCGGAGAGCTAGAGCCATTTTGATCCAGTTCGAGTTCAAGTCGGAATCCTCACTCGCGCTGAGCCTGGAAGCTCGGCTTCGCGGAGACGCTGGAATTGTCCATTTCCATTGACCTTCCACGTTGACGTTCCGTTTCGCTACCCAGGGATACTCCTTCTGGCTTCCTGACCAGTCGGACTTTATTGTCCCCTGGAGGAGATCACCCACGACAATGCCGCGATACTCCGTGCGCTGCTGCTTACCGACAGATTCTCTCACAATAGTGTATTTCAGATGATTTCCTTCGGTAACCAAGTTGGTGATGGCTAGAGACGTCCGAGAGCGAAATTGGGTGGTGGCTTCCCATTCGCCTGTGTCGTTCCGCTGGATCCTAAGGGTTGGGTGAATGATCGTGGAATCCGGCATGACAAATTCCCAACCCCAAGTGCCTTCGATCGGCGAGGAGACTAAGGGTTCCTCGGCGCCTCGGGTTTGGAAGAGTCGACAGGCCCAACAGAGGATCATCAGGACTCCCCATGGATCGGAGATTCTATATCTCATACGATAATGCGTTCTCTATTGGGGAAGTGCGATTTGAGTCGGGCTTGCCGGAAGTTCAAACTGAAGGGAGATTTTTTCTTCGTCACGCTGGTTTCGCCCACTGAAATTCACCCGTATTCGATCACCCGTGTCCTGAATCGTTATCAGACCGAAACCGCTTTCATCGTTGGAATCTTTCACTCGATAGACCCCTTGGCTGTATGGCCCACCTTTGAGGGACGACACTTGATCGAGTGGTCCTGCGCACATCACTGGAATTGGGGCACCACCACCAGTGGCGTAGTCGGCATTGGATCCATCATCTGCTGCGAGCATATGCGAATCTCCGTGGAGGATACAGACGCCCCGAATCTGGTGCAATTTAATGAAATCGGCGATTTCCCGTCGTTCGTTGCCGAAGACGCTCCAATGGTCTTCTTCTCCTGCTGACATGGGTTCACCTCGCCGCCTAGTTTGATTGGTTTTCACGAGGAACAAATTGGAAAGTGATTGGTGGATGTACCCGTAAACATTGGTATGGAGTGAACTGTAGGGTTCCTTTCCAACCATGCCAATCCAGGGAACACTGGTCATCCAGCAGATCAGTGGATAGGCTCCGTTAGCAGACAATAGCTCCTGCTTCAGCCAGGCCTTTTGTTGGGCACCCAGCATGGTCTTGGCGGGTGTGTCCTTCTTCTTGGGATCCTCTCGCTCAGATCTCAAATCGGTCAGAATGAACTTCACTCGACCAACACTGAATGATTGATAAATGGGATCCTCGATGCGGTTCCGGACAAATGGGTAATGTGGGACATATTCATCGTAAGCACGGCGCGCGGCTTCGTGGGTTTTGGATTTCCGGCTGGCGCTATTGCCCCCATAATCATGATCGTCCCACATGTAAACGATGGGCACCTCCCGAAAGAGATCGGACTGTTGTGGCGATGCGAGCACTCGATCATAGGCGGCTCTGAAACGCTGGATGTCATTGGTCTGAATATTCAAATAATGAAAATCCCCCATGTGCAGGAAGAATAGCGGGCGGTGCTTTCGGATCTGCTCGAAAACCGCACGCGTGGAACCGGTTCTAGCACAGGAAGCGAAGGCGAATTGGAATGATGCCTGCCCTGGAGATGGAAAGGTGCGAAACTGTCCTGAGCGAGTGTGATCCAGTCGCCCGTCGATTTCCAAGGCGTATTGGTATAGGCTATTGGGGCTCAAATTGCTGATCGAAAAGGCGACTAATTGATAATGATTGGTATCGCTCAAATCGGGACCGAATGGTATTGCGTGGTTCCACTGGGAACCAAGACTCACCAGCAGCTTGGCAGCCATGCCTGGACGCGCGAATTTGGCTTTGACCACGGCAGACGTGTGCGTGACTGAACCACACCAAGGACCACGTTCCACCCACGAGACGTCCACCCCCATTTGATCGAACAAAAACGAGGTCAGATCGGCGTCCAACTGAGTTGCTGACTGTTTCGCGTTCATTCTGCTCTCGGCGCCTGGAAGGTCTTTGATGAACAACACTGGAGCTTTCGAAACAGTCGCATTTTGGAGAGCGGCAACCATCTTGTGAGCCTGAGATGACTGGACTCCATCGAACCGCGCGTCCCGGTGAGTAAATACCGCCGCAGGATAAGAAACATTGGGACGAATCCCATAGTAGGGTGATGCGTTGAGTGTGCTTTGAAATAGGCTCTTGCTGATATTGTCCTGCGATACTTCGGCCCAAAGATGGTTTCTTTGAAACAAGATATTCAGCAAGTCATACTGACCGTTCTGGGACAACGAGATGCGGAACATTGCTGGTTGCCGTACGAGCATAGCGGCGGACAGAAGGGCGTTTCCATGGGAACCTTGCAGAGCAATTCGAGCGGAAGAGGTAATGTTCGAACGAGTCAACCACTTCAAACACGCTTCTGCCTGTTGAACCAGCAAATCGAAGCGACCCGGCAGAAGGTTTTCCAATGGCTGATCAAAGGTCCCAGGATCGATAGGCACATGAACCATCGCCAACACCCCGTTTTGATCGAACCAAAAGCGCCGAAGTATCTCAAAGCTCGGCCCCGTGGCCTTCTGAAGCCCACCATCGAATTCGACGAGGGTTGGCCTCTTGCCATCGAACCTCAGTCCGCGCCGATGGAGCAAGCTCATCGGTACGTCGATTCCGGTGGGCAACGGAACGGTGACTGACGTGACCTGAATGTCATCCATTGAGACGGTCGAGTGACCTCGGAGAGCAGTCTTTTCGCTATGGTCCCTGGTTATGTTGGGATCAAATCTCCACCAAGTGAACGGAGCCGTATAGGATTCCGTCCGGAACAGTACTTCATCACCGCGCGTGGCAACAATTTCCTGAATGCCTGTCGGAACCTTAAAGTCAGGTAGTTCCGAACGACTGCTCGGACCACTCAATACCGGATTGAGGAAGTCCTTGTAGACAAACACATGAGTGCCACGCTTCAGGTATCGCAGGGCGATCCCACTCGAAGTCGGGTGGATATCCAGCAGTTCGTTAGAGTCCTCCTGGACGACAACGCGTGATCGTGCGATGTCCCATTCGTGGGGAGGCAGTCGAACGACGCGCCCTTTGGTACTGTTAAGCCTGGTCAGCAGGTAGAATGATTCGTCTTTTGGTAATTCCAAATATAGCGGGTCACGTCCAAATTCCACCTGAATGACTTGATCGACAGGATTCGCTAGTGTCCGCCATAGGCCGTTTGGTAATCGGACGAAATGAGTGAACGGCCCCCCTGAGTTAGTGAACGCCTTGAGAAGAATCCTTTCATCGTCCCAACGACTCTTGAGTTCCATTTCCCTGTACCCCATTGCTTCAGGAATCACTTCGAGTTTGTCCCATGAAGGCGGATCTCCCAGCCGATGGAATCGAATCCGAGGGAGCATCAATTGATAACCACTGTGATTGGTTCTGGTAGCGTCTTTCGAGCAATAATAGAAACCGAGACCGTCGGCGCTCCAAGCCACGTTTCCAGCCCTGGGCGCAGTCGCAATTCCTGAAATAACGTCCGACAATGGTCGCCCGGTTGACGCTTCCACGATATGCAGGTTGCCAAAGCTGTTTTGGTTGGAAGACAGACACAACGCTACAAATCGACCATCTGGAGAGGGTTCGAACCATTGTAACTCGGTTGACGTCCCCGTTTCTGCGGAATTCGGATCGAAAACGATTTTTTCCGATTTCGAATCGTCCATGGAGCTCATGGAAACGAGAACAGGTCGGCTATCCATGGATCGCTTCTTGAGAAGGAACGAAATCCTTGGTCGCCAGCTAAGCGATGAATAATCTGGCGATTGCCGAGCTTGCAGATGTTCGAATTGCTGTCGCACCGATCGACGTATCCGCGACGACTCGAGATGCCGTTCTGTTTCCTCCTCTTGGGCATTAAGCCAGTCCCGGACGTCAGAACTGTCAATAGCCTCTAGCCATTGGTAGTGATCCGTGACGGTGATTCCCTGGAACGATTGAGTCACGGGTCGTCGGGGCGTGTCAGGAGCTCCAATGGAAACACGGGGGGCTCCGATCAGAAGTTCCATGATCAGTAGGCACCAGAGCGTGTTTGGGACTCTCATCGTTACGTTTCTGGTGACTCTACTTGAAAATCTCCAGGTCGCCATCTTTAGCATCGGCCTCACTGTATCAATTCTCCGGTCGCCAGGCTGGTTACGAAAAAATGAGCGAGTTGGCGTTGGATGACGGTGCCCCCCGAGTTTTGGAGTGGGCAACGCCGGAATTGAATGAAGAAGGAAATCTCACGATCCGCTTCACAATCGATCCGTTCGCGGTTATTCAAGAGGGGTCAACAGACCTTTCCATGCAACATTCCATCGAGCAGTACCGTCGCTCCTTGTTGTCTCGCCTGTTTGCAGATGGTATTCCCCATGCAAATGGAACAGGCTCACTTGGCATCGGAGCGACTGACCGCCTTGGTGAAGGAACTTTTTACGGCAGTAGCAGGGCTTAACCATGGCAATGTATTTGCCAATGCCAACAAAGCAGCAGACCATTTCATGGCATTTGGCCCTAAATCTGGGACCGTGGATCCTCCCCATCTGCAAAGCGGGGATAGGTATCGCACGGAATGGCTTCGTGCGGTTGGTGCTGCGCTGGGGCGGCATGGCTTTATGCCCGCGCTTGGGTATCTCGCTAAATGGATTCATTAACTGACGGAATATGCTCATCCCTAAGAATAAGGGCCCGTCTACTTCCAAGGAATGATCCTTATGGCAGATTTGAGCGAAGTTCAAATTGAGCCATTAGTGCTGCGCCATGCAGTTGCAGTGCAGAGGTTGGTCTGTCATCCCGATCTTGCGGCAACGACCCGGCTTCCAGTTCCATATCCCAGAGATGGAGCGAGCCAATACATTGAACAATGTTTGGCGGAACAAGCGTTGGGAAAGACAATGGCATTCGCAATCCTCAATTCCACCAGCCTTGTTGGACTTTGCGGTCTGCATGGAATTCGAGAACGTGAGAAAGCGGAGTTAGGCTATTGGATTGGGCGCCCATTTTGGGGTCAGGGCTACGCATCACAAGCCGTGGGCAAATTGCTGGAGTTCGCCTTCAGGAAATGCGGTTTAGGGTGTGTTCAGGCGGAGGTTTTGGAGCAAAATCTTCGTTCTCGACGGGTATTGGAGAAAAATGGCTTCAAACTGATCTCGCACCGCGTTCACGACTCGTACCGCTGGTCGCCTGATGAACGCTTAGCTCAGTATGCCGCGGATCCAATTCAGTGGGTCGAGTACCAAACCTTTAGAGTTGTCTCCATGCTCCATCCACTCTTGCGGGCCATTCTTGAGGTCGAATTGGCCGTCGGAAATGTGATCTTGGAGACCCGCAAAGATTGGCCGGAGCCCGGCATTGTTTTTGTTCGGATGAAAGATTCATTCCGTCACCGACGTGTGCAGCTTCCATCAGGAGTTCATTATTCGATAGTCAAAGCACCCAGGGCAGTTTCAAGATTTCGACTTTAAGGAGGCAGGTGAAACAAAAGGCGGTATAAAACTGGACAAAAGGCGCTGACTTTATTTAACTGCCGGCATGTCCGAGCCTATTACGCTACCCGAGCACGAGCAACAAACGG
>SXSK01000140.1 GCA_005793375.1 Verrucomicrobiales bacterium | reverse complement strand
TGATTTCGATCAGGGTGAAACCCTCCCGTGTGCGGGATCGGCGTTCCATTGAATTGCGGGTTTGAGTCATAACGATTCGGGTTGGGAGGACAGAAGGTGGAAATTCAGCGCATAGGTTAGTGAATGCCGCGACTCATCTTAAAGATCGGCAGCAACAGTGCGATGACCATGAAACCGACAATGGCGCCAACGATCAGTATCAACGCGGGTGCGAGCAGTGAGATGAGCGTTTTGGTCCGGGCGCGCATCTGGCGTTCTTCAATGGTGGCGACCTTCAACAGCATTTCCGCCAATTTGCCGGTTTCTTCGCCAACGGCGATCATCTGAATGACGCTCTTAGGGAAGAGCCCAAACTGGCGCAGAGGTGTTGCGAGGGAAGAACCGCCCCGCGTTTGTTCGGCCACCTGCGCCACTTGCCGTGCAAGAATCTGGTTTCCCATGGTGGCCTCCACAATCTTTAGAGACGGCAAGAGCGAGACACCGCTCTTGACCAGGATACCGAGTGTGTGTGCGAAACGACCCAACGCGGCGGATCGTAACATGGATCCCACCATGGGTATCTTGAGTTTCCAGCGATCCACAGTTTCCGCGCCGCGCGGGCTTCCCACGTAAGCCCGCCAAGCCGGGATGGTTCCGCCAGCGATGAGTAGCATCACCCACCAATACTGGTTTAAGAATCCGCTCACCCGGAGCAGAATCAGGGTGGGCAGCGGCAGGACATTCAACATCTCCTGGAGCATAGAAAACAAACGTGGCAGGACGACGGTCAGGAGGATCGCCACAGTAACCACACCAAAACCGAGGACGAAGACCGGATAGGCGATCGCCGAGACCACTTCGCTGCGGACTTCTTCCTCGTGTTCCAGAAGATCGGCGAGATCCAACATGACCGATGGCAATGCTCCGGCTTCCTCACCCACGCGCACCATGCTGATATAGAGCGGCCCAAAGCACTTCGGATGCTTGGTGAGGGCGCCGGAAAAGGAAATGCCGGACCGCACTGCAATGGACAATTCCTGGAGAAGTTCACGCAGGGCTGGAACTTCTTCCTCGTCGCCCAATCCCTCCAAGGCTTGTGGAATCGGAATTGAAGCCCCCAATAGCGCTGCCATCTGGCGGGTGAAGGCGGTGACCTGTTTGCGAGAAATACTGCGCGAAATCGACCAGGTTTGGGCGGCAGGCTTGGCCGGAGCTTCGACCGACCCCGATGCCAACGGCGGCAGCGCCGAATTTGAAGCGCGGCCATTGGTTAAAACCGGGTCCAAGTGGGATGGATAAAGCCCCCGTCGACCCAACAATTGAAGTGCACTGCGACGGTCCTCCGCTTCGATTTCGCCGCTCACAGCGTCACCTTGACCGGTCCTTGCCTGGTATTTGAACGCGGTCATTCCTGAGAGTCGCTGGCGCAGACCCGCACGATCTCCTCGAGCGTCGTCTGGCCTCGTGTCGCCTTGCGGAGCGCGTCCTGTTGCATGGTGATCATGCTGCGTGAAACGACAGATTTCAGTTCGGCCGCGGAACGTTTGTTCAAAATCATTTCACGCATGGCTGCGTTTACCGCTAAGAGTTCAAAAATTCCCAGCCTCCCCCGATATCCACTGCGGCAATTGTCACATCCTGTTCCTTCAAAAAACTCCCCTTCCAATGGATGGCTGCTGAGAAGTTCCAATTTGGAGCGGACCGCTTCGGAAACGGGCGCGGGCCGCTTGCAATTGGGGCAGATCCGCCGAACCAAACGCTGAGCCAAAACGCCTTCAAGCGACGAGGAGATCAAAAAGGGCTCGATGCCCATGTCGATTAATCGAGTCACCGCACTTGGAGCGTCGTTGGTATGCAACGTACTAAATACCTGATGACCGGTCAGCGCCGCTCGAATCGCAATCTCGGCAGTCTCAGCGTCACGAATCTCACCGACCATGATTACATCGGGATCCTGTCGTAGGATCGCCCTCAGCCCGGTGGCGAAGGTGAACCCGCGACTGGGTCGGACGGGAATCTGAGAAACCCCAGCGAGTTCGTACTCCACCGGGTCTTCGATGGTGACGATCTTCTTCTCAGGCACATAAATTCCCTGTAGAATGGAGTATAATGTGGTGGTTTTGCCGCTGCCGGTCGGACCCGTGGCCAGGAATAGTCCATGCGGTTTTTCCACCAACCGTTCCAGCAACGCCGCCCGCTCCTCGTCCAGGCCCAGTTCCCGCGGGTTCAACAGCCGTTCGTCCTTCACTAACAATCGCATGACCACACTTTCACCGTGGATGTTCGGCATCGTGCCAACGCGGATATCCACTCGTGCACCTCGATGATTAATTTGGATATGGCCATCCTGGGGGATGAATCGCTCGGCGATGTTCATGTCCGCCATGATCTTGATACGCGATACCAGAGCCGCATGCAGGGGCTTCGGCGGTGGCGGCTTCTCCTGTAGCAATCCGTCAATCCGATAGCGCAATTGCAGGGAGTTCTCAAAAGGCAACAAATGGACATCACTCGCTCGCTCCCGCAAGGCGGTAGACAGGATTAGATTGACGAGGTTGACCACGGTGGGCTCATTCGCCATCACCTCAATGTCATGCAGATTCTTGGGGTCGACCAAACCATTGGGGCTCGAGTCGAAATCCTCAATCATCTTCTCAACCGTCACCTGGTAACACTCGGCAATTTTCTCCGCGATTTCATCGGTGTCGGCGACAAGTTCCTCCACCTCGAATCCACTTAATAGTCGGACATCGTCCAGCAACCGCTGATTGCCAGCGGTCGCGACGGCAATCAGCAGCGTTCCATCGCAGACCTCCAATGGAACGACCTGATTCCGTTGGACGAAGTCTGGCGGGAGGACTCGAAGTACCTCAGGAGCAGGCGTACGACGAATCAATGATGTGTCTTGAGTTATGGCCATCCTCGGCAATTGCAATAAATCATTTAGATGCCCTGTCGCACCCGTTTAGCCCACGAAAACGACCGCCAATAACCTGGGCATGCTGAGATTCAGTGCTACTAAAACAGCGCTCGACGCGAATCGTTTCGTTTAAAATTGCGTAAGGTAATTATTGACCAATGCCACACGAAATTTGTTCAGAGATCTTGAACGTTTCCTTGAATTCGTTGCTGGAAAGGACAAAGGCCGCGGACTTGCGTCCGCGGCCTTGACACTTGCACTGGGCTTCCAACCCAATTTGACGACGAAGCCGTCCTCCGGATTCCCGAACCTCAGGCGGCCGAGAAGGGGAAAGCGGCAGTCCCTGCCGCGCTCCAAAAAGGCGGTTCAGACGCCCTTTTCCAAAGCCTTAACCCCTTTATGGTAGGTGGTGTACACGAAAATGGGGATGTTGAGAGAGCCGAGCTGAGCTTTGAGAATCGGAGAGACCTCTTCCCAAGCCAAGCCTCCAACACCGGTAGCAAGGCGTGGGAGAGCCAAACTGCGGATCTTCTCAGCCGTCACCAGATGGTTCAATTCCCTGAGACAGTGATTGAGATTGGAATAGCTCGCACGCCCGGGCTTGGCGTGTTCACTGGGGGCTGGTTCCTGTGTGAACAGATTGATGATCCGCTTGCCATTGGCCCCTGCCCACACCCAAAGACCACCCGGCTTCGGATGGTTTGTGTGGAGGTAATGCCGGAAATCCTTGTATAAGGCAGGCCAATCCTGCCGGAGACTCAAGGCCAGACCTGAATCAAAGTGATCGTTAGGGGAAATGCCGTGAGCCAGCGCTTCCGCATTCGTAAGAAGAATATCGCCAGTAACTTCGTGAATCATACCGAAGGCAGGCTTGCAACTTCCGCCGATATCGGCCCCACGGAAATTGCACAAGACTGGACAATTTTAGGGCTACAGATTCGTCGTGAATGCGAGGGATTCGTCCAACCAGGTATCGGAACGTAGCACGGATTGTCGCTGGCGGAACGCGATCCGTTGCGCGCGGGATTGGGCCTTCCGGAAGAGCGAAGGACCCAGAAGCCACGTCGCCCCTTTCAGCACAGCCCCCACGGGTGGCGGCAGAAACCGCCGAATTAACTCATCGTCGGCACTGGCAAATTGTTGGGCTGTGCCGGCGTCTCCCTGTCTTGCGCTACGCCCAATGAGCTGTCGATCGACGCGTCCGCTCTCGTGGTGCTCGGTGGCAATCACGTGCAATCCCCCAACCTCAGCGATCCCAGGGCCTAATTTAATGTCCGTACC
>SXSK01000139.1 GCA_005793375.1 Verrucomicrobiales bacterium | reverse complement strand
TGCCTCCACTCGTTCCACATCTCCAGGCACATCCACCCCGATGCTCTCGTAATTCACTCGCACCACTTGAATCGCAATCCCATTCTCTAGCGCACGAAGTTGTTCAAGTTTTTCGGCCATTTCCAGGGAGGAAGGCGGAAACTGCACTAATTGAAGCAGGGTTTCTCGTCGAAACCCGTAGATCCCCAGGTGCTTCAGAAAGGGGAATGCCGCCAATTGCTCCACGGGCGAGCACTGACTCTTATCCCTCAGAAATGGGATTGTCCGTCTCGAAAAATACAGAGCCTTGCCCGCACTCGAAAGCACCACCTTCACCACATTCGGGTTGTCGTATTCCAGAACGTCGCGAATCGATGTGGCAGCCGTCGACATCACGGAGGTTCCCAATTCATCTGCCACCGCATCAATAACCACCGGATCAATCAACGGCTCATCCCCTTGAATGTTGACCACAGCGTCGCAGCCAACCCGCGCAACAACTTCCGCAATTCGGTCCGTGCCGCTCGGGTGATCTTCCCGGGTCATTTCCACCCGACAGAATGGGCGGACCGCCGTCGCAATTCGCTCGTCATCGGTCGCGACGACTACCTCACTGATCGATTGGGCCGACCGGCATCGCTCCACAACCCATTGCACCAACGGCTTTCCGGCAATTGGAAACAACGGTTTCCCGGGAAACCGAGTGGATGCGTATCGCGCGGGGATGATTCCGAGTATTTTCACCCGCCAATACAGTCAAAAGTCTTCTCCCGTGTCACTCTCCTCCTTGCATCATGTCTTCCATCAATGCCAGCGCCGTTGCTTCGGTAATTTCGCGAACATCGTAGGACCGGACCAATCTCCCCGCAAAACGGTCGGGCCCCAAAATGTCGGTAGCACTCGCCTGTCCCAGTATC
Source organism: Verrucomicrobiales bacterium (assembly GCA_005793375.1). Taxonomy (GTDB): domain Bacteria; phylum Verrucomicrobiota; class Verrucomicrobiia; order Limisphaerales; family UBA9464; genus SXSK01. The sequence continues at coordinate 2,838 of SXSK01000139.1, read as the reverse complement.
TGAGCATCGGACAACCGTATGGCTGTCGCTTGAATATCTGGAACTTGGTAGGTCAGATCCCCGGAAATCCCCGGAACGGTCAAAGGCCTGGCGGAGATCAATATCTCCACCACCACGTCGGCAACCTTCATCAAGGCTTCCCGATCCCGCCCTGCAGCCACCCCTCCAGCGGTCATGAGCAATTCTTGAACTGAGTGCCCCTGGAAGATCTGTGACGCGACCCGTTGATCCGCCAACTTGGCTCCACCCATGCGCAGCGGTCGCCCAAAAAGTCGCTCAACATCCCGCACCGTCTGCTTATCCGCCAACGCCGGAGTCTTGGGATCGTTCTGTTTGTAGGTAGTTTCAGCCGTCACTCGTTCCGTGGTACCTTTGGCAGGCAATACCCCGGAATCCGCTTGCACGTTCCCGACCACCGTGACGTTCGCGCCCAAAGCACTGCTCGAGGACTTAAGGTTTGGATCCACCGTAAGGTCACTTTGGAAGTTGTCTCTCTTTTCACGCCGCTCCGCGATCTTCAGACCACTAGCCTCATCCACCAGTTCGCGGTTCACAAAAAGCACAAGCCTTGGGGAACCCAGTCGGGAATATCCGCGTTTGAAACGCTCGGTCACGGCGTTGGCCTGCTCCCTGGAAACCAGGGGCTGTCGGCTGGAAACCGGCGCCTGCTGGTACGCAGTCGCCGCGGTCGAACTCGCCGGCTCCGTCCCGGTCGCCACTCCGTTCGTCGGAGCGGCTACTCCAGCATTGGCTGGACCGGCAAACACCGGCGGTCGCTCGTGTCGAAGCTTTTTGTCCCGACTCGGCGGCTCTGCAGCTGAAACCGTGACCCGTGCAAAAACAGAAACGATCCCCACCCATGCGAACGCCTTATGGAATTTCATAATTCTATAGAATTGCCTGATTGAACGTGTTGAAGGACATGCCCAAAACCGATCATCGCTCTCAAGTCCAGAAGCCACTTCGTTAGCGCGCTTCTCGCACGCGGATTGTGTAGCCCTTGGCTTTGTCATTCATGGAGATAAATCGGACAGTTTCCTGAGCATTTTCTGTCAAAATAAGAGTTTGCCACGGGACTTCATCACCGGTGCTGAACCCCTGGATATCCTTGAAGACGCAGGAGATCTGAAGCTGCATCCGTTTGTTGACGCGATTTCGAATGTTGGCGGCAACCTCAAGCCGACCGTCCTCTTGCACTCGCTCTTGAAGCCCCGAACAGGTCGCTGCCCGCTGCGCTCCCCAACTCTCAAAAACCACCTTCTCACGGTTCTCGAGATCGTAGCGCGTGGCGTTCTTGGGGGTATAGGCTCCACCAGGATGACCCGTAACGACTGTCCGTGTCGCGCCACCCACAGCTTCGCCGACAGGGCGACAGCCCGTGCCAACAGCCATGGAGGCCAGGATCAATGAGTAGAGGGTGAACGATTTCATAAGTGTGTTAGAGAATTCAGACCTGTAATGGATCTAGTTGCGATCGCTGAAGAACAAAACCACATCGCGGCCCGGGACCACGGAAAAAACAGCCTGCTTGCTCGTCGTCACGCGGCTCCGGGTATCCACAAAATCCGCAACCAACGTGTGTTGGCCTGCTGGAAGCTGGAGGCTCGCAAATCCCAACAGGTTGGGCAGATTATCCCACTGTCGGGTATCTGCCCGGGGGGTGGTCGCAGCGCTAATCAGTTTGCCCACCAATCCCGCCACCAGAAGTCCGGCGCCCACCTCGTCTAGACTACTTCCACGACCCTGCTGCATGCTCAAAATCGCTCCAGATATCAACGCGGAATTGCCAAAAGTGTCAGTGCCTTCCTTAAAACCGGCTTTATTCGCCAGTACCTGGTCCATGACTCGGCCGCCCCGAGTCGTCGCTTGAAAACTCAGATCATCGTACGCCAACGCCCGGACCTGAACCCCACTCACTTTCAAGTCCACCGCCACTGCCGAGGCTGCACCAGGAGAAAAGCCTAATTTCTCTCCATATTGCCCCATGGCTACTTTCGACGGACCCCGGCCCATCTCCACAAACACCAGGACATTTGCTTTGGAATCATACGGCGGTAAAACCTTACTCTGACGCAGGGAAGCCTTCGCCCGATTCAAGGCGTCACTGCCGTCTCCGGCGAGTTTGGTTGATGCGAACCCGTCCAGGTAGTCCAGCAGAACGTAGTCACTTTGGTATTTCCCTTGTTCCGGGTCAGCATCTTGCAAGGCCGCGCTCCGAAAACAGGCCCGCGCATTGTCGGGTTCTCCATCCATCCAATAGAGGATACCACGATAATAATAGGCCATAACCCGCTCGTAAGGTTCCCCTCGGAATGTCTTGGTGGATTCGGATCGGAATAAATTTCGTGACTGTTTGGCGGATTTGTCCCCGGCGCTCAGGCCGCCCAATGTTAGGAGCGCATCGTCCAACAGAGGTTTCGCCTGGTCAAACTCTGCCGCCCTCATGTGTGCCGCCGCGCTCTGATAGTCGTGAAGAACGCGGTCCTTTGCTGCGGCACTGGTTGCTTTGATACCAGGACTCCCGCCTCCACGGCTCAACGAGGAGGTCCCTGACTCCACATGCCCGCTACTCTGGCAACCCAGGATCCAGGTGACCGCCATAAGGCATGCCCAAGTTCGCACGCCTCTTAGCCTTGCCAGATGGAGATTCATGGCGGTCTTCGAATTCAGATGGATTAGCAAGGGCAGGTCACCGATAGGCAGCATCTTCCAAGCCCTGTTTCTTAATCTCAGCGGAATCCTCCCAAAGAATGTCACTCGTACGCGCATCCACTAACTGGAATGTATAAAGGATGTAATCACTCACACCTTTGGATGATTTCGTGGTCATGCCTTGCA
>SXSK01000138.1 GCA_005793375.1 Verrucomicrobiales bacterium | reverse complement strand
CAAACGCGAACCTGCCTACCTGGTGATTTTGGTGAAATATCACACACGGCGCAACGATCAGGCCTACCGCTCCCATCGTAAACGCCGCCTCAAAGAACTCAAAAAATGGAAATCCCTCAAAACGTCGCTGTAGTGCTAATACGATCGATTGAATGGGCCAGTCTTGCGCATACGCCGAATTTTTCGCCGGGATCACATTCAGCGCTATCCATGAAAAACCAATCAACAGGAGGCGCATCAGTCCGCATAGTCCGCGGCGCGGCACAGCCGCAACCACTGTAGCGCAGACTTGGAAACCTGCGCTACAGCCTCGCCCGGTGCATGCTGAAAATCGTCGCGGTTGTCGACGATTTCCGCAGATACTGATATAACCGCTTCTGCCAGGAGCGGCGAAACAAAGGTGGCTACCTTGCTCAGTTTCAGTTCGGCATTCACCAACGTTGCCGATCTCATGACACAATCTATTTGTCACGGTAATAATCCGGCCTCGGAAGCCTTCGCTGTCATGCCGACTGGCAACTGCGAAGATTGGAGAATCAATCCGTTAAATCCCACCGCCACGATCGTGTCTTGCGCGAAGGCAACCCCGGCAAGCCAATCGCTGGCTGGTTTCACGCCACGCTTTGTCCAACTCAGACCGTCTGGCGAAGTCACAATCGAAGTAAAACTGCGATTGAAATGGCCACGCCCGATGGTGCCGCCGCCGACCGCGATGAATTGGTTCGCCGCGAAAATGACATCCGCTAACGCCCCATTGTCGCTGAAGGGACGGGATATCGCCCAGCGGGTGCCATTGGTAGAGATCAGGATGGGGCTGCTGGTGTCGAAATACTTCCCGCCCACCGCCGTGAAAACGCCATTCCCATAGGCAACCCCCAATAGATCCAAGGTGGTGCCCGAAATCTCAACCTGCCACTGAGTCGCGTCTGTGGACGACAAGACTTTGCCTTCGTTGCCGACCGCAATGTACCGATCGGTGCCGCGCACAATCGAATTCAACCAGCCGCCTGGTCGGGTATCTTTGACACCCCAGCGTGCCCCATCGCCGGAAGCGATCACGACGGATGCGTCCTGTCCCTGCGAGAATTCGCCGCCCACGGCGATAAATTGTGAGCTTTGGTAGATAACGTGCCCGAGATTGGCCTTCGAGCCGGAGTCGGCGATTTGCCAGAGCGAACCATTCGAGGAGGTGATGATGCGGCCAGCGTCTCCCACAGCGACGAATCTTCCCATTCCCCACGCCAAGCCTCGCAATGGCTCATTGATGCCGGTGGCAACTCGCGACCAAACCAGGCCGTCAGCGGAGATGGCGGCGGCTCCTTTGTCTCCGACGGCGACAAAGCTCCCATTCCCGTAAGCAATACTGGTTAGCGGATCACTGAAGCCGAGCGGGCCCGTATTTCTCCAGGCCGCTCCGTCCGAGGAGGTGAGGAAGCCCTGGAAAGCGCCGAACGAGACAAATCGATCGAGTCCAAAGGCGACCGACGTCAAAGGCACATCGATCTCCACCGGTGTACGATTCTCCCAGGTCGACCCGTTTTTGGAAACCAGAATGGCGCCGTCATCCCCGGCTAAAACGAACACCGCTTGGTTGAAAGTGACGGTGTCCAAGTCGATGAGGAATCCTGTGTTTACCGTCTGCCAAGCCAATCCGTCATTGGAAATAGCGACCCTTCCACGTGTGCCGGCAGCGACGTAAACGCCGTTGCCAAACGCCACCGAAGTCCAACGCACCGAAGAATCCGAAAACCGGGCGACCCAGGTGTCCGGATTTGTGCCGGTTAGAATTGTTCCCTCTTGGCTCACCGCGACCAACAGCCCGCCATCGCCGGTGAGGGCATTAACGGTGAAACTCAGTCGCGAACTTCTTTCCTTCCAGCGATCCCCGTCGGGCGACGTCAAGATGACACCTTGCCCACCCGCCGCGATGAACTGTTGATTGGCGAAGATAACGGCATGCAAGTTCGTGGACGTGATGTTCGTTGGAGAAGTCCATGCCAGTCCGTCGGTCGATGCAATAATCCGGCCTTGTTCCCCCACGGCCACGAACTTACCGTTGCCCCAGGTGATATCCATTAAGTCGTCCCGTGTCCCGGAACCCGGACCGCCCCAGTGGCTCCCATCTGTCGAGGTCAAAATGGTCCCCGACAAGCCCACCGCAACGAATGTTCCCTGATGAAAGGCCAGTGCTTGGATCTCCGGGCTTTGGGGCAGTGGATTGCGCAAGAACCAGGTGTTTAACGCATCGCCGCACAGGTGGCATGCCGGAAGGATTGACAGCAGCAAGCTCAGCTCAGGTATGAAAGAGTTAACGCGCATAAGCCCGGTAAAAACGTCCCTGCAATTGTCTGTCCAACGTATCACGCAAGATCATGACGGCGTTGGTGGCCCGCACTTCCGACAATGTTTCCCAGCGCGTCAGATCAATCGAGAACTCGACGCGGTAATCCTCGCCGGAGATTCCATTCAACTGGAATTCAAACGAGCCGTCGTTCAAGTGTCGTGCGCTATGCAGGACGGGCCTGGCGATGGAGTGAAGTATGATCCCAGAGTCGCCCACGACGACATAGTTTCCCTGGTTCTGCGCAGCGGCCTGCAACACCTGGCTCGTCCCGGCCGGCGCCGACGTCCAACGAATGCCATCGCCCGACGTCCAGATGGTCTCCGGTGAAAATGCGACGAAGATGCCGTCGACAAAGTCCAAGCCAGTCGGTCTCGCCTGAAACTGGGCGAGCACCCGCCAATCCGCACCGTTGGTTGAGGTAGTGATGGTGCCTTCCTCTCCCAATGCCATGAACCGGCTGTTTCCGAACGCCAGACCAACGATCCATTCCGACATGCCCGGGTCAGAGTCGGTCCAGTTTACGCCGTCTTTGGAACTGAGCAGGGTGATGGCGCCGGCCGCCACAAACACACCATTGCCGAACGCGATCCGGTCAAGCTTGGCGCTGGGCCGATCCGGACCGCGCGTCCAATCGGCCCCGTTGGCCGACGTGAAAAACCGGCCGGACGCCTCCATGCCCACAAAGAGATCGTTGCCTTGGGCCAGTCCTCTGATCCAGTCTTTTGAATTGGAATTACGGCGAACGTGCGCATCTCAGTTTTTTGCAGAGTGTGAATGAGAGAGACTGAAATTGGGTTTGGTTTGGAAGGAGAACTGGGGTTCGTGATCGTTTTTCAGACTGGTTAAAATAGTCCAATTTTTCACGGGACTCTGCTCTTTCTTT
>SXSK01000137.1 GCA_005793375.1 Verrucomicrobiales bacterium | reverse complement strand
CCATTCTTCCACACCGTTCCGTTTCCCATCGCCATCGAGCCGAATCACCAACCCATCTCCATTCAACGTCGACACCACTAACGCTCGCCCACTCTCGTCCACCGCAAGCCCCGACTTCGGATAGCCCTGCCCTATCATCGGCCACGTCAACGGCTCCACCGTCATGCTGCCCGCAAGATACGTCGCGTAAATCAACTCGCTGCCCGCCGCGTTCACTTTGGCCGCAAAACTCTCGAACCCACTCGCTTGCTGGCTCTGCGCACTGCCCGCAGTCGTCGGAAAGTCATCCGACCCAGTCACGCCCGTTAGATACCAATTTCCATCGCGATCGAGCGTTAACGCTGCCACACCCTCCGTTCCACTCCCCCCCAAGTAAACTAAATGTTCAACCGCCGCCGTCGCGGGATTCAGTCGCGCAACAAATGCGTCCCTCCCAGACCGCGCGCCGAATTGACGCATCGTGCCACCCTCAAAATCCTTCGAATTCGACAACCCACCCACCAAGACTTTTCCATCCGCGGCAAGCACCACCGTTGTCGCATTGTCCACCCCGCTGCCGCACAAATAACTCGACACTAGCCGCTGGCTCCCATCCCCGCTCAACTTCAGCACGAATGCATCTTCCTTCCCGGCAAACGACGTCTTCGCCGCGCTTGTACTCACCGGCAAATCTGTTGAAACCGTTAATCCCACAACCCAGACATCCCCCGCACCGTCCAGCGCAATCCCCAACCCCATCTCGCGATCCGTTCCGCCATAAAACGTCGAGAACACCAATTGCCCCGACGCATCTAGCTTCGCCACAAAAGCATCGAACCCGCCCAACTCGGAATTCGCTGCTCCCCGCGCCTTCGCCGATTGGACAGCATTCTTCACCGGAAAATCAGCACGATCGGTTTCACCAGTCACAACAACGTTTCCAGTCGCATCCACCGCCAGCGCCCTCCCCGCACCACCCGCAAGCAACGTCGCGTAAACGATCCGCGAACCGTCCGGACTCAATTTCACCACAAAACATTTCTGCCCGATATCCTTGTTGCCATAGACCACTGTCGCCGGGAAATCATACGATTGAGTTTCGCCTGCAAGATAGATATTCCCTTGCCGATCGATTACGATGTCGTTGATCGACTCCCGGCTCCATTCCTTGCCACCGCCAATCAGCGCCGAAAACTCAATCGTCGCCCCCGCAATACGCCCCGCCGAAAGCACAAGCATCAACGCTAAATAAACTCTGGTTTTCATCCTATATAATTAAAAGACACTGGCGTGCGTCCCCCCAAAGTCAAGCCCCCCTCGATCCCCTCCCTTTCCCCAGGCAGATGGCCTGTCCCAGCGCGCCGCCATCGTGCTTCTTTCCACCCCTTCAGCTAGATGGCGTCATTCCCCTGCGCGTCGCAGCATGCATCTATCAATCCCTCCAAGTAGTTTCGGCTCTCTGTGACTTTGTGTGGGTGAAGGACTGGGCGGAGCCCCGAACCCCGATCCCCACCCCCACCTCCTTGGCTTACGATTCTTTGCGTGATTCCCCACGAACTGGTCTGCTAGAAGAGGGGCATGAATCAGAAGGAAATATTCGAGTTGGCACTGGGTTTGGAAGGAACGCCTTGGTATGTGGCTTCGGTCGAATTTGACAAGGATCGGAAGCGCCTGGACATCACGTTGGACTACCCGCCGCTTTCTCGATTTGCACACCCGACCAGCAACGCGCCTTGCTCTGTCTACGATTCTGCGCAACGCAGTTGGAGGCATCTGAACTTTTTCCAGTTTGAGTGTTATCTGCACGCGTTTGTGCCGCGTGTGGACGGAGGAGGGGAAGGCGGGATCAAGACCGTCAATGTTCCCTGGGCGCGGCCGCACAGTGGGTTCACCCTGCTCATGGAGGCCTTGCTGACGCTCTTGACCGGCACAGGAATGACCGTCCAAGAGGTGGCCGACACCATCGGAGAATATGCGCAGCGAGTTTGGAAAGTATTGTTTCATCACGTGGGAGAAGCCCACGTCAAGATGGACCTGAGCCAGGTCCAGACTCTGAGCATTGATGAGGTTTCCCGGAAGAAAGGTCACAAGTACATCACCGTGATCAGCGAGCCCGGGAACAAGGACTCGGGACAGCCCTCCCGCGTCCTCCTGGTGACCGAAGGCAAAGATGCGCAAGCCGTTAAAGACGCCTCTGAGGGACTCATAGCTCGCGGTCTGGACCTCCTTGCCGTCAAGAATGTCTGCCTGGATATGAGCGCCGCTTTCATATCCGGGGCCAAAAGCGTCTTCATCAATGCAGCGCTGATCTTTGATCATTTCCATGTGATTCAGCTGCTCACCAAAGCGATCGATGAAATCCGCCGACGCGAACGCCACAGCTTTCCAGATGAGTTAAAGAATTCCCGATGGCTCCTTCTGAAGGCCGGTGAAAAGCTTTCCCAGGAGGAGACTGTCCGCCTGGCCCAGATCCGCAGGGGGCATTCCCAGACCGGCAAAGCCTACAACATGCTCGACAGCCTTCGTCTCATCCTGCGCGATGCCGATTTGGCGGAGGCCGAAGCCTGCCTTTGGCGCTGGACGTCCTGGCCTTTGAAGAGTCGCATACCGGAAATGCAACGGGTTGCTCAGACCATCAGAGATCATTTCGAGGGAATCGCCCAATTCCTCAGAACCCGCGTCACCAACGCCGCCGCCGAGGCCCTCAACGGCATCATTCAAACCGTCAAACGTAAATCCAGAGGCTTCAGATCCATCGAGTATTTCAAAACCATGATCTATCTCGTCGCCTCCCACTTAACTTTTGATCTCCCCAATCCCGTCCCGGTTACCCACACAAAGTCATAGAGAGGCAATTCGCTCCCCTTGGTCCTCATTCGCAAGATCGCAGCTTTTCGTCTGCGGGAAGTAATTGAGAAAGACGCGAGGTGGATGTGAACCTGTTCACGAAATGCATATGAGACATTATGTTGTAGAATAGACGAGAGCGGCATGTTTGATCGCGCCTTCGTAACACCGGCATGATAACTGGGACGTCGTTTTAAGGATTATCCGAATGAATCGGTCATTCGCTCGGACGCTGCCCAGGATTGATGCCCATTACTGAGGACCCCACTTCGTGTTTTTGAGGAACGCGATCAAGTCGGCCAGTTCTTGCTTGCTGAATTGCTCCTCCAATCCTTGAGGCATGACCGAGAGAGCGCCAGGTTGAATCCGGGACACCTCAGCGCGGGCCACCCGAGTTTCGGAACTGGCGCCGGTCGCGATGACCAGCTCTTCGGCCGTGTCCTTGCGCAAAACGCCGCTCACATCGTCCCCGCTCTTCGTCACGACCACCACCGGTTCATAGCTTCTGACAAAACTGGCGCTCGGGTAGATGATCGCCTCGAGCAAATCTCGTTCGCTCCGAGATTGGCCAATGGTGGTCAAGTCAGGACCGATGTCACCTCCCAGATAGCCGAGCCGATGACACACGATGCACGCGGCTTTGGGATTGTTGAAAACTGCTTGCCCGCGGCGAGTGTCGCCTTTCAGCGCGGCGAGTTCGCCCAGCATCGCCTCGAGTCGCGCGAATTGCTGCGCCACGTTCGCATGCATGCTTTGGATGAAGTCCTTGACCTCCGTTTGAATCGCCGGCGGATATTTCGCGAACAGGCTCTGCACGTTCCCCGCCGGCAGGCCCTTGGCCGCTGAAGAGGCTCGCAGCGCCCCCAGGAGCTTTTTTCCCAGGACAGCGT
>SXSK01000136.1 GCA_005793375.1 Verrucomicrobiales bacterium | reverse complement strand
GGCTGGCAATAGCCGCACTGCGGGACTAGAAATTTCTTCCACGCGGCCTGGACGGGGTGATCTCCATTGGCACTCAAGCCTTCGATGGTTGTGACTGACTTTTGGCCCAGAGATTTGAGGGACGTGATGCAACTGCGGGTTGCCACGCCACTGACGTGGACCGTGCACGACCCACATTGGCCCATGCCGCAACCAAATTTCGTACCGGTCAACGCGAGGCCATCGCGAAGATACCAGAGCAGGGGAAGATCCGGATCGCCGTCATAGGCATGTCTGACTCCATTGATGGTAAGTTGAATCATAATGGTTGATGAACATTCGAGAGAACGAATCTGCGAGCAGGCTGTGTATGGATACTGAAATAAATTGACGCACTTCGCAATGCTAGAATTTGAGGGTGAGGCGGCCTTCAAGGCTGTATCCAGCTTGCCTGGGAGCACTGATAACAGTGTGACAACGATATCGCTTTAACGGTGCCATCATCGCGACAAACGGTTTCGTGAGGTAGCGCAGGCCGCCGAGCCTGCTGTTTCGCAGGGTTGCCAACCTGCGAGGGCGCGAGTGGCCGAGGGGGGGGTCTGTCGGGAAGTGAAGGACGACTGACCTCCCCATCTCCGACAACTCGGAGAGGCGCTCTATCCAAGAAAAGCTTCGGCATTGCACTTGCTTACTGCTAGGCTTGTGACCCAGTGCATGCTGAAGCCGCACCAGAAAGCTTTCTCCCTTATTGAGCTGCTAGTGGTCATGGGAATCATCGGCATTCTGGCGGCGTTGTTGTTTCCCGCGATTGCCAAAGCGCCCAGCCGAGCCAAGCAACAGGTGTGTTCGTCAAATCTGCAGCAGCTCGGGGTTGCCTTCCATGCGTTCGCCCACGACCATGGGGATCGGTTTCCGCAATCTCTGCCTTCTTCGGAAGGTGGGGTGTCCGACTTCAATGCTCGGTCCCCTGCGTTTGGTGCGGTGTATCTGGTGAACCCATGGGTGTTTCGAGCACTTTCCAATGAACTGGGATCCCCCCGGGTGTTGAAGTGCCCGTCGGGGCCCCAACGCCAATCGAGCAGTTTTGTGCAATTGAACGTTTCGAATATCAGCTATTTTGCCTATCTAAATGCGATCTTTTTGCGCTCAGACTCCCTGTTGGGCGGCGATAATAATCTGGTGATCGTTCAATCCACAAATGGCCCCGTTTCAGTTCGCCCAGGCGTTGTGCCCGCTTACGAATGGTCGAAAGATCGACATGAAGGTCGCGGTAATGTTCTGAGGGGCGACGGATCCGTCCACCTGCAGAGAAACTTGCCAGCCACGACTCGATTGCCCATCCAGCGCTTCCCGATTTCCGGTCCGAGGGCTCCCGCGCCATAGGCTGAGCTCACGGGTCAGACCGGGTCGAGTTCCATAGAGAGAAGCGTTGTAGGTTGTCCTCCCGCGAATTCCCGATCACCGGGGGTACTGGCAGGGAGTGTCATGAGATTGGGCCCGATGATCTGTGGGAGTGGGCTTAGTGTTCTTCCCCAATCCCGACTCATTTCAACGAATTCGGTTCTTGGCGCCACCGGCTGACTTAGCCCTACAGATACTATATCCCATGTAACCACGGGCGTTCTGAGTTCTAGCGCTTCACGGGCGAGATCGCTGGGATTGGTGGCGGGTCGTTGGGCGACGAATTCATTGCGACACATATTGGTCCAGACGATGGGGAATCGAGCGTCGAGGCCAACGGGGCATTGACCTGATGCCCGAGAATCCGCTGCGGTTCAGCAGCCCTTACCCGAAATCACGGATTACCGTGAGGTCGATGTTTGGTTTTGAAGGATGCAGCGTCGCGATCAACCACGCCGACATTATTTAGCACATCATAAGCTTTACGAGTTGACACAAATATTGTCGTTAGCTAGGATAACCAAATTACCAATGGTCATTTGCTTCGAACGAGTGCGTGTTCGCGGTCGTGTATCGGCGAGTTCGACTGCAGGGACTTGAAATCTCATCCTTGAAGAAAAGTTACAACGTGACGAAACAAAGACTTTTTACGGCTCTAATCGCCATAGTATTCCAAGTGGCCAGCGCCTCTCTGCACGCCGACCGCGCCACCTTGGACCCGACGAAGACTCAATTCGCATTGCCCGTAGATAAGGCTCCAACTATCGACGGTGTCATCGAACCGGGCGAATGGCAACGAGCCGCCGGTGGTGCCGGGGAGTGGAAAATAACCAACTCGAAAGATGCCAATGGTGATGCGGTGATCCGGGGTGGATCAATTGGCGACGCTGGGACGTCTCCAGAAAATGACCAGGACTTAAGTTTTAACATCTATGCCAGCTACGACGCTGAGAATCTGTATATCGCGGTTCGTGTCAATGATGCCACAATCAGCGTCGATAGTGCAGAAACGGATTCTGGCAACGGCACGACCTGGATGGATGATAGTGTTGAGGTGTTTGTGGATGGCGATAACAGCAATTTCGGCAGCCGAGACACTTCTGGCGCTAACCCGGATGTTGTGGGTTCCGGCGGCCAGTTTGTTATCACTGCCAATAATGCCTATCGTGAAGCCGAGGCGGGGAATCCAGGCTATGGGCCGGCCACAAAATGGTACGCTAAAACCACGGTACGCGACGATGGAAGCGGGTACGACGCTGAGTTCAGAATCTCGCTAAAAGCCATCGGTAATCCTAAGCCCGGCGATTATGTAGGATTCACCGTTGGAGTGAATGACGATGACAATGGCGGTGGCGGCGAGCGCCAGGTAATCTGGATAGGCAAGCCTCATACCGAATGCACCTACGGTAACTTGGTTTTGGGACGACGCTCCTATACTGCCCCGCAACTTGTTTCGGCGCCGACGGTAGACGGGATTATCCACGCCGATGAGTATGCTGGTGCCGAACAAATTTGGATCGATGGCACGAGGGGCAATTATGAACTCAACGGACTCACCGATGGCTTTTCTAAGTCCGATCATAGCTATCGTGCTTGGGTCGTGCATACCGCTGATTCGATCTATGTCGCTGTGAATGTAACCGACGATATTATTGCCACCGACAGCGCTGAAGCCGGTTCCGAGGACAAAACCACCTGGGAGGATGATAGTATCGAAATATTCTTCGACCCAGATCTCAGTCGAGATCAGGGCCGTGGGACACAAAACTTTGAAGGTCAATTCGTTCTGACTGCCAACGGCGCATGGCGGGATAACGAGGCCAACAACCCTACCTTCGGCGAGAGCAGTGACTGGTTTGCGGCCTCCAAACCCGTCTTCAAAGGGTATGCGGCAGAATTTCGAATCAAAAAGTCTGCGGTCCTAAATCCCGCCACAGGCGCCACGTTGGGATTCAATATTGCGGTCAACGATGATGATGGCGCCAACCGCAAAGCGCAGTTGAACTGGTGCGGTCGACCGCACAATGAGTTTACGTACGGTGATCTCAAACTGGGCCCAGCAATTGCCGGCACAACAACTCCCGCAGGTCGGTTGGCCTTGGATGATACCAAGACTCAGTTCGCTTTGCCCATGGAATCGGTTCCTACGATCGATGGCGTGATCGAGTCGGGCGAATGGCAGCGGGTTGGTGGAGGCCCCGGTGAATGGAAGGTCTATAATCGGGTGGATGCGGAAGGCAACCCCGAGATTCGAGGTGGGTCAATAGGGGATGCGGGTAAACCACCGGAAAATGATCAGGATCTTAGCTTCAACATTTATGCCGGCTATGATGCTGACTACCTTTACGTCGCCGTGCGTGTCAACGACAGTGCGATCAGCGTCGACAGTGCGGAGGCTGATTCCTCCAATGGAACCACCTGGATGGATGACAGTGTGGAAGTGTTCATTGACGGAGATAATAGCAATTTTGCCAGTCGCGATACCTCAGGTAACAATCCCGACGTGGTCGGCAGCGGCGGCCAATTTGTGATCACTGCCAATAACGCCTATCGCGAAGCCGAGGCAGGCAACCCGGGATTCGGCATGGCTTCCAAGTGGTTTGCAAAGACCGCGGTACGTAGCGATGGCAGTGGCTATGACGCCGAGTTCCGAATCTCTCTAAAATCCATTGGTAATCCTAAGCCGGGCGAAATTATCGGCTTCACTGTCGGGGTAAACGATGACGACGATGGCAGCGGTGGGGAACGCCAGTTGATTTGGGTTGGGAAGCCTCACACGGAATCCAGCTATGGCAATTTGATGATTGGCCGCCGGAGCTATGTAGCACCCAAAGCTGTCGGAGAGCCCACAGTGGACGGGGTCATCCATAGCGATGAATACGCCGGCGCCACGGAGATTCAAGTTGGTCCCGGCACCGGAAACTACGAATTGAACGGTTTGGCGGATGGGTTTCTGCCGTCCGACCATAGTTTTCGTGCGTGGGCCGTCTATACAGCCGATGCCATTCATGTCGCTGTGGATGTCACGGACGACAAGATCATCACCGATAGTGCCGAGCCGCTTTCGGAGGACAAAACCACCTGGGAGGACGATAGCGTGGAAATTTTCTTTGATGCCGATAAGAGTCGGGATCAAGGGCGCGGCGCTCAGAACTTTGAAGGTCAATTCGTGCTCACCGCCAATGGCGCGTGGCGGGACAATGAGGCCAATAACCCGACTTATGGTGAATCCGCGGATTGGTATGGAATCACGAAACGTTCCTTCAAGGGTTACCAAGCTGAGTTCAAAGTGAAGCGTACCGCTCTATTCAATGCCAAGGATGGCGCTACGCTGGGTTTCAATATCGCCGTGAATGATGACGATGGTGCCAATCGAAAATCCCAGCTCAACTGGAGCGGGCGTCCTCACAATGAATTCACCTACGGTGATCTCACATTGGGAACCGGTTCATCGGGTGGCGGCAATGTTGACGTTAAACAGATACAGGTGATTGGAAATAATCTTCAAATCACGTATAACAGCACGAATCCTGCTGCGAGTTATAGTGTGCGGGTTGCTCCAAGTCTCACTAATCCGCAGTGGACCGATGTGAGCGGTGTCACTTTTGGTACCGGCGCCGCCGGAACGTTGACCGCCACTTTTGCCAAACCCGCGACGACAGCGAGTTTCTATAGAATCCAGATCCGGTAGAGGTTCCTAATCAATTGTGCCGCCAGTCATGGCGAGGTGGATTTCGAACCCTTTTCAGAGAGGTATCGAGCAGTCTCAACCTGCCCACCGTGCTCTGCCCAACCGAAGGGCGTGCTGCGCCACAAGTGGTCTCGAAGATCGAGTCTTGCCCCGCGATCAACTAACTGGCGCACGACCTCGAGATGGCCTGCCAAGGCCGCGTGGTGCAATGGTGTCGCGTGCGAGTGAAAACCCTCGGGATTATATCGATTTGGGTCCTCCCCTGCATCGAGCAGAAGCCTGACAGTTTCGAGTTTGCCGAGCTGGCACGCGATCGCCAGGGCTCGGTGACGATCGTCGCCGTTGGCCCCTGGGAGGAGACGACCAACGTCCGCTGTACATATCCGCCAACGCATCGACTCGTGCACCGCTGTCGAGGAGGATTGTCGCGATCGGGGAACGAAAGGGAAGCGCCGTGGCGTTCATGGTGAAGCTTATCTGAGCAGATCTGCCCGATTGCCTCACTTCCTCGTCCCGGTTGGTCCGATGTACTGACGGGCAATCACGACGTTGTCGAAGTACACGACATTGGTGGCCTTCTTGGTCCATCGGTCGGTGAAGTAGCTCTCCAGCGTCAGCGCATTGGCTTGGAGGCCGGCGGTCTTCCGCCAGTTGATCCCCTTCCAATGCCCAAGGAGCCGACCGTCGATCCAGAACGCCTGCTCGCCGTCGGATTGGCCAGGCGTATTGTGGCGAAGCATCAACTCGACGCTGATCCACTCGTCTTTCGGAATGCCGGGCGCCGACGGCACAGGATAGGAGTTGCCCCAAAATTTACCGTCACGCGACACGGACATTTCGTGCCAGTAGCTGTAGAAGTTCCATTTGCCGGGAGGTGGGTTGCTTCCCCACGCCCCCCACGGTTCGATGGCGGTCGAGAAGCGCTCGTCGCCCTGGGGCTTCTCGCCGGCTCCGCCAAATCCACTCCATTTGTCCGCACCGCGGAGTTCTTTGTTACCGCGCAGGGTGACGAAGTGGTGCACGTAATCGCATTGGGCGTCGAAGCGCGTGTAGAAGCGGATGAACTCGGTGGCGGACGGCTCGAACCATTTCGTGAGGCCACCGCCCGTGTCCTGGCCGAGGTGCGCCTCCACACGGAGACAGCGTCGGCCACACTCCGCGCTGCCCGGCTCGGCAAACTGCAGAACCCTGCCGCCGCGGTTCCCAATCTCATCCCAGCCGGCGCCGAGTTCGCTGGACTCAAAGTCGTCGGCAAAAACGACTCCCGCCTGGCGCTTAATGCCGACGTCCGCCATGCAGGCGGCGGCGAGCCCTGGGCCTTCCGGCAGTTCCTTGAACGATGCGTGGTTCACCGGGGTCGCCCCGTCGGGCCATGCGGCTTCGGGACAGGCGAAGGCACTGAGCATCACTATGGCAATCCATCGAATCGTTGAGTGCACGGCTGCAACCACATACCGAAGCGGGCGAAAACTCAACTGCGGAATGCAGCGTGGGGACGCTGGGGTCGCATCTCCGAGTTGCCGAGATTTGTAGATCGGTTGTCCCGGGGATTCCCCAAAAGCGGTGGAGGGCCACCGCGCCTACAGAACACCCGACTACGGGATCTGGGAACGGGGGGCGAAATCCTCTCCACCCTGGAAGGTCCCTACGGCCTGAAACGCTTTCTGCGCGACGGCCACCAAACGGTTCTCGAGGATGAAGGGCGACTCCACTACGAACAGGAGGAACTTCAACGCTTTGAGGATATCGATCCCCTCGGGCGCAGGCGCCACAAGCGGCCCTAGAACCCGGTCGTGCAGATTCTCTTCCTCGCTGAAGACGAAACGCTGCAACGCGAACTGGCCACCCAGGGAGTTTTGACCGAGACCCTCAAGGATATTGAACCGGTCCTTGCTTTCCTTCCGGAAGAAATCGCCACAGCACACGGTGCCATTGGCACAAGTGCCCGGCTCGGCCTAAGTGGACGCAGCGCGCGTGCTCTCAAAAGCCTCACGACAAGCCGCTTCTATCGACTCGACGGAACCACCGTCGTCCCACTGGCATCCTTCTTCCTCGAACGGGATTTTTTCCTGGCATACGACCTCAGTTTCCTAACTCGCCGATTTGAAGGCGAACTCGCTTACCTGCATCGGAATTGGTCGGAGAAGGGCCGCCCCACGGTCTCCGTGCTTCTGACGCACTCACTCCTGAAGGGTGATCGAAGTGCCTTTCTTTCCCTGGCACGCCGTATCGCGGATGGGGAGGTCAACGGTATCCCGGTAATCCAAGGCCGGCTCGTCGAACTACTCTCCACGGGGTCGTTAGCTCGTCTGGACGGCACGCGAAGTCTTACGGGCACATCCTCGTCTGTCCAAGCACTCCTCAAAGCACCCAATCATCTCCCGAAACCGCGGAACTCCATTCCGCTGAGTCCTCACTCGCTGCGCGAAATCGAATATGTCGAAGAACACGATCTCATCCGGACGCTCACCTCAACCGGGAACTTCTACGAGCAACTCGAAATCGTCGCGGCACTGCTTTCGAAACGATCGTTGGATGAGGCAATTGTCCTTCCTTCGGGTGCGGTTTCCTTGCGGGAATTGTTGCTGGAGATCTACGAAAACGCCGGCAGTTTGCGACTTTGGGCCGTAATCCGAAGGGCGGCGGGTTTGCTCAAATTGGTCGATGGCGACACCGCTCTTTCAGCGGCAGCTCTACTGGTCGCACGGAAAAATATCCAGGTGGGCCGGGCCTACAGCGATGCGTCACTGATCACGCACCCCATCGCAGATCATGAACTCATGGAGAAGATCCAGGCATTCTGCCGGGATGAACGAGACCAAGTCATTACCCAGGAACTGTTGCTCTACCTCGGCATCCTGATTCGGGCTCGGCCGGCACTCTTTGAGGCCTTGCTCACCGTCCGCGTGTCTCACTTGAGCGCCCTCCTGACCAGCCAATTGGCGCGCGAAAAGAATCTGGCACTCGACGAAGCCTACGACTGCCTTCTCCAGTTGCCTCCGTCAGAGATCCAAAGTCGTCTCGAGGCCGGGTTGTCTCGCTATGCATTGGATTTCGCGTTGCCCCAAGAGCTCGAACATTTGAGGGCCGAAATCGGCAATAATGCCTTTGCTTGGCGACCGGATCTCGGACTTTCAGCGCTGACTGTTCCTGCCGAAGGCTGGCTCGCGTTTCGTCAATACGCAGGCGTCATCGACCGTCGACCCGAAGACTTCTACAAAAACACCTTCGCCCTTTTCCGTCACGCGAGCGGCATTGTCCTTGGCGACCGTCTGGATCGCCGCAATCGTATCGATAGCGGCCCCGTGCTGAGTGACATGACGCCCGGTGAGCCGGCATTTGCCCATCTCCTCGAACATCTCCTCAACAAGGCGTCAGCACCGGAGTACCGTCAGCTCTCCATCGAAGCCCTCCAAGCCCTGTCGAGCTTCTTTCATCAAAACCCCACGGTGAAGATCCGTGACGCACTGTGCATTGATTCGACCATTGGCCACGCGGTCCGGATTCACTACCTCGAACAAGAACCCGACCACGAAGCGACCTATGATCAACACAAGGGTGTCGCATGGCGCACTTTTTGAGAAGCCTCGCCAGAAAAAACTTTGGAGGCATTTGTTAAAGCGCTTCGCTACCTGCTTTCACCTGGGGAACAACCGATGCGCGTGTAGACTTGCTTGGTCGGAATTGGTCATAAGCACTTCTGCCGACGGGACGTGTACTACAACTTCCAGCCCATGCCTCATCCCACCTCGAACCATTTCCGAAATCGGCGATCGGATTTCACAATGCCGCGACGCATGGCACTGAGGATGCCAGGCCAACGGCGGGCCAGAAACCTCGGATGTTTGAGGCTGTCCAGCGCATACTTGCGGGTGGCTTTCGCCAGTTCCAAGTCGCGAACGATCACCGCCTCCCTCGAATTGTCTGCGAGCCCGAGTATGCGGGTGTCGGGCGCGACGATCTTGGAATCTCCGGCTGACCATTTACCGCCACCTTGGGGGCCGACCGTGTTCGCGAAGACATAATAGACTGCATTCTCGAAGGCTCGTGCAACGATTCCATCTCGTCCGCCGCGCTTGCCTCTGGAGACAGCCAATGTGTCCATACCGGCATTGGGGTGGAACACCACTCGGGCTCCCGCCATCGCCGGAAGCCTCACTAACTCGGGGTATCGCCGTTCGTGACAGATGATTGCCGTGGCTTGGATGCCGTCGATGACGAAGAGCGAAAGGGAGCTGCCTGGGGTGAACCATCGCCGGTCACCCTCCGTGAGTTGGCACTTTGCGTATACATGGATGAGCTCCCCGGTACGGTTGAACACGGCGAGGGCATTGTAGCAACGCTTTCCAGAGAATATCGGTGTGCCTATCAGCAGATGCACATGAAGGTCCGCGGCAAGTTTCGACACCGATCGGAGGCCCCGACGAAGTTCGGAGGCGTTCAAAGACCCGAAATCGCAGGAATAGGACGTGGTGGCGCATTCCGGAAACAAAATGACGTCCGCGCCTGCCTTGGCCGCTCGACCCGCGGCGGTTTGAATCTTAGCCAGATTCTCCGCGATTGAAGGTGCGCAGATCATTTGGACCGCAGCCACACGCAACGACTCGGGCTTGGGTTTCGAGATTGAGTTGACCATGGAACTAAGGGATTGAGGCATCAGTAGCGGGAGTTTTTTCAAGCGCCAAGCCTCAAAGTGGCTCATGCCATGCAACGGCTATGTGGCGGATGACCACCCGGATACCTTGTGATGATGCCATCCGATTTAACGTGTCGCCCAAGCGCTGATGAGATGAATCTAACGATAGCCGATGGCTCACTCATGACCACTCCTGATTTGGGCAGAAGCAGAAGTTGCTGACACAATTGGGTTGTTTCTATTTTCAACAGTTGGCATTTCATGGGGTCGTTTCACCATAATTATGCACACGTATCAAGGTTTGGGATTCATCGCGATGATTCTTGGCATCGTGGACCCGACTGGGGGGCAGGTCACGAAAGCCATGGATTCCCTTGCCGGCGGCGCGCCGAAAGTGAGTGCGGTGTCTTTGCAACCAGTGCATCCGATGTTGTTACGCAATGAGCACGGCACTGTGACACGGGTGATGATAGACGTCACGGACGGAGCCGACTCTTTTGTGAAGACATTCAACTTCAATCTGGTTGGAACGGATACCCTTGGCGACATCGAATCGTTGACACTGTATTCGACAGGTGACAGCGACAAGTTTTCGCCTTCCATGGCCATCGGTGAGCCGACGAGACATGCCGCCACTATCACGTTTCACAGCGAGCGAAGACTCAAAAGCGGACGGAATTTCTTTTGGTTATCGTGCCGATTGAACCCTTCCGCTGAATTGTCGCGTCGAGTCGCGGCGACATGCACCTCGGTCGAGACATCGCTGGGCAGGTTGACACCGCGGAATGACTCGCCTGGTTTCCGACATCGCATTGGCGTCGCACTCCGCAAGCACCAAGACGACGGGGTGCATACCTATCGCATTCCGGCACTCGCGACATCGGCGAAAGGGACGTTGCTCTGCGTGTACGACATGAGACGGAGAATGGGGCGTGATTTGCAGGAAGACATCGACATCGGACTCAGCCGCAGTCCCGACGGCGGGCGCACCTGGGAACCCGTGCGAGTGATCCTGGACATGGGTATGTACGGCGGGCTGCCGCCGGAGCAGAACGGTTGCAGCGATCCGGGCATCATCGTCGATAAGCACACCGGTGAGATCTTTTGTTTCGCCGTGTGGATGAATGGCAAGCCGGGAAAACATCAGTGGAACGACGATGGTTCGGAGCCGGGTTTTGAGATTGGCAAAAGTGCTCAATTCATGATGGTCCGTTCTCGAGACGACGGCATTACCTGGTCGAAGCCCGAGAACCTCACTCGCCAACTGAAACGAGAGGCCTGGTGGCTCCTGGCCCCATCGCCACAGCAAGGAATCCAACTGCCAGACGGCAAGTTGGTGATGCCCGTGGAAGGCCGTGACGGTCGAGACGCGCTGTCCACGTTCGCAACGATCATGATCAGTGGCGACCACGGTGCGACTTGGACAGTAGGTCAGCCGGCATTTCGTGGCGGCAACGAATGCCAGGCGGTACAGCTTGGGGACGGATCCATCATGCTTAACATGCGAAACGATCATGAACGCTTCCGTGCGGTGTTCGTCACCCGGGATCTGGGCCAAACGTGGGAACCGCACGCTACCCATCGCAACACGCTGATCGAACCGAATTGCAATGCCAGCCTGCTGCGAATCGATTACTATGCCGTCGGCGAGAAGCGGCATGCACTGCTGTTCGCCAACCCGAACACGCAGAAGGGCCGCACGCATCACACGCTGCAAGTCAGCTTCGACGACGGCCGAACGTGGCCGAAGTCGCATCACCTGCTGCTCGACGAAGGCCAAGGCGCTGGCTATCCGAGCTTGACCCGAGTGGACGATCGGCACGTCGGCATTGTCTACGAAGGTAGCCAGTCGCACTTGGTGTTTGAGAAATTTTCGTTGGAAGAGCTCTTGAAGCGATGAGGGTAACTCTCCCACAATGGCGTAAGGCCAGCTTCTGATAGCTCATAGCGTCGACCAGTTGCGCTTGGAACAGTGGACAGGTATCGGGTGCATCTCCGCGTTGTCGAAATCTGGAGATCGGTCGTCACCGAAATTCCCCAAAAGCGGTGGAGAGCCCACTCTAAAGGCGCCGTCCTTTTTTGGAGTGCGGCAGCCCTCTGCAGCTTTTCTCCCCAGCATCCCCCAATCGCCCCAAATGAGGATCGACGCTTGCCCGACTGGAGCCGTCCTCCACAATGAATCGAATGAACGGGCTAAACGACGCTTTTTCTCCGGAACGTTTTCGCGCCAGTGGCCACGCTGCCATTGATCAATGGGCGAATCACCTGGCTGCTGCCCAACAGCGCCGTGTGCCAGTACTGCCCTGGGTGGAACCGATGGAGATGTTGCAGCGTTGGCCAGCGGAGTTTCCCGGCGGCGACACCTTTGAACAACTTTCCTCCCGGCTAGTCGCCGACTCGATTCACTTGCATCACCCTCGGTAAGTGGGCCATCAGGTCACGTCACCGCTGCCGGACGGCGTGTTGGCGGATGCTTTGTCGGCTCTTTTAAACAATGGCAGCTCCGTTTACGAAATGGGCCCAGCGGCTACCGCCATGGAAATTAACTTGGTGCGGTGGATGGGTGGTCTGCTTGGCTTTCCACCGACGTGTGGCGGTGCGCTGACGTCCGGTGGTTCTCTCGGCAATTTCACCGCGCTGTTGGCTGCCCGACAGGCCCGTGCTGGGTTTGATTGCTGGAAACTCGGACAGCAAGCAGGGCCACCACTGGCAGTACTTTGTTCCGACCAGACGCACTACTGTGTGCAGCGAGCCGTACGAATGATGGGCTGGGGTGATGACGGGGCGGTGTCGATTCCAACCGATTCCCGTTACAAGATGCGTGCGGATCTATTGAAATCGGCGCTGGCACAGTCGCGCCATGTCGGTCGGCGGGTCATAGGCGTTGTCGCGAGCGCCTCCTCCACTTCTACCGGCGCCATCGATCCTTTGGAAGAGATCGCCGAGTTTTGTGGACGACACGATCTGTGGTTTCATGTGGATGGAGCACACGGTGCGTCGTTGGCCATCAGCGAAAAGCATCGGTGTCGTTTGAAGGGAATCGAACGCGCCGACTCCGTTGTGTGGGATCCGCACAAACTCATGCTGATGCCGGCCTTGATCACCGGCATCATCTATCGCGACGCGAATCATGCGTATGGGGCGTTCGCTCAAGAGGCATCGTATCTCTTTGGTGGAGCGGATCCGAGGGATGAATGGTTTAATACCGGAATCCGTACGCTCGAATGCACGAAGTTGATCATGGGGTTCAAGCTGTACAGTTCGTTGAGAATTCATGGGGAAGGGATGTTCGCCAGCTACGTGGAAGCCATGCTGGAACGAGCAACGCAGTTCGCCGCGTTACTCCGACAGGCGGGTGACTTCCGGGTGGCGGTGGAACCGGAATGTAACATCGTCTGTTTTCGCTATGAACCGAGGGGGCACCAAATGAGCGATGCGAAACAGGCTGAAATACGCGAGCGCGTGATCCGTCGTGGCGGTTTTTATCTCGTAAAAACCAGATTGCGCGACGGTGTGTACCTGAGGACGACACTGCTGAATCCGCTGGTGACGTTGGAGGATCTCAAGGCGTTGTTGGAGGAGATTCGGACAGTCGGCGCAACTCTGGGACGCTGAGGTGCAGGACTTGGAAGGTCGCAATGGTGTGCCGCTCGGGAATAGACCCTCGTGGCAAGGACTGAGTGTGAAAACTCCTCGTTGCCATTATTGTGCGGTCCAACCGCCGTCGACAGCAAGCATGGCACCGGTGACATAACTCCCTGCGTCGCTGGCCAGATAAATGGCGGCACCTTGGATTTCCTCCAGCCGAGCCCAGCGCTTGAGGGCCGTCGCACCGACGACAAATTTTTGGCCGTCCTCTGTATTCGCAATCGATCGATTCATCTCGGTCAGGAATGGGCCGGGGCAAATCGCGTTTACGGTGACCCCGTCGCCGGCTGTTTCTAGTGCGAGTGTGCGGGTCAATTGCACGACGGCGCCCTTGCTCGACGCATAAGGTGTGCGGCCTGCGAGGCCAACGAGACCCAGAGCGCTGGCGAGGTTGATGATCCGCCCCCATTGGCGCGCGCGCATCCCGCTCACCACAGCGCGGCAGCAGAGCCAGGTGCCTGTCACGTTGGTCTTCATAACCTGCCCGAACTGTTCGGGCGAGAGATCGCAAATGGGACCCCGGATGTTGATGCCGGCGCTGTTGATCAAGATATCAACCTTTCCCAATTTTCTCTCAGCCTCTGCCATCATGGCGGTGACCTGTTCGGGCTCAGCTACATCGGCGGCATGGCCGAAAGCGCGGCGGCCAAAATCGCGGGCAATGCTTTCGGCCGCGGCCTGTGCCTCGTCAGCGTGACGGCTGACGAGCATCACGTCGGCCCCCGCTGAAGCGAGGCCTGCAGCCATGCTGTAGCCGAGGCCCTTGGAACCGCCGGTGATGAGTGCCGTACGGTGGGTGAGGTCGAATAGCCGAATGCCAGGCAATGGTGTCGTGGGGTTCATAAGTGGAGATTTGTCTTCATCCAGGCCAATCCCTGGCGGTTGTTGGTTTCTTCTTCAGCAAGCACTTCTGTGACCGGTTTACCACTCACCGTTGGCGCCGATTGTCTTGGCGGATGGGATTTAGCCTGAGCGAGTGCGGCGTGCAGGTGCGTCATTTTACGGTCGGTTGGAAACGTGACCCAATAACTGTCCTGAAGGCAGGGTACTTTGAGCGGATCACGTGTCGCCATTTCGAGATTGAAGACGAGGTCGGCCTTCGCACGGGACAATGCGACGACGATGCGGGGCAGGTCGAGCATTCCGGTGCCGAGTGGCACTTCGCTGAGTAAGAAACCATTCGCATCGAGTTGCACGGCCATGTCCTTCAGATGTACGCTCATGGCGAATGGTGCCAACGACTCAACCGCCTCGTGCGGTTCATCGAGCAGCGCCACATTGTTGCCGGTGTCCACCAGCGTTCCTATCCACTCGCTCGCAAGCTGCCGTATCAATGCAATATGTTCCTCGACCGTGAGATCCTTGTGATTCTCTATGGCGAGCTTCAGACGATGTTTGCGCGCCACCGGTTCAGCGAGTGTGAGCGCTCTCTTTGCATCCTTGTAAAAGCGTTGAAACTCGTCGAGCGATTGGAACACCTCATAACGTCGTCCTCCCATGCAGACCACGCGGGCGACGGTTGCCCCGGCGTCGCGGGCGAGTCGGACATCTGTCTCGAAGGAACTCAGCTCACCGGCATCTTTGGGTAAGCGCAATTCCGCCTCGTAATACCCACCGGTGTCATCAACCAATTGACGAATTTGTTTCGCGACCGACGGATCCTTGCTGCGAAGGCTGGACTGGACACCCTCAGCGCCGATTTCTCGGCCATAGCGAAAGAACCCAGCGGTATCGGCGAATTTCACGCCTCGGTGCTCGTCGGCGACAGCTTTCCAGTGTTGATGGGACGAAAATGTGCACAAGCCGATGCGGGATCTCTGTGTGCCCGTTGCAGCAAGCAGTGAACGCGCTGATGCGATGGCCGGCAACGCGGCCATAAATGAGCGGCGGTTCATGCGAGCAGCGCTTTGAGTTCTTTGTTCCATGGAGCGCGATATGGCCTAACGAGCATCGCGTTAGCCTGCTTGTCACCGGCGATATTGTTTGCGGCGACGTTCCACGTGATCTTGCGGCCGGTGCGCGCCGAAATGTTCGCGAGATGGCAGGTAGTGCTCACCCAATGGCTGCTGGCCAGGTCGGAGTTCGGGGTCTTACGGCTTTGGATGCAGTCGAGAAAATTCTGAGCATGGTCCACGTACTGCTGTTTCCAATCCCCGCTCTTATCCTCGGCTTTTTCGCACCAAAAATCCCCCTCAACCTCCGGGGCAGGTTGCGGCCCACCGATCGGGTGGCCACCGATGATTTGGGCGAACGCGTTGACGGGTTCGATCTTTTTGTCCGGCAGTATCGTGAAGCCGTCGCGTCCGAGTGTCATGGTACCTTTGGTGCCCATGAATGTCAGTGAACCCATGCTACTCGCTCCCGCTCCCGCCGTGCATTCGCGGAATTGGACTATGGCGTTGAACCGCGGATACTCAATGATGGCGTCTTGGGTATCGGGCACTTCGCCGTTATCCTTGAGAAAATAGCGCCCCCCACTGCTGCTCACGGCTTTCGGCGCCGCGATGTCGAATATCCAATGCACAATGTCGAGTGAATGATGCCCAAGATTCGTCATCTGTCCGCCACTGTAATCCCAAAACCAACGGAAGTGGTACAGCGCGCGGTTGGGATTATACCGGCGATGCGGGGCTGGCCCGAGTAACATGTCCCAGTTCAAATCAACTGGGGCTTCACCGTCGGGCGGGTTGCCGATCCCTGGCATGACGTTGCGGAAAAAATTGCATTGTACACTGACGATATCGCCAATGGAACCACCCCGGAGCAACGCCTTGGCCTTCTGATAATGTGGTGCGCTGCGTTGCTGTGTGCCGACTTGGACGACCCGTTTTGTGCGTGCAGCCACCTTCTGCATCCACTCGCCTTCCCGCACGAAGAGGTGCATGGGCTTTTCGACGTAGACATCTTTCCCCGCATCGCATGCCAGCATGGTTTGCAGGGCGTGCCAGTGGTCCCCGGGAGCTACAACCACGGCGTCCACATCTTTTCGCTCCAGCAATTTCCGAAAATCCGCCGCCTTGGTGCAAGCGGGACCGACGAGTTCAATGCATGCATCCATGCGAGGTTGGTAACAGTCGGATACTGCGACCACTTGTGACTTCTTTAGACCGTGAAAGCTGCGTGTATGAATACGCCCGATCAAGCCGAAGCCAATAATACCGATGCGAACGCGATCGTTTGCCCCAACGATTTGTCCGTAGGAGCGGGCCGTGAACGCGGTGGCAGTTCCAGCTAGGATGGAGTTCTTGATGAAGGAACGACGGTTCATAATAGAGATTTCGTGGCTTATTCGCCGGGGAACACAGTAAAACTAGCCGAGATCATCTGGCTGGCCTAGCCTAAAAGAGCCCACGGGCGCCTCTCCGAGTTGCCGACATTTGGAGATGGGTTGTCCTGGGAATTCCCCAAAAGCGGTGGAGGGCCACCGCGCTCCAGAGGCGCCGCCATTCGAGTGGTACGACCCGATGGATTTGGAGTGCGGCCCTCTGCCGCTTTTCGTCCAGCATTCAATGCGGCGCTGGTAACTCGGAGATGCGCCATTAATGAATTCGGAACCCAAACGGCACTTGCCGAGCAGACCCTTGGCACGTTTGAATGACTGCATTGAAAATCACCGGAATAGATTGCCATATCCTCGTGGTGCCCGACCTGGACACCGGTGCGACTTCATCAGCCCAGGATGATTTTGTGGTCTTCGTGCATACCGACGAGGGAATCACTGGCGTCGGTGAGACGGATGTGAATCCATGGATTGCCAAAGCCTGCATTGAAGCTCCTGGTACCCATACCATGGGACTTGGACTCAAGGAAATGTTGATGGGCGAGAACCCGCTCGAGCCCGAGCGTCTCTGGGAGAAGCTCTATACTGGCAGCGCCATGAATGGTCGGCGCGGGGCCGTTATCTGTGCGATGGGAGCCATCGACATGGCACTTTGGGACATCTGCGGTAAGGCGGCCGGGAAGCCCTGCTGGGAACTCCTCGGCGGCCAAGCCAAAGAGTCTATCGTGCCTTATGCCTCGCTCCAGCCTACCGGTCGCAGCTTTGAGGAATACCGAGACTCGCTCGTGGCATGGGCCGTGCGCGCTCGTGAACTGGGCTTCACCGCTGCCAAGATGGAGGTCACCCTTCGCGGACCCTATAATCACAGTGGGCTCGATGAATCGGACGAACGCACGACTGAAGTCGTCGCCGCGTGTCGGAAAGCGGTTGGACCTGAGTTCGTCATGATGGTGGATGTTCAGTACGCTTGGCCGGATGCCGAGTCTTGCCTCCGGGTGGTGCGCGACTGGGACGAGTTCAACCTGTTCTTTTTGGAAACCCCCATCCAGATGGACGATCTGAAAGGCTATGCGCGCCTGCATCACGAGGCGCCCATGAAGATTGCAGCTGGCGAATGGCAAAACACGCGTCATGAATTTGCCGACCTCATGGATGTCGGGTTGGTCGACATCGCTCAGCCAGATGTCGGCCGCGTCGGCGGGTTGACGGAAGCCCGGCGCGTCGTGGAAATGGCGAGGGCTCGTAACCGACTGATTGTCCCCCATTGCTGGAAAACTGGTATCGGTATCGCGGCGAGCGCCCACTTGGCGGCCATGACGTCGCACTGTCCTTACATTGAGTTTCTCCCGGCCAACCTGTGCGATTCGCTTCTTCGCAAAGAATTGGTGGCCGACGAACTTCGAATCGTTAATGGGCGGATACCAGTCCCGCGCCAGCCTGGGCTCGGTATCGAGGTAGACATGGCAGCGCTGCGGCGTTTTGAGGTGACGCGGTGAGCACCATCAGGGGCAAACGCACCTTAGGCTAATTCGTTTCGAAATTCGATTTCACTTGGTACCGACGCAAATGGAAAACTCGCTGGTGTGGTCCTCGTTGGATTTGTGGAGGCTTGTCGAAATTGTTTACATTTCAAAATCGTTTGCACTCCGTTCATGCGAACGGTGTTACCACCCCAATGGGTTTCAAGGAGTCCGCATTGGGGTGTAGTAAATCTTGAACAGTTCGTGGCGACCTTCGGCTGAAGAGCGGGACAGGGATCTGCGCGCATGTTTCGGACCTGTTGGTGAGGAG
>SXSK01000135.1 GCA_005793375.1 Verrucomicrobiales bacterium | reverse complement strand
GGTTACGGGCCGTTATCGGTGGTCCTCTGGACGACTACGCCGTGGACGCTGCCTGCGAACCTAGCAGTCGCGTACAATCCAGCCTTCCATTATTCCGTCGTCTTTGCCAATGGCGATGCGTTCATTGTCGCCAATCCACTATTGAGCACGATTGCGGCGACCTGTGGTTGGGAGAATTATCAAATCCTGCGGACCCTGCAGCCCGGCGAGTTGGCAGAGTTGGAATATGAGCACCCCTTCTGTGCGCGTACCGGGCGGGCTTTCCCGGCCAGTTTCGTCGAGAGTACTACCGGCACTGGATTTGTACATATCGCACCGGGTCACGGCATGGAGGACTATCAACTGGGCTTGAGTGTGGGGCTTCCGATCTACAATCCCGTGGCGGACGACGGCACACTCACGCACACGTCCGATTTGCCTGTGGAACAGCAAATGCCGGCCTCTTTGCTGGGTAAATCGGTTCTGGAAAAGAACCATCGGAGCGACGCCAATGACGCTGTGATCGCGTTGCTTGAAGAAACCAAAGCGTTGATTCATCGCCAGGACTATCCGCACAGCTATCCTCACTGTTGGCGTTCCAAAACGCCTGTCGTATTCCGCGCGGTCGATCAGTGGTTTGTTGGGGTGGATCTACCCGGAAGAACACCTGGCGGCCAGGAACGCACCATCCGCAACGCGGCTTTCGAGGCAATCGATGCGGTCCGCTGGATCCCGGATTGGGGTGCGAATCGTATCCGGGGCGCTGTGAGTGCGCGGCCGGACTGGTGCATCTCACGTCAGCGAACCTGGGGCGTGCCCATTCCGGCGTTTTATGATGCCGACGCCACTCCAATACTCACGGCTGCCATTGCGCGGCGCGCAGCAGATTTGTTTGAGCAACACGGCTCCAATGTCTGGTTCGAGCGTAGCGCTGCCGAATTGTGGAAGGATTGCCGCCCGGCGGATTGGACCGGCCCGGAAGCGGTTGCCAAGGGACACGATACCCTCGATGTGTGGATCGATTCCGGCAGTTCCTCGCGCTCGGTGTTGATGCAACGTACCGAACTGCAGCGTCCCTTCGAAGGTAAGCCCAACACGGACCCAGAAATCTGGCAGGCCGACCTATACTTGGAAGGCTCAGATCAACATCGCGGCTGGTTTCAGTCGTCGCTGTTGTTGTCACTCGCTGGCAACGGTGCTGCACCGTTTCGCTCGGTGTTGACGCATGGATTCGTGGTGAACGATTCCGGCGAAAAGGAATCCAAGTCGCGCGGAGCCAAATCCATCACTGCATGGGTTCAGGATTTCGGCGTTGACGTCCTTCGATTGTGGGTGGCGAGTCAGGATTTCCGCAACGACGTCGTCCTCAGCGAAGGTCGGATGAACAAGTCGGCTGAGACGTATCGACTGCTTCGCAATACGCTGAGGTATCAGCTGAGCAACTTGTTCGATTTCGATCCCGCGCTCCATGCTGTGCCCGATTCGGCGATGACGGGACTGGATCGATGGATATTGAGCGAATTCTCGGCCATGGAACAGCAGGTGGCTGCAGCTTACGAAGCCTTTGAGTTCCATGTCGTCTACCAGAAGATTGCCCAGTTTGCCGCGGTGGAATTGAGCTCCATCTACCACGACATTGTGAAGGATCGGTTGTACACCGATGCGGCAGCCTCTTCGCGTCGCCGGTCTACTCAGACGGCGTTGTATCGCATCGCGACTCGGTTGTGTCAGATGTTATCCCCAATCCTCACATTTACGGCCGAAGAAGCGTGGGAGTTCATTCCAGGGCGTCCGACGCCCTCAGTGCATCTTTCGACCTGGCATCCATCGTCGGTCGAATTGAGTGAGAAGGAACAGGCGGGATGGGCAGCGGTTTTCCAGATTCGGGAAAAGGCGTTGCCGGAATTGGAGCGAGCGCGACAATCCAAATTGATCGGCAAAGCACTTGAGGCGAAACTGGAGTTGACATTGCCAGCTGAATTTGGCGGAGCGCTGGTTGGATTGCATGCAGATCTTAAGGAAGCGTTGAATGTCTCCCAGCTGGTGATCCAACCAGGTGACACTCTGCTTGCCCGAGTCGAGCGGGGTGCGGGGGCCAAGTGTGATCGATGTTGGCACTGGGAGGTCGAGGTGGGACAAGACGGGAACCACCCAACGTTGTGTCCGCGCTGTGTGGTGGCGGTCAGCGTCTGAAGGAAGTGCTTTTCGAATCGCGGGTGGGTCGCAAACTTTGGAGCGCGGTGGCCCTCCACCGCTTTTGGGAATTGCTGTTGCTGAGTAGCCGGCGGGAGGGAAAAAACGGCAGAGGGTAGTCGTGCTCCCAAAAAGGCCGGCTACTTCAGTTCGTGTTCGGACACTTTGACACCCTTCTTGAACTTATTAAATCCGAACATGAGGGGTTTGAATTCGCCGATGGGCGTGACATCGGCAGACTTGGGGACATCGAGTCCGGTCAGGAAGTAGGACGCGTTGATGAACAATCGACGAAGATCGGCACTTTCGAGATCGCTGGCGGCGCCGATGGTCGAACAAAGGACTTTGGAGGTCTTGCCGGTCTCTCCGCGGTAATCTCGAAGCCAAACGAGCGGCATGATCGCCTTATTCACGTTGGGTCCGTCCGTGGGCTTCATACCGGTGAGGGTCAAGCCATGCATAAGAATTGTGGCGTCCTTAGGGAAGTCTGGGTTCACCCCGTAGACATCGGTGGGGCCAAACACGTCATTAACGTTTCGCAAGATGGGATGCGCGCGGTTGGCACCGTCGACGATGCCGCGAGTGGCTTCGCCACCATGATTACCGTGGTGATAGGTCCAGGTTTCGCCAACCACCGCGCCGCCGAAGCCGCCCGTCCAAACGCCACCTTTATGCCGCCAATCATACCGGGCGTACACGCTCTGTTTGTTGCGTTCGTAATTGAAGGCGTGGGTCGCGGTGCGGAGCACCATCATGGGTTTGCCGGAATTAAGGTAATCGACGAAATGCTTCATGTCCGCGTCGGGGAGTTCGCGGAAGCGGAATTGGTTCACGACCAGATCGGCACCGGCGAGCAGATGCATGCCGGGGACGTTGGTGGAATTGTTTGGATTGATGGTTCCGTCGGTGTCCTGAGAAAAGAGGACGGTGCATTTGAATCCGTGGCGTTGGCTGAGGATCTTGCCCATCTGGGGTAATCCTTCCTCGGAGCGGTACTCTTCATCGCCACTCAAAAACACGATGTGTTTGCCATTGGAAGTGCCAGCCTTGGGTTCATAAGTAACCCAAGCTTCTGCCAACGAGGTGATCAAGGTCGCCAAGGTTGCCAGAGACGTAACGAGGAGTTTCATGCGATGAGTGTGAACCAGGGATGTCTTGGATGAAATAGGAAAGGTGAAACCAGCTGTTAGTTTTAAGGGACAAAGGGTCGTGAAGTAACATCAAGGTGAGGCTCGCAGTTCCCAGAGTTCTCCAAAAAAACCGGCGGTCACGATACCGGCCGGCACTCGGGCATTGCCGGGCTTGCTGACATCCAAAATGGCCCAATCCGGGAGTTTGGATGTCTGGCGGGCGTTGTTCAGATAATCGTATTCGCGGAAGGTGAAGCTGCTGTTCAGCACCACATAGCGTTTGGGGTTGAGCGGATTAGGGTAAATCAAGACTGGGACGTGTTGGCCGGAGGCGTAGTTTTTGCCCAAAACTTCCAAGGAGCCGTCTTTCCATCGAATGGGGAGTTTGTCGGCGATTTTGGCGATCCACTCGTTGCTTTGGGAATCGCCCCATAGGATGAGATTGTGCGAGGCGATATCGGATTCCGTGAGGTCGGCGGCAGCTTTCTGGCGAGCATCGCCGCGGTATTGGCTGCGCCACTGATCCACGGCATGGCGGAATTCCTTCTCGACCCATTGATTGACGGTGTCACTGGTGCTTTTGCCGCTGGGCGTCACGAAAAGGAAGGAATCCATAAACGCATCGTCGATAGGACCTTGGAGGCCATGACGCTTGCGCAGCTCGTCCGTCGGAAGACCTCCCAACTTCCAGTGGTCGCCGGTCTTGTGGAATGAGCTGGACCAGGAACGGTCTGAGCCGGGGCGGCGAGCCTTGAGCGTTACACCATCCACTTGGATTTCCACCTCGTTCCTTGGGTCGAAGGGGGCGAGGCCGGCGCCGATGTCGAGCGTGAACGCGGTGAGATTCTTGGTGGTGACCTGAATCTTGCCGCCAGGATTTAGGTACGCTTCGATGCGAGCGGGTTCCCAATGCTGTTGCAACGCGTTCACAACCACCCAGGCCATGCGATTGTAGCGGAGTGTGTGGGTGACGAAACGGACGGTGCTGGGCAGGGGATCGCGGCCACGGGCAGCGGCGGCGTCGATGCGCTTATTGACCTCGGCTTTGGCGCGTGGTTCATAGCGATGTTCCGTGTTTGGGCCGATAATGTGGGTGAGTTCGAGTTTTTCTCGCTCCATGGCCGTGGCCATGATGTCGGCGGCTTGTTTTTGGCGGTCTTTTTCACCGCTATATGCCACTAGGGGCACCATGGAGACATTGAGGGCGTGGTCGGTGGAATCGTAAAGACGCCAGAGACGTTGTTCCCACCAAGTGGGTTGAAGTGTTTCGTTTTGGAAAACTTTCAAGAAGTCGGCGGTTTCACTGAAACCAGCGCCTGGGGCGGCGGCGGCCCAGCGCCAAGCGTGATGGGTTGCCATATGCCAGCAGGCGGCACCCCCCAAAGAAAAGCCACGATTCACCAGTCGGTCTTCATCGATGGAAAAACGCTGTTGTACATCCGCTAAGGCTTCCCAGGCGTCAGTCTCGCCGGCGAATCGGCTGCCATTGCAATAACGCCCGTACGGATGCAAGACGAAGGCGTTTGGCGGGGTGAATTCTCCGGGATTGCGAGAACGATCCTGAATGAAGGCCAGTTCGCTGAGCTGTTCGCCGCGACCATGGAACCAAAAATCCAGACGGAACGGATGGCCGCCCGGGTGAGCCCCCGTGGGGATAACCAGACCGTAAGGTTGAACCGAGCCATCGATTCGCGAGGTATAACCCAAGGCGACCGGCCCCGGTTGGTTCATCCAGGGAGTATGCCCTTCGCGGAGTGCCGCGAGGCGCTGGGCGGCTTGATCCAATTGAGTGCGTGCGCTTTGTACCTCGTTGGTAGTGAAGAATTCGTTGTAGCGCAGCGCCCAGTCTACGGCTTTGTGGAAGATTTGGACGTCAGGCAGGCGTCCGAGCAGGGAGGGTTTCTTGGCCAATTCACTTCGGAGAGTCTCGATCTCGCTGCCGAGTTGAGCGACGCGATCACTCAGTTCGCGGCGGGCATCGTCCGGAATCGAAATGCCAGGGGGCGGGATTGAGCGAACTTTCTCGACCTGGTTATCCGCAGGGCCATCCGCGAGGACCCAGGTGATTGGGATAAGGCAAAGTGCCGCGAGCCGTTTGTGCATAGGGGTTAGGAAACACCCAGGAACCAGCCATGCGCAAGCTCATCCCAATGGACGTAAGTTGGGACCTTGAACCGAGTAGGAGTTGGCCGGTGGGTAGAACGATTGAGCTCATCCGTGGTATCGAGCGGAGATGGCTATTCAGCTCACCACAATAAAAATGGCCGGGCTAGAAGCCCGGCCATTCGTCAAGGATTGCAGTAAACTGGCTGCGGGATCCGATGTGGTTCAGTTACCTTTGACTCGATAGAACCTGTTGCCGTCAGCCGATGGGACGGACAACGGGCTGGCCCCGGAGACGTCCGCGTACGTTCCATTGACGGTCGCTGAACTCTGCAACGCGCCGCCCACATAAGTGATCGTGACACCGGCACCGCTTCTCGCGATGGATAGGGTTGGCGGAACCGCCGCGGTTTTGCCAATGGCGTAGTCAATCGTGTTGAAGATGAGTTTTTTTCCATCTTCGGTAAGGTCTTTGGTTTCGGGATGCCAGTTAGCGATGCCTGCTGCAATCTGCCCGAGGAAAAAGCCGATACGCTTATTGGGGCAGACGCTGCCGTCGATAAGACGATCACCTTTCTCATAGACAAAAAGAGTAGGATAAAGACTAGTATCGCCACCCGGGTCCTTATTTTCAGATAGAACGGTGGCTACAACATCAGCGTCAGACCCAGGGTTCCCGTAGTTCAAGACATAGTGCGTCTTGAAAACCTTCGCTACCCCCTTCGCTCCCAGGGTGATTCCTTTGGCGATGGGATGGTTGGGTAACTTGACGAACAGAGAGTCATACCCCGCCTCAAGTACATCGAGTTGGGTATCCCGTTCTGCACCTCCGCGTCCGGTAGCTCCAAAAAACGAGAAAACATTGTTATTATCTCCCGGATGGGCTGACCACTGGGCGTTATCGAACATGAATGCCTCGGCGGAGATTATCGGAATATCGACGTCCCTGAGGATTAGTCCATTTGCAAACGGCGCGTCTTCAGTGACTTTTTCCACAACAGTCCCAGAACCTAGGCTCTGACTGATATACACCAAATCGTGACCTACCGCAGCGGCGCGCTGCCCATCCGGGTCGGCGGCGTTCGCGGTATGGAGCGTGAGCGTGTAGCCCTTAGCGCGTAGGAGAGCGATGAGTCCCGCGTCGCCGAGGCCCGGCGCAAGTGCATTCCCCATGACAAATAAAATCTTCCCGGATGACTTCTTGCTTTCATCATAACCGAAGATAATTTCACCCGTGCCAGCGTGAGATAGCCGCCCAGCGCCGTCGATGCCCAGGGGATGATCCTCCAAGGTCCCTGGAGGTTCCGCGGTCGCAGGCACTCGCCAAACCTGGCGGTTTTTCTCCTCCGGAGTGAGAGTCTCCAAATATGCGGCATCGACCCCTTTGTACCTTGCCCGATTAGCCCAGAAGTACTGTACGCTTAGGGTCCCTGTTTCGGCTGGCTCGATCTTTCCATCGTCATCATCCATGCCAATGTTGAAGCCCATGACGTAACCGTTCGAAAGCTTGTTGCCGGCGGTGGGCGATTCAAATAGGTTCTTCTTGAATCGTACTTCCATCTGCCAACCGCCTGTAATCTTCTTGCCGAGGCCAAAGATCTCGCCGGTCTGGCCGTATGTCCAATCGACGGCCGAAGCCCAGGTCTTGCTGGTATTTTTCGTCCCGGCAACATCATCCCAACCACTGAACTTCCCGAGGTAATTCACATAACAATGGCCACCGATGGGGTCATTGGAATTGTCCGTATTGTTATCAAACCTGTCGTTCAGAGCGTCCACGACGATTTCGATGGCGTCGTCCTTCCAGAAAGAGCCATTCGAGTCGTCACTGTTCACGACGTCGTCATGGGTATCCACACCGACGTAGAAGTAGTTGTCGTCATGGGCAAGATAGTAGGTGAAGCTGTTATCTGCTTTTCCGTCCCACGAAAGGGGCACAGCAAAATTAAGTATCCAAGCGCTGCCCTTTGTTCCGTCAGGATTGCCGGGGGTTACGTTTACTCCGGTGAATCCGCCGTATTCGGCCGACGTTACCGCACCGTCAGCAGTGATCGAGCCATTGGCTACTTTTGGGACCATGAGAAAGGTCTGGTCAGGGTCAGACCAAACTCCAGCGGCGGTCGGGTCATCCGTTGTGATGTCGTATTCCTGTGTCTGAGCAAGCGTTGGCAGAAATACCGACGCGATAAGAAGCGGTAGGTATGAGTGTTTTTTCATGCAATTGTTTTCGGGTGGACGAAAGCATTGAAGCAAAGAATTTCTTCCGAGGCAATCGCTTAACTTCGCGGAGCGTCAAAGGGAATTCAATAGATGAATCCCGGGCTGTTAACAGCAGTGGAAGAGAGAGTTTTTTCTTCATAAGAATGCGTTCTTGGTAAGGCTTTATTAAGAGCCTGAGACTTATCTGGTTGGCAACCATTTTGTTACGAGGGAAATTTTTTCAGAAGTGCTCGCCGCGCCGGTCTCGGTCTGTTTGGGCGGCCTACCCGCCGCCCACGCCCTCACTCACGGACTCGCAGCCATTGATTGGCCGGAATCGAATCGAGCAGCCATCCGCTCTCGGGGAAATAGCCTGGGACAGTCTTAATCACTTGAAACGGTCCTTGAGGTGTTTCCGAGGATTCCACCGAGTAGTTGCGACCGGTGACCCCAGGCCAGCTCAACCGAATCCGGCTTGCGGTGACTCGCGAAGCGTCCACGATCAATGCTGTTTCATTCCGCATGGGGTCCGTTTGCAGGATGTATTCGCGAGCATTGATGAATCCATCGGCATCGGGATCGTCTGCGGCTTTGTAGGTGGTCACCCCGCCGAGAAAAAGCCGTTCCCAATCGTCGTCCAAGCCGTCCCTATCAGAGTCCTGGATTGGGACGCCATGGAGGATCAATTCGACCTGGTGAATTTGGCCGGCATTACCACTCGCTTCGTCGCTGACCGACACGGTCCAAACACCGGCGGTGCTTTCGAAGAAATGATGCGTGGTCCAATAAGTGAGTTCTTCCGGCACCTCGGACGTGACTAGCCCGGGGCGATGGAGGACGCTTATGGTGCCTGCTGGCGAGCGAAGTGTGACGCGCAAGTCGCCCATCCGGGAATGAGTGTAGCGGATTCGGACCCCGACGTGTTCGCACAGCAGGGTATTGGTGACGGCAAAGGATCGGATCGCTGAATCGAGTGTGAGTTGGACCCGTGCGCCACTATTGGTTCTGGTCAACGCGAGGAGCGCTTCGCCGTCGAGGCGACTGATCAGGACGCCGATGATCGGTGAGAACTCCGTGTCGATCATGAACAGACGTTCCGTGGAGCCTTCATTGTTGTAGACGATGGCAAATGGGGCACCTGCGGCGGAGGCGTGATCGAGTTTGGTCTTAAAACTCACCGAGGAATTATCGCGTTGGATGAGGGCGGCTTGAGAGGCTAGGGGTTCTGAGATGGGTTCGCTGGCGATTCCGGCATTGTAAAGCGGCAAGGAGTCGGTGGGAGTATCGGCGTGAAGCCCATCGCTTCCGGTCGCTCGAAGGCTGGAATACTCGGGCGGGATGCCCTCACCGGTGACTCGAACACGAAGACCGTCATCTGGGATCGGGGTGGTTTGTTCGTCCAGGAACGAAAGTCGGGTAAAAGCCGGTCGATTAGACCAGAGTTTGGCGAGTCGGACAGCCACACCGGCGTCCGGCACACCGAATCCTGTATTATGACTCACCACGAAGCCGGCGCCATTGGGGTGAGCATCTGGGTCTCCCGGGTCGGTTTGTCGTGCGGACAACAGGAGGATTTGTTGGACATCGCGGTAACCGAGTTTTGGATTGACGGCTAGAATGAGTGCGGTGACGCCTGTGATCATGGGAGCTGCTGCGGACGTACCGAAGAATCCAAGGCTATTCGGTGTGTAGTCGGCCAAGTCTGGATCCTCTATGGTGCCTTGACGGTTCCGGCCATTGCCCCCGACAGGATCCGTGGTGAAGATGCCGAACGCTCCAGATTCGCCACCGGGCGCGGCGACCAGTATACACGCGCCGAAAGCGCTGTAAGTTGCAGTCCGTCCATGGATCGCCACGGCGCCCACGGTGATGGCATGTGGATCGCTAGCATAACCATCGAGATTTGCATCGCCAATTCCAAGGGCACCCCGGCTCTTCTTGCGGGTATTCCCGGCGGATCGAATCATGAGGGTTCCCAGTCCGTTGCGGCCCAAAGTAGCGGCGTTCGAGAGCGCCAGATATTCGAGCGTGCCGGGGATCAGTGGTGTGAAATCAGCATTACCCCATGAATGATTCTGGATTGGAATGGTATTCGATGCATACAAAAACATGTCCGCCATACCTTGTTCATCCGGAATTTTATCTGCGGAATCGAAAATCACCCAACTGGTGAACCGAGCGTTGGGTGCCACACCAATACCGCCAATTTTGTTGCCAGACGCAGAATGAAGTCCGGCGGTGGCACTGCCGTGATATTGGAATCGGGTGGTATGGCTCCCATTGTCGGCGAGCGTGTGGAAGTTCTTCTGAAGTTCTGGATACCAATTGGCCGCCAAGTCGGGATGTGTGGAATCCACACCATCGTCGGCGTTGGCGATGATGATTCCTTCGCCACGTGTCAGTGGCCAAGCGGAGCGGACATTGATGTCGGCGCGTAGGCCGAGCACATCCGTGGTGGATGGCGGATTCTCAAGGTGCCATTGACGACCGAAGTATCGATCGGAAGGTTCTGCGGCATAAGGAGCGTGGAGCGAGGCGGAGTGGCGACGAATCGGATGAGCGATTGAAATGTCGGGTTGGCCGCTTAGTGTGGCGGCTTCATGGATGGCGGTCAGGGCGTCTGGGGCTTGTAAGAGGAATACTCCGGGCGTGATCTCCCGGATCAGTTCGAGAGGGCGATTCTTGAGCAGCAACGCAAGGTGGTCTGAATTGTGGAGCCCCAGAATCACCCGACTGCCGAGGTATTCGGCGCGGGCAGAACCGGTTCGACGGGCGCGCACCCAAGATGGCCCCGGGACACCGCCGGTGGTCGTGAACTGGGGGCGAATTTGAGACGTCTCCAAACGGTAAGTGACACTCCCTCCCGTCTGAAATGTCCGAATCTCGGATGCTGTCGCGAGCCGGGCAGCTGCAATCCAGTAAAAACAACTCATCAATAGACCGCGGTGGAAACGCATCGGGAAGGAACCTACTCGTGACTTGGTCCCGATCAACCGCAAAGAGACCGACCGAGGAAACTGCTGAATCCAATTCTGTCTGGAAGAGCCGCTGTGGGATGGCGAATGGATTCCGCTTCGACATTGGGGCGGTGCTGAAGAAGAATCGCGCGTGCACCTGGCGCAACTCCGTCTTCGAGACTTCCGCAATTACACGCGGTTGGACGCGACGTTTTCGCCCGGCTTCCACGTGTTGCGTGGCGCCAATGCCCAGGGAAAAACCAATATCCTGGAGGCGATCTACTTGTTGGCAACCTTGAGGTCCTTTCGAGGGGTTGGAGGCGCGCAAATGATACGGCATGGAGCGCGTGGGTATTTCGTTGGGGCGACCATCGAGGGAACCGGGCAGCATGTGGTGAAGGCCTATTGGTCGTCACGTGAGCGCAAGCTGTCCTTGGACGAGCGTCCCATTCGACGACTGGCGGATTATTTTGGGACGCTGCGATCGGTGGTGTTTTGCACTGAGGATTTATTATTGGTGAAGGGCGCGGCGAAGGCGCGGCGACGGTTCATGGATTTGTTACTGGCTCAGACGCAGCCGGGATACCTCGCGTTGCTTTTGCGTTACACCCAGGCACTCAGGTCTCGCAACGCACTCCTCAAGCACCATTCTCTCGATGAGGATTCCCTCGCAGGTTTCACGCATGAATTAGTACAAGTGGGCTCACAGTTGATTTCGGCTCGACAATCGCTGGTCCCACGATTGTCGCCGTTGACGCGGCTTGCGTTTCGACGGATTGCGAATGACGCGGATGATCTAAGGATTGATTATGCGCCAAGCGTCAGCGGAGATCTGGCATTGGCGTTGACACAGGCGCGATCTCGTGAGCGGACGCTTCGGACGACGGTTCTTGGACCGCACCGGGATGATTTGGAATTCTTCATCAATGACCGATCTGCTGCCGAATACTCGAGTGAGGGGCAGAAACGGACGTTGGCCATCGCGTTGAAGATGGCCCAGGCCGAGTTGCTGACAGGAATTCACGGGGTTTCGCCGGTTCTGTTGATCGATGATGTGATGGGAGAGTTGGACGCTCAGCGGCGGAACGGTTTACTGCCATTGTTGAACCGTGCATACCAAGCGGGTGGCCAGGCGTTTATGACTTGCACGGCAGAAAGTTGGTCGAGGGAGTTGGGGCGAGACTTTCAGTCGTGGGACGTGAGTGCCGGTTCGATTCGCTCGGTACAAGAATCATGACTGGGACGTCAGATTGTCGAACCCTTAACCCCCTGAGCTCACCTCTTCACGGTGGCTGCCCGCCCCTTGTAAGAGCCATTTCATCCCCAGGTGCTACCGTATGCATCTAGCAATATGATTAGTTGGCGTCGTGTTGTGACTATGGAAATACGGATGAGTTCTGACAACTAATTTTAGGAATGCACTGGATGACTAGCTGAATTTCGCCTCATTCACGACTTCGTTTTAAGCCGTGTTCGACTAAAGTATTGCGCATAATTTGCGGCGCCGATTCAGAATTCTGAGTCCAATGTTTTTGTATCATTCAGCGAATAAACGAGTTCCTGAGTTGAATTGTATCAAACTCTCAATCGACAGGTCCGCGAAGCAAAACACAGATCTATAGACAAATATCTAACATGAAACATAAGAACCCATTGCAGCTGAAAGCGTTATCATTGGCGAACGGTGTTACTACCTCAATGAGGTCTAGTCTGAACGTATGGCTTGTATAGCTTGCAGGATTCAGTTTAGACGACTCATAAAAACCCACTCGTACACCGGATTGATCGACACTTCGGAAACTCGCCATTCGACCACT
>SXSK01000134.1 GCA_005793375.1 Verrucomicrobiales bacterium | reverse complement strand
GTAGCGTAATAGGCTCGGACATGCCGGCAGTTAAATAAAGTCAGCGCCTTTTGTCCAGTTTTATACCGCCTTTTGTTTCACCTGCCTCCTTAAAGTCGAAATCTTGAAACTGCCCTGACCTGACCCCAAGTAACCCCGACTCCCTCCTTGCTGGCTTGCTCCGCGCAAGGTTTGATTCGCGGAAACGCTCTATCACTCCTATGACCAAATCTCGCTTCACCCTATGGTTCGCCGCTGTCGCCACGGCTCTCACCAGTTTCGCTTCCGACTTTCAAATTCGCGATGGCGATCGCGTGGTTTTCCTCGGTGATAGCATCACCGAACAGCGTCTCTATACCACCTACATTGAAGCGTATGCCCTGACGCGTCATCCCGAATGGAAACTGAGCTTCCGAAACGTCGGTTGGGGCGGCGATACCTCCTGGCTCCGACAGCGGGCGCGTCCCAATGAGGAGAAACTCTTCGCTGCCAAAGAGGAAACTTTGGACAAAATGGTTGAGGATTCTGTGGCACGCGGTCTCGGACGGGACGTCCTCCCCCTGAATCCGACTTTCGTCACAGTAAAGTTCGGGATGAACGATCATTCGTACCAGAAATTTCGCCCCGACATCTTCCGAGCCTACGTCCGCAGCCAATCA
Organism: Verrucomicrobiales bacterium; assembly: GCA_005793375.1. Taxonomy (GTDB): domain Bacteria; phylum Verrucomicrobiota; class Verrucomicrobiia; order Limisphaerales; family UBA9464; genus SXSK01. The sequence goes on along the minus strand of SXSK01000134.1, from coordinate 22,218 downwards.
GAAATCAGCAAGGTCCTGAAACGAGCAGGCGCGCGAGTGGCCCTGTTAACGCCACAACCCATCGAGGAACGCCGTCCGAACCCAGACCAGGATGATCGCAACTTGGCGCTGAAAAAGTTTTCCGACGGCTTGAAAGAAGTCGCTTCCAATACAGGTGCGACCTTCGTCGACCAGTTTGATCCCTTCATGTCGCTCATGATGAGTGCCCGCGCCAAGGCCCCGGACGCATTCATTGGCGGTGGCGATGCTGTGCATCCCGGACCGAGTGGACAGACCTTGATGGCTTGGGCGGTCTTGAAAGGCTTGGGAGCTACGGCCCTCGTCTCGACGGCCGAGATCGATGTGGGCGGCAAGAGCGCCAAGGCACAGGGTTGTCGTATTGAAAACCTGACGGTCGACGGTCAACGCATTCAGTTCGATCGACTGGACAACGCCCTGCCCTGGCCTGTGGACGAACGAGCCGTTGCTGCCCTCAAACTGGCGCCTCTGGAAAACGAACTGAGTCGTTACGAGCTGAAGGTAGCCGGATTGGCAGAGGGCGACTACGAATTGAAAATCGATGGAGAATCCGCAGGCAAGATTTCCTCCGCGACATTGGCCGAAGGTTGGAACCTATCGAGCCAAGCAGGACCTATCACCAAACAATCACGCGACCTGCTGAAGTCGGTGTTTCGCAAGAACGAACTCTTCTTTAATCGTTGGCGCAACGTTCAACTCTACAACTTCCCCAACTGGGCCACCGGCTCGGAAGTCGAGATGCGCCGCACCTTGGAACTCCAACGCCTAGACGATGAAATCGCAAAGGCCGAATCCCAAATCGAGGGGCTCCGCAAACTTCGATCTCATCGGTTCGACCTCACACGCGTCGACAGTACCGGTAAGTGAGCGGGTGCGCAGCGCGCGCCTACTCCTCTTCGAAGCCCGCAGGAGGCGTGATCTCGATCGTCTCGTTCCAGGGATACGCTGTGATCGAAAGGAATCGGGGCGTCGATGGCTGGGCCCATCGATATTCCGCGTCGATCACACAATAGTGCAGTGGTCCATGGGTGGTCTGCCCGGCGTTGACCGACCATGTATTGCCAGTCCTTACCGCCCAACAGCGATTCTTGATGGGTGAATGATGATCGTGGCCGGAAATGGTCAAGAGCGGTTGATGGGTCTGAATGGCCTGAGTCCATTCCACATTTCCACCCACCGGCGATCCAGGCTCACTCAGTGGGGTTCCGGCCAGGGGTTCGTGCATCAGCCAAATTCCCCGCCCGGCCCCACCCCAGGGTTTAATTACTTCGGGCAGCCAAAGCTCCGGGTCTTGTGGGAGCGGATTTCGGGGGTCAATAAAGGCGTCTTCTGTACCCAAGAAGCACGGAAAACCCACCAAAGTCATGGCTTCGTAAGCAAATACTTCACCGTGAAGCGCATTCAACCGGCGCCGGGTTTGAATCCAGGCATCCGCAAAAGTCTGCCACATATGGTCTTCATGGTTCCCCCGGACAAAGACCACTTCACGACAGGGCAACGCCGCCAAGACTTGAGCACACTGAGCCTCGCGCATCCTTCCCACGTTATCCCGCGTCCCGTGCAAAAAATCGCCCACAAAGGCGACCACCTGCGGACGGTGCTGCCGCACCGCATGGACGAGCTGTTCGTAGAGCAGCGCGCTTCGATGAAGATCTGTCACTGTCAATAGTCGGAGTCGAATTGCCACATTCCCTCCTTGCGGAATCGAGCTGGGACTGGTTTGAAGTGCACCAGCTTGCACCAATCATTTGCCGGCTGATTTTACCGTGACGATACGACCTTTGGCCATTCGTTTGATGGAAAGCTTTAACTCGCCGCCAGCGGCAGCGTGCTTTTCAAAGTCTGCGATCGTCAGCACCGGCTGTTCATTGATGTGAGTGATGAGCTCGTAGGGCTTAACCCCAGCGACACTGGCCTTGCCACCAGGTTCCACTTTGCTCACCACCACGCCTGGCTCCTCGGTCCCGCGCTGCACATAGCGCCGCACATCATACGTCAAATCACGCACCGTCAGGCCCAGGGCTTCGGATTTGAAGCGTGGCGCCGATTCATAATGAGTCGGGCTCACCACGACCTCGAATTCATGCGACACCAACTTTCCGTCGACAAAAAATTCCGCGGTGAACCGAGTACCAAAACCCAGGTCCGTCAGCGACCGTGTAAAGGAGTTTTCAGCTGGAGCCCAAGGCGTCGGAATTCGATCAAAGAATTGCTCGCCGATTTGGTCCAAGCGCTCCCAAGGAAAAGGCCCGGATCGCATTTGGTCTTCCTCCAGCCGAACCTCCACGGGCAAGGGTTGGCCTGGAACCCGAAGCCGCAGTAAAACTGAACCTGCGGCAATTTGGGCTCGACCCGCCGGCGAATCTGGATGAACAAACGTGATGAGAGCACCGGCTTCACCGTCGCGTGTCTGATCCGCTACGCCGTTGGCACGTGCCAAATCACGTCCCAAGGGCTGGAGCTCTACACCCAGCCACGCCAACCGATTTTCGGCAGCTTCACTCACCGGCACATTGGCAGGGTCCGCACCTGCAGGCAGTGCCGCCACCGCATTGGCAAGCACTACCGCGTGTGTCGATCGGGTCCTGGCCCGATCGCGACTTCCCTGATCTCTGCGTGCCGTCACCGGTTCCCGCTTTTCCACGGGCATAGCCACCAATTGTCGATCGATGGTAAACAGCCACGCATCTCGAAATCCCGCATCCAGAAGCTCGGGATATTGGATCCCTTTGGCTCCCAATTTCATTCCAGCGATGCGTCCCGCACGCAAATAGTCGGTTCGATGTTCGCCCTGGAGAAATACATCAGCTCGGAGAGTTAACACGTCCAAATGCTTAGCCAGATCGCCGTCCGCAATTGGAGCCGCCCGGCCTAATGAGCTTTCGCCTTTCGCCACGAAGACCCCGAAATCCTTCAGGGAAGCCTCAAACGTCGCTCCCACGGGCTTACCCTCAACGATCGCGGTGATCCGTTCTAATCGGGCGGTGGTTTGAGGTTTGAGGTCCTCCAAAACCAACAAACGATTACCGGGCAGCACCACTCCCAACACATCCCGTTCCGTACCTTCGCCGCCTTCCTCGTCTTCCCGGTCCATTCGCATTCGTTGGCGTCCCGGAGCTCCCTTGGGACTCCTAAAACTCAGCCGGACGTGCAGGACGCTTTGGTCGAGCGTTTTCTTGAGACCCACAAGCCGCTCATCCAATTGCTCTTCGGTGAGCCAATTCCATCGGCTCGGCGAGCCCTGCCACGAGTCATCCAATGGCAGGTTGTCTAAAGCGATACCCAGGGGTTCACCCGCCGCCCCGGTCACCAAACCTACACTTTCCAACGGTCGAATGGATTTTCCCGAATCAAAACTCATCGTATCGCCAGGGTATCCGCCGAGGTGCACCCCCCAAAGCCCGTTATCACGGTAGTAATGCACCAACTGTCTCGGCTTGCCCGGCTTGTCGGAAAACACCAAGGGCGTTGCCGTCGCCAGAGGCTTCTCCAGCTTTAATTTCACTCCCCAGGTATCCCGGGCGTGCGACACGACGCGAGCCGTCACCACCTCTCCTTGGTGGCGGACCTGAATAGATTTGATGAATCGCGGATGCAAATCCGGCGTGAAGGTTACCACTTCGTCCGGCGCCACGAGAAACCCAGATGTCTCAGCTGGGCGTTCTTCTTCAACCAGCATCGCCAGAAAACTACCTCGGCCGCGCTCGGCGCGTTGTTCGTCGCCGATCATGCCTACCGGGGCATCGCCCTTATCGAATTGCAGGTGGTACTCGACTCTGACCAAACTCGGAGCTAGACGAGCCACCACTTTGTCCGGAGCCAGCACCGGAGTCAGTGATTCATCCGCACCCATCGACCGAAACAGCCAGGCGCAACACACCCATAGGATCCAACGATTCATCGGTGCCAGTCTCCTCCGTTTATCCTGAGAACACAATCCCCGCGACATAACGACTTTCAGTTTTCGAAGTGCATTTCCGAGGGCCAGATCACCACTCAGTTACCTTCCAATTTCGAATGGATCCGGCGGCAGGATTACCCCAGCCGCCGAGTTGGTAAGGCGTCGACCGTTTTCCTCCTGATACGGCACGATGCCTTCCGAAAGTCCTTCATTCGGGCAGCACATTGAGACAAATTGGGCGAGTCCGTTGCGCCCCATGAATCATCCTAATCGCCGCGACTTTATTCAAGCCATCGGCTCGTCCGCCGCTGTCGCCACCGCGTACCGGCTTTCAGGATCATGGCTTAGTGCCCAATCTAACTCAAACCCCGCAATTCCCGATTCCCTTTTTCGCGCCATCGATTTTGACCCGCTACCCATCTCGCACGCCGATGAGGTCTTGCTCCCAAAAGGATTTCACCATGAGGTCCTGATCAGCCGTGGCGCGCGGCTCAATGAACGCGGCGACACCTTTGGCGACGACAACGACTTCATCGCGATCCTTCCCCGGGGAGATTCCGAAGGATGGCTATGGGTGAACCATGAAAGTACCGATGCCGTCTTTCTCTTGGAAGCGGCCGCGACCCCAGATCGCCTGACCCAGGAGGTCATGGGGCGATACCTCCAATCGATGGGCGGATCTTGTATCCGAATCTCCAAGAACCGAAAAGGCGTCTGGCGGCCGCTCCTTCCGGACCCCAGAAATTTTCGACTCACGGGTCACACTCCCAATATCCCATTTACCGGCCCCGCCGCCGGAACCTCATGGCTGAAAGGGGCGAAAACGGCGGTCGGTTCGGTGGCCAACTGCGGTGGCGCCGTGACGCCATGGGGCACGATCATCACTGCCGAAGAAAATGTTTTTGCGGTTTATGGTGATCCGGAACAAGGCGACCCGCCCACCCTGGTAAACCGGTATTTCGATCGCCCTCCGGAACATTACGGTTACCTGGTAGAAGTCGATCCAGACACTGGCGAGTTTTGGAAACACACGGCGCTGGGACGATTCGCGCACGAAAACATCGTATTTGCTACGGCCAAGGATGGACGACTCGTAGGCTACATGGGTGACGACCGCGTGCGCCAGTGCCTCTACAAGTACATTTCCAGGGACCGGTTCGATCCGGCCGCAGGCAAGACCAACCGCCGGCTGCTGCACGATGGGACTATATACGTGGCCGATACGAACAAGGGCCGTTGGATCCCGCTCGACCCGACTCAGCAAAGACCCTTGGCAGCGGCCCGATTTGATCGCGCGCGGATTTGTGTGCACACGCGCACTGCTGCCATGATGTGTGGAGGAACCCCCCATGGTAGACCTGAAGGTATCACCCGCAATGGCGAAACGGGTGAGGTATTCATTTCGTTGAGCTCTCATCCCTACACCTCGTCCAACGCTTGGGTCGACCCGAATCGTCCCATCAACCTTGCTGGAGCTATCGCCAAACTGAAGGAATCCGGCAAAGACCCAGGAGCTTTGGATTTCTCGTTCTCCATCCACCTTATGAGCGGGCAGGACACCGGATTGGCCTGGCCGGATAATCTCAGCTTCATCACGGATCAACACCTGATGATATGTTCCGATTACAAAGGACATTACCCACCTGGGCCGAGGAGCACTCACGGGGTGTTTGGGAATAACCTGCTCACCATCGCGCCGCTGGTAGGACCCAATGCCGGGCGAGTGCAACGGTTTGCGTCGGCACCGCGCGAAGCCGAATTCGCGTCGCCAATACTCACGCCGGACCAGCGCGAGCTCTGGGTATCAGTTCAGCATCCCGGCGAGGGTAGCACCAGCGCCGAGACGTTGATCAGCCACTGGCCACAAGGTGGCAAGGCGTGGCCCCGCTCTAGCGTTATTGCCATTGCGAGGAACACCTAGGCGAACCACACAAGCCTTCAGCGGGGAACGAGGAACTATCCAAGTCGATTGATCGCGCTCAATACGGCTTTTATGGATGCCAGTTCGATGTTCGCATCGACGGCGGCACCCCAGCGGTTGCTGCCATCGGCCGTTTTGATCTGAATGTAGGCAATGGCGATCGCCTCCTCACCCGCGGCCAACGCGTGTTCGCTGTAGTTGCTCACTTCAAACCGTGGCACGCCACCCGCATTCAAAGCATGAACAAACGCGGAGATGGGCCCGTTGCCCTCCCCCTGAACTTCACGTGTCGTTCCGGAATGAGCGACCTGCGCCTGACATCGGACCTTGCCGTCGCGACCTTGGGTTTCGAAGCGCACCAGGCTCCAGGGCGTGAGTCGCTCGATGTATTCCTTCCAGAACATTTCCTTCAGCTCGACACCTTTGACCTCCCGCCCCAATCGATCGACCGTATCATTGGCAATCGGACCAAACTCCCGCTGCATGTCTTTGGGAATTTGAATGCCGAATTCGTTCTCCAAGAGATACGCCACCCCTCCCTTTCCAGACTGGCTGTTCACGCGAATCACTTCGTGGTACTCGCGCCCAATGTCACCCGGATCAATTGTCAGGTAAGGAACATCCCAAAACGTCTGTTTACCCTCCGCCCATTCCGCCAAACCCTTTTTGATGGCGTCCTGATGTGAGCCACTGAAGGCGGTAAACACCAATTCGCCGCCGTAGGCCTGGCGCGGAGGGACCATCATGCCGGTGCAACGCTCATACACCGTTCGGACTGATCCCAAGTCACTGAAATCCAATCCAGGATCAATCCCGTGCATATACAGATTTAGAGCCACCGTAACCAGGTCCAGGTTGCCGGTGCGCTCGCCAGTGCCGAACAGCGTTCCTTCCACGCGATCCGCGCCCGCCAGCAAGCCTAATTCCGTAGCCGCCACCCCGGTGCCACGGTCATTGGGAGTGTGCAGGCTGATGATCAAGGACTCGCGGTTTCGGATGTTCGTGCAGATCCATTCAATCTGGTCCGCATAAATATTGGGCATCGCCACTTCAACCGTGTCGGGCAAATTTAAAATCATCTTCCGGTTGGGTGTCGGTTTCCAGACATCCATGACGGCTTCCGAGATCTCCTTGGCGAATTCGACTTCAGTTCCCGAGAAGCTCTCGGGAGAATACTGAAGCATCACGTCCGTTCCTTCCAAACGATGCAAGCGCTCTTGGATCCAACGGGCGCCGCGCACCGCGATGTCAATGATCTCGGACTGGGACTTGCCGAACACGACACGGCGTTGGGCGGGCGAGGTGGAATTGTATAAATGGATCACCACCTTCTTGGCGCCGATCAACGATTCGACCGTACGTTCGATCAAGTCTTCTCGAGCCTGCACCAGCACCTGAATTCGAACGTCGTCTGGAATCCGATGTTCCTCGATGAGCCGGCGGTTGAAGGCGAATTCGGTATTGGAGGCAGAAGGGAATCCAACTTCAATCTCCTTGAACCCACAGCGCACCAACGTTTGAAACAACTCCAATTTCTGCGCGACGTTCATGGGCACGGCCAGCGCTTGGTTGCCATCGCGAAGATCGACACTGCACCAGATCGGGGCATGGGTGAGCACACGACCCGGCCAACGACGGTTGGGCAAATCAATGGGCGGAAACGGTCGGTATTTTGTCGCAGGATTTTTTAACATGGCATCAGTGCGTTGCGGTTCTACATCGACCCTCGGCTGCAATCCAGCGTGTGTGGAAAAGAAAAAACCCCACCGCCGGCTTGCGGCAGTGGGGTGAAAATCGTCGCGAATTTCAGCAAACCCCAACCGCCGCGCGGCTAAGTAGCAGCGCGATCACGGCAAGTCGAAGGTTGCAAAGCAAATTCACTATCCACCCCGTTAGCCCGTTCGATGCCCACGGTCAATGGCAAATTTCTTCCTATCGTGTCCCACGTTTCCCAAACATTTCCCCAAAAAAAATCACCAGGATTCCACTGGGGGGCAGCATCCGTATCCGCCACTTGCCCTGCCACATCTTCGATGAATCGAATAAAACGCACCGCGGATTCCGCATCTCGCGGCAATGACAGATCGTCTCCGGGTTGATGGTAATATTGCTTCAGAAACATTTCCGGTGTGATCCCTCCCACCGGGAGCCTATCGCTGTCTGCGGCCGCCTTCGGAAAGATCGCCGGGACGCCCCGGCGGATGAATGAATACTGATCGCTTCGAATAAAAGTCACCCGCTCCGGTTGCGGATCCGGCTTCAGCACAATTCCCAGTCGGGCTGCTGCTCGTTCCACGGGCTCCCGTAACGAAGAATGTTCGACTCCCAGCACCACAAAGTTCCTGGTCGGAGCGGTCACCAAAACCATGTCGAGATTCAGATTGGCCACGGGTCTTCCTGCCGCAACTGGAAAGTGGTTGGCCAAATAATCCGAACCCAAAAGCCCTCGTTCTTCCGCTGTGACAGCCGTAAACACCACGGATCGCCGAGGCTTTGGCTCGCGGATCGCGAGCGCCCGTGCCACCTCCAACATCATGCCAATCCCAATCGCGTTGTCATACGCCCCGTTGTAAATCCCATCCCCATTGACCGCCGGGCCCCGGCCCTGGTGATCCAAATGCGCCGTCAATACCACGGCCTCACCTCGCAGCTCGGGATCGCTACCCGGCAAGACCCCGATCACATTCTGGCTAGTGACCCGTCTGTGAATGCTTTTCGTCGAAAGCGTGGCCGTCAGGTTCGTCGGAAAGGATTGCACCTCGCTTCGAGCCGCCGCTGCCAAGATCTCCGCAAATGGCTTCGGAGCTCGTGCGAACAGTTTGCCGATTCCGGCCGGGCTGATCGTGATGGATGCCTTGGATTGCGGATACACATCCGATGGAGAGCCATCCGTCAGGGTCCAGCGCATCGCAGGAAATTGAGACTGGATAACCCTCCGCGGCCATGGCGCTTCCTCCAAGTCTTTAGGTGTCGGTACCGAGATCACCCCAACGGCCCCACGTTCCACCAAGGCCTTCGTCTTCTCGCGAGGATGGGAGAAATGAGCCAATCGTGTCGCTGGAAATTTGGGTGGCGCCTTGGACAACACCACAGCGATCTTCCCTCGAAGATCAACACCCGCAAAATCGTCGTATCCTTGCGCGGGAGCATGAACTCCAAAGCCCACAAAAACCAGTGGTGCCGACACAGTCGCCTCAGTCTCTGTGAAATGCGGTGAAGCGAGATAGTCCAACGAATAGTCCAGAACTTCCGTCCCAGTCTCCGAGGTCACTTCGAATCGAGTCCCATCCGCGACACGCTGGCTTTCCAACAGCGGCACTGATTGCAGCCACCGATTTGATTCACCCCCGGGCTTCAATCCGAATTCTCGAAATCGGGTGGCGACATACAATACCGCCAACTCGTGCCCTGTGCTCCCGGGGGCGCGTCCCTCCAAGAGATCGTCGGCCAGAAACGTTATGTGCGCCTCTAACGCACCCGCGAGACGACCATCTTGAGTGGCGATTGGCACTTCGGACCGAACCCCGATGATGGCACCACTTAGTACTAAGAACCAAATGCGTCGGACCAACCCATGGCAGTTCATTCGAATCATCATGACTCGATTCCCACGGCAGGTCAAAGGTTTGGCCAAATCCAAGCCACTACCCTTCAAAAATCATGATTGTCCTCGATGGTTGCGGCCTTCAGGCTGCATCCAAGCACCATGAAACCCGCTTCGTTCATCGCCGCCTTCGCCGTATCGTCTACCGTGATCGCGGCCCCACTCGAGCCCAAGTTTCGCGCCGTCAATGTCGATACCAACATCGCCATCGGTTACGGAGTCACCACTGCCGATATCGATGGTGATGCCAAACTAGATATCGTCCTGTGCGACAAAAGCCAGATCGCCTGGTACCGCAATCCGTCTTGGCAGAAATTTGTTATTGCTGAAAATCTGACCAAGAACGATCACGTGTGCGTCGCCGCTGCCGACATCGATGGCGATGGAAAAGCGGAAATTGCCGTTGGCGCCGGATGGAATCCTGGCGACACCGTGAACAGCGGCGCTGTCTTCTATCTGATCCCACCCAGCGATCGCACGCAGCCATGGCAGTCGGTCCAACTACCGCACGAACCTACCGTTCACCGCATGCGTTGGGTCAAAGATTGGCAGGGTAAAAGTACCTTGATCGTCGCCCCACTACACGGGCGCAGTAACAAAGACGCCCAGGGCGCTGGCGTCAAAATTCAACGGTATACCGTACCGGCAAATCCTCGCGATTCATGGGAGGTGACGACACTCAATGACTCGTGGCACAAAACTCACAACTTCGATCCCATCCAATGGGACGAGGACCCCGCCCACGAACTTTTGGTGGGAAGCCGCGAGGGGGCGTTCGTCATCAATTGGTCGCGCGTCCATGACGGCTTCGAAGCTATCCAGGTCGGCTCCGATGAAAACGGTGGCATCGGCGAAATTCGTCTGGGTAAACTTAATGGCACCCGCCGTTTCGTTGCCGGCGTCTCCCCCATGCATGGGAACCAACTAGTGGTCTTCACCCCCGGAAATCAACCCTCCACCCTTCCGTGGAATCGTATCGTGCTCGATGAATCCCTGGTGGATGGCCACGCGCTCGCCTGTGGCGATTTATTGGGCCAAGGTCGAGATCAGATTGTCGTCGGCTGGCGAGCCATGGGCAAGCCCGCCTCCGTCAAAGTCGGAATCAAGCTCTTCACCGGAATCGATGACTCCGGCAAAAAATGGCGCCAGACACTGATCGATGACAACACCATGGCCTGCGAGGATCTGTGCCTTGCCGATCTCGATAACGATGGCAAATTGGATATCATTGCCGCGGGCCGGGCCACTCGAAATGTGAAGGTCTACTGGAACGAATCCCACTGAGCCTCTTCTGATCCAATCATCATGCCCATCCATCTGAGCTTCCTCGGAGCCGCCGGTTGTGTCACCGGATCTGCTTACCTAATCCAAACGAGTCGTGCGCAAATCCTCATCGATTTCGGTCTCTTCCAAGGCATGGGGGACAAGGAAGACCTCAATCAGATGCCACCAAGCCTGGATGTCTCCAAACTCAATGCCGTGTTGCTGACGCACGCACATCTGGATCATACAGGGCGTTTACCTCTGCTCTCGCGGCACGGATACACCGGCCCCATTTACTGCACCACCTCGACAATTGCCCTCTGCGGTCTGATTCTTCGGGATTCGGCCCACCTACAGATGATGGACGTCGAACGTGCCAATCGAAAGCGCGAACGCAGCGGCGCTCCACTTCTCGAACCCATCTACACCGCGGAACATGTCGCCCAAGTGTTCGATCTGCTCCAAGGTGTCGAGTATGACATCACGCGAGAAGTAGCCCCCGGAATCCGGGCACGCTGGGTTGAAGCCGGCCACATGCTGGGTTCCGCCAGCATTCAACTCTGCATCGAGGAGGATGGTGATACCAAGGCGGTCGTGTTCTCTGGTGATATCGGTGCCAAAGGGGCTCCAATCCTTAAAGATGCCGTGGGCTTTAAGTCGGCCGACGTCGTGGTGATGGAGTCCACCTACGGCGATCGCGATCACAAGCCACTTCAGGAAACGGTTGAGGAATTCGAAGAAATCATCCGCGACACGGTCGCTCGCAGGGGCAAAATCTTGGTTCCCGTCTTCGCCGTCGGCCGGACCCAACTCTTGCTCTACCTCCTTGCCCAACTCTTCCGCCGCAAGGTGGTCCCCAAGTTTCCCATTTATCTCGACAGCCCGATGGCCACTGAGGCGACCAAAATCTATTGGGAACACTTAAAACTGTTCGACGAAGACTTCCAGGCACTGCATCTCGAGCGCCCGTTAGCTGAAGACCTCAGCATGCTTGAAAGCACTCCAACCGCCGAGGATTCCAAGGCGTTGAATGACAAACCCGGTCCATGTCTCATTATGGCTGGATCCGGCATGTGCACCGGGGGACGCATCCTCCACCATTTGCGTCACAACCTGGGCAAACCAGAGGCCTCCATTCTCATCGTCGGCTTTCAAAGCGAAGGCTCACTCGGCCGTCGCATCGTTGATGGCGACAAAGAAATCGTCATGTTCGGAGAACGCATTCAGGTCAAGGCCCGCATCCACACCCTCGGTGGATTTAGTGCGCATGCTGGGAAAACCGATCTGCTCGGATGGCTGTCACCCATAGCCAAAGATAAGCCCCGACTATTCCTCACCCACGGCGAATCACGCGGGCGGGAACCCCTCGCCCAATACGTCCGCAAACAGTTCGGACTCAACGCCGAATTGCCGGTCCTAGGGCAACGAGTCCAATTGTAATCGCTCCGGAATGACCTCCCCAAAGCGAATCCTGCGCTGGAGGAAGGACGCTCCCATTCAGCAGGCGATGGACCGTGTCGCCATCGAGGAACCGCTGGAAATCCAGGTCGAAACGCGTCCCGTCAGCGTCACCATGCGCACCCCCGGACACGATCCGGAATTGGTCGCCGGATTTCTATTGTCCGAAGGCATGATCCATCAGGCCGACGACATTCAGGAGATCCGACCTTACCCACGAAATCGTGACGGAAATTCTCTGGGGGTTTTCCTCAAACCAGGTGTCCCTTTTGATCTTATAAAACTGACCCGTCATGTCTTCGCTTCGTCCAGCTGCGGTCTATGTGGCAAAGCCTCGATTCAAGCGGTTCATGCGCATTTCAAGCCCGTTCGAAGCCGTTTCCAGGTCGACCCCGTCCTCCTCGCCGGCCTTCCTGATGCCATGCATCAGGTCCAGGAAACCTTTCAATCCACTGGGGGATTGCACGCCGCCGGATTGTTCGACACCACCGGCAAACTCCTACTCTGCCGCGAAGATGTCGGACGTCACAATGCCGTTGACAAAGTCCTCGGTCACGCGCTTCTCGAACGTTGGCTGCCGCTCAATCGGCACATCCTCCTGGTCAGCGGCAGAGCCTCCTTCGAAATCCTCCAGAAAGCATTGTCCGCCCAAGTTTCCATTCTTTGCGCTGTGGGCGCCCCGTCCAGTCTAGCCGTCGACTTCGCGCGCACCAGCGGCCAGACACTGATCGGCTTCCTGCGAGACGGTCGCTTTAATGCCTACGCAGGGACTCACCGAATCCGAAGGAATCAACCCAGTTGACGTCGTAAATCCGGTTGCCTAGATCTGTCGGCACGCTTAACAACTGTCCCACCACATGAAATCAATTTATCTGATGATCCCCGCCGTCTTCCTGGCGGTGGGTTGCGCCACAAAACAAAACCAGGTCGTCGTCGCCAAACCTGGCGAAACCAAGACCATCAAGTCCTCCCAGGGTGAACTGACCATCACCGCCACCTCGACGAAACCGACGATGGGTTCCGTAGACGCCGAAGGCTTCCGGCTCATATTCGACGGCACCTGGACCGGGTGGCGCGTCGGCGAAAGCCCCAGTTCCTGGAGCATCGTCAACGGCGCCTTCCGTGCCAATGGCGGCCGCAGTCACAACTTCTACATCGGCGACACCACGCCGTTCAAAGATTTCGAGCTCAAGGTGGATGTGATGACCGAAAAAAACTCCAACGGTGGCATTTACTTCCACACACGCTACCAGGACGAAGGCTGGCCCAAGTACGGGTTTGAAACCCAAGTCAATGTCTCCCATGGAGACTGGAAGAAAACCGCTAGCATCTATGATGTCGTCAACGTGAAGGAAAGTCCCGCCAAGGATTACAAATGGTGGACCCAGCATATCATCGTCAAAGGCCGCCATGTCACCGTGAAAGTGGATGGTCAAACGGTAACGGATTACGAGGAACCCGCCGATAAGAAGGCCGGAGCCGATTACACTCGCAAGATCGATGAAGGAACTTTCGGTCTGCAAGCCCACGACCCGATCAGCAATGTCTACTACAAGAATATTCGTGTGAAACGCCTCTGAGTCCCAATCTCAACGTGTTCTGATCCTGTCAACGGCAGTCCGATCCTTTCGGGCTGCCGTTGGTGTTTTTACCAGGGATCCGCGCCACGTTGTGACTCACGCGGCGGCCGGTTCCATGATGAGATGCTCAAGTACGCCAAGAGGAGAAATACAAAGCAGGCCGCCGTGAATCCAAAGACCCTCGGGTCGGTGGTCGAGGTCTCCATCCCTCTCATCACACCCGATACCAATTCCTGAGGGTGCGTCAAAACTGACCAGGTGTTCCATCGCTGAAATCGTCCGAGATAAATCCCAACACTGGCCGCAGCGAGACTCAACACGGCGAAAATCCAGCCCAGTCCTATGCCATGTCGCGTCGTTACCGCATGATGGAGCGATCTCAACGAGGCAAACCCAATCATCAAGCCCAACCACGCAAAGTGAATGAAGATCCAGAGATCCAGCCAAAACGGTACTGGGGGACGCGCTTTGAGGTGAAACAAATCCGTGACGATGTAAGGCGCATTCGGGAAAAACCCGAGCCAGATCAAACCAGCCAACATTGCCAGCACCGGACGACGCTGATCCCAATTGACCGCGGCGAGCTGGGCAAAGACCATCGGCACCCAAGCCAGGAAAAGGTTCCAAGCCAGAAAGTAAAAGGGACTCCTCCCCCACCACTTAAATCGGAGGAAAAGCAGTCCCAAACCTGCGGCCGAACCTAACGCCAGAACCCAGTGTTCCGATAAAAGGTCCCAAACAAATCGAAACATCCCCTGCAACCGCCGCTTCATGATCATCAAGCAACCGATGCCATGGACGAGAGCGACACGACGGCCTCGAATCGATGGGCAATTTCTTCAATCCGTTGTTCCACCGTATCAATGACAGTGTCCGGCGTGGAAGTGCCCGCAGTAATGCCCACGGTATCCTCAGCCTCAAACCATTCGGACCGGACTTCCGAAGCGACCTGGACATGGTAGACTCGATCGCAAAGGGTGCGGCAGCTCGCCACCAATTCTCGGGTATTGTTGCTGTGAGCACCGCCCACAACCAAGACGACATCACTGCTTTCAGCCAGTTCCAAAGCGGCTCCTTGACGCAACTTGGTCGGCTGACACACCGTGTCGCGAAATTCCAGCTGCGCCCGGGGAAATCGCTTTCGGATGGCTTCCACCAAGCGCCGCACCCGATCAACGGGCTGCGTAGTTTGTGACACCACCCCAAAACGCTCCCGCTCGGTCATCCGCTCCACATCCTCAGGACTGAGCACGATGTCGGCCTCTGGATAATCTTCCGCCAGCCCCCTAACCTCCACATGGCCACGCTGCCCGATCACCACCGGGTGGTATCCGCTTTTTACCAATGTCTGGAGGGCCTTGTGTGCGTGGTGCACCAACGGACACGTTGCTTCAACAATTCGATGCCCACGGCGGCGGACATCTGTCATCAGCCGTTCTGAAGCCCCGTGCGCGGTAATTATCACGGCCTGTGTGCGTACCGAGTCAGGACTGCGCTCAATTCCCACACCGCGAGCCTTCAGTTCGGCCAGCACGGTATCGTTGTGTACCAGATCGCCAAGTACCGTGAGAGGACCACGGGCAGATTCCTGGTGAGCCAGGGCAATGGCATCTCGAACCCCAAAACACATTCCGAGATGATGAGCACGTTGAATTTTCGTGTTGGGTAATTAGATACTTTGCGACACAAAGTCAATGACTGAAACGAAGACAAAACGTTCAAATTGGTGGAGATCCTGCGGTTCATGGCTTTCGTGTCTGGCGCACAATCTGTTCCAGCAGATCAATATACGTGCTAAAAGCCTTGCGCCCCGCGCTGGTCAAGGCACAGGTGGTCAACGAACGATTGTTCTGAAAGGACTTCGTGACCGCCACATAACCCGCCTCCTGTAGCGTGCGGATATGAGTCGTGATATTCCCATCCGTCATACTCAAGTGATTGCGCAGTTCGGTAAATGAAAGTTCAGGGTTCGCCGCGAGGAGG
Source organism: Verrucomicrobiales bacterium (assembly GCA_005793375.1). GTDB lineage: Bacteria > Verrucomicrobiota > Verrucomicrobiia > Limisphaerales > UBA9464 > SXSK01. Next base: position 6,490 of record SXSK01000134.1, on the reverse strand, counting down.
GACATGATAGCCATCCTTCCCTTCTCGTGTATGACGCGATCGAGCTGTAGAAACGGCTCTGGATTCACGCGACATTCTTCCTCTCCGTGAGATGCAGATAAACGGCATAAGCCAAATGGCCGAGGCCGAATACCGCCCCCATCAAGGCATGGGCGTTCCGCGTAGGATCCTGTATCCCGAAGGGAAGCCACGGAGTAAAATTCAAATAAATGCAGAGCCAAATCGTTCCCATCCCGAGGAAGATCCATCCGAACAATCGAAGCCCACGCGGTGTGAAGAAGCCCGCGGAATGCAGGGCACATCCGTAAAACAACATCCATAGCCCAGGCAGAACCAGCACCGTCTGCACCTTGAAAAGTTGGCCCAAACCCAGGATCGCTACTAACCCACCCGACAAAAATGCCGGCATCAACGCGGCAGCCACGCGTTTTGTGGGTGACGACCAAAAGGCTTCCCCGGCCCCAAGCGCTTGGCGCCGCACAACCCACAGTGCGGCTAACAATGCGCCAACCGCGACCACCAGCCAATGAACGACAAAACCGATTACCCCCCCCACGCCAACCACAATCCCGATCGAACTCCCCACCACCCCAGTGATCCCCACTGCAGCCACCGTGGGCGCCAAGGCCCGCCGATAGAGAGCCGACCGCTCCATCAACGTGCGGATTGTCTGCAAATGTTGCGAAACCCAATCGTCTGACACACGCTCACTTTGTACGACAAAGCAAAACCGTCAATCCCCAAATAGCCGCAGGCATCGCACCGTTTCGTTACCTCTTTTTCACCATGGACAAACCCTGGTAGTTATCAATTCAAACGACATCAATAGCGATGATGCCAATTCAAACGCGAGCTCACTCGACCGTCATACCGACATCAATACCTCCAACGCTTGACTGGTCGCAGCCGCACGGCTCTCGACCCCCAGTTTGCAGAAAATATGTTCGAGATGCTTGCGGATCGTTCCCTCACCCGAGCCAAGGATGGTGGCAATCTCGGGGTTGGATTTCCCCTGTGCCACCCAGAGCAGGACGGTGGCTTCCCGAGGCGTTAATCCTAGGGATTGAAGGGGCGCAGCCGACGAAAAATCGGGTTTCAACAGCATACCCCGGCGGACTGCCAAGTATTGCTGGTGCTGCCGCTGAAGGCGCGCTGTTACCGCGCGTACCAACTCATCCCGAGTCACCGGCTTGGTCAAATAATCGTCCGCCCCTAGGTTCATCCCGATCCGAACCTCATGTCGTTCGCCGCGAGCGGTGAGAAAGACGAACGGAATGCCTGAAGTACGGGCGTCCGACCTTAACGCCGTCAGCACCTCGTAACCATCGCGTCGGGGCATCGCAATGTCGCAAAGGATCAGATCTGGCATCACACGATTCACCAAGTCCAAGCCTTCAACACCGTCCGCGGCATCGAAGATCTCATAACCTTCGAGGCGTAGAATGGTGCACAAGCCGACCCGCATCCGTTCCTCGTCCTCGATTACTAAGATACGATTCATGAAGTCATATGGCTTAACCCGACCGAAGAAACCCTCTCAGTCAAGATGTCGAGGCTTCACCGGCACGTGACATCCGTCGATTCCACAAAACCTTTATGCGAACAATTCACATAACACGCCCTCCGGATGCAAGGGGCATACTTAAGTCGACCAATCCGCCTCAGAGATTCTTGTGGTAAAACCCTGACGCCAGCGTCTTAGGTGGTTTTGGGAACCAACGCCATACGCGCATACGCGTATGGTTAACCATTTCAGCAATCACAGCGATGCACTATTCCCCCTGTCCTGTCCGCAACGGCCGAAGCCGTTTTCCTTTGTCTTTCCACAGCCGCTGCTTCAATGAAGGAAACAGCTCAAGAGCGTTGTCCCGCAAAATCTGACGACCGATCCGAAGGGCATAGTCTTCGCGCAATTCACCCCGCTCCACTTTTTCGGCCAGTGCCTCGGCGAGGCACCGTCGAGTGAACTCGGTCGCCGCATAGATCCCCTCGGCATGGTGGGCGTCCGCTCCCCAAAGAATTCGATTGGATCCCATCACTTCCAGCCACTCCTGAAAGGCCCGCCGACCCATCGTATAACTAATCGTCGGTAACCACACGGAATCGATCCACACGTTCTTGTGTCGTGTCGCGATAGCTCCTGTTTCTCCCACCCATGGGTATCCTCCGTGGAATAAGACAAATTTCGTGGTCGGATTGGCGGCTATCAGATCGACCAACAGCATGGGGTTGCTCCCCTGAATCCGCGCATGTCCTGTGTGAATCTGGAATGGCAACTCTAGTTTGGCGCTCAGTTCCACCAGATACCACATCACGAAGTCCTGAAAAGCTTTGACCTCTTGCTCACTGGACTGGCCCCGAGGCCGACCCCAAGCCTTGGAAGCGCGTTCCTTGGAGACCTTTTCGAAATCCAATGTCCGCTCATAGGCTGTCGTGGTCTTGAGGCACACGGCGCCTTTCAACCGACCAAACATCAAGATTTGCTCGATCACCGCCAGATAGTCTTCGAAGCGCTCCACCTTGAGCTGATTCTTGGCAGCAAAAACAAATGGAGAATCGTTCGGATTGCTAAAATCGGATGGATGCACCCCTCTCATCAATGCGGTCACGTTCACCGTGGGCACCGCAAATGGATATTCCATCTGGAATCCCAACCGATCCCAATAGGGGTCCATCACCAACAATTCTAAATTCGCCCGCTCCGTAATTACCTCATAAACCCAATCCGGCGATTTGTAATGATCGAAGATCCGCTGGTTGACGGCACCCGCGTCCGCATCCGTCATGGTTTCGAAATCCACACCATACAAGTCCGAAAATGCCGAAAGTTGGTATCGGTAAAAACTCGTCGCTCGGGCATTCTCAAAGTCGTGTTTGGCCGTCGGCCACCAGTCCTCAAATCGTCCGGACTTGGGCCACGCGGTCAACGGATTGAACCACGTGTAATAGCTGCTCCGCCAAATCGAGCTCAGATTCATCCCAAATCCCCGATCGGTTTCGACGCGTCCTTGGATTCGATCAAATGGCGGCAGATGATCGTGCGTGTCGATGGCCGGAACCGCATCCAAGGCAGATTTTAGTCGTCGGAAGGTTTCGGTCTTCTTCAAATCGAATTCGGCAGCTCGACTCCAAAAAACGAACGATGCGGCACACGCCATCCAACCAAGTTGCTTTAGTGCTTGCCGGATCCAAATCAGCTTCATGTTGGGCAGGTCCATAGAATTGTGTTCAAAAACTGCGCCCCGGACGTTCCAGGGCAGGAGTCCCTGTCCAACTTCAAATCCATGGGAGCGCCGATGAACGTAAATCAACGATAACAGAAGGCTCAATGCGTTTTTGTCACGGGAATTGTGGGACAAGTCGCCCAACCTCGACTGAAGCAACCTTTATTTGCAGACTGGACCAGACTGCCTTCTTCTTCGTACCTCGAGCGGGCACAATGCATAGACGCACATGAGTAAAGATGTAGTTATTCTGGGGGCCGGTGTGATCGGACTGTCGGTGGCGTATTACGCCGCAAGACAGGGATATCGCGTCACCGTGGTGGATCGCCAACCGGAACAACACGATGGCTGTTCGTTTGGAAATGCAGGAATGATCGTGCCCAGCCATTTCGTTCCGTTGGCCGCTCCAGGCATGGTGGCCCTGGGACTCAAATGGATGTGGAACCCGGAGTCCCCCTTTTACATCAAACCCCGGCTCGATTGGGATCTGCTCAACTGGGGATATCGATTCTGGCGCTCCGCCACACCAGAACACGTCCAACGAAGCGCCCCGTTATTGCGCGACCTCAGTCTCGCAAGCCGAGCCTGTTTTGAAGAGATTTCTGCAATTCCAGGAGCCGATTTTGGTCTCGTGAAGCGTGGACTCCTGATGCTCTGCAAATCCCAACACAGCCTGGACGAGGAATCCCGAACCGCCGCTCAGGCACGTCACTTGGGAATCCCTGCCGAAGTTCTCGATCCACGAAAAACTGCGGCCTTGGATCCGGGTGTCACCATGGACATCGCGGGATCGGTTTACTTTCCAAAAGACTGCCATCTATCCCCGTCGCGGTTTATGGAATCCTTAAAGCAGCAGATTCGCAGCCTGGGAGGCCGTTTCCTCTGGGAAAGCGAGTTCCGAGGATGGGATCTCGATTCCAGTGGAAGGATCCGGAGCTTGCTGACTTCGGGCGAACTAGTTGTCGGGGATGAGTTTGTTCTCTGCGGTGGGTCTTGGTCTCCGCGACTCACTGAATCCATCGACCTCCGACTCCCTATGCAAGCCGGCAAAGGCTACAGCCTTACCCTGACGAAGCCGCGCCAATTGCCCAACCTATGCTCCATTTTCACGGAAACACGAGTCGCTGTCACACCGATGGGCAGCACCCTCCGCTTTGGTGGCACCATGGAAATCGCTGGTCTCAACGAAGAGATCAATCCAGTGCGCGTTCGAGGAATCATCAAAGCTGTCCCCAAATATTTCGCCCATTTCCAGGAATCCGATTTCGATTCGATTCAACCTTGGCGAGGGCTCCGACCGTGTTCTCCAGATGGCTTGCCTTATTTAGGCAGAACTTCCCGCTGCCCCAATTTGACCATCGCGGCGGGACACGCCATGATGGGCCTCAGCTTGGCCCCCGTGACAGGTCAACTGGTGGCAGAAGTGTTGTCCGGCCTGAAACCGAGCATCGACATTTCCCTGTTAAACCCGGATCGGCATGGGTGATCCCGGCAAGAATTCAGGGAACTCTCACAGAATTGTCGTATCCGAAGTATCGGATGTCCTGGCTGTCGCCGCCAATCACAACACCCGCCAGATCTTTGAACGTGTAGATTTGCCGAATGTTTGACCGTTCGAGAAAGGTCCGCGTCTCGTCAGCAAGGGCGGGATCCAAGGCAGGTTCTATCAACACCATCTCATAAAAATTGTGATGTCCAGGCAGCACCGATCTAGCAAAATAACTATCGGTGCTGAACGACGGCAGGCTTCCACCGGCGACCGTGCTGGGCGCCATCCATCGATCGAACGGGAAAGTTTTCAGAATCCACGGTACACTCCCCTGATACAATGGCATGCCTTCATAGAAATGTAGGGACACCGTCACGCCACGCTTGGTCACTGTATAGTTCCGCAAGGTGAATGACTGTTGAATTTCTTGCGGCGTCACTGGCGCCAACTCAATGAGGTCGACACTGTCAGTTCTCGTGGCGTCCAGCGAGGCGCTCAATTGGCTCAGCTCCGGCTGATCCGAGGCATAGCGGCACTTCAGCGTATACCTCGGATCACTTGGAAATGGTTTACTGGTGCGACTGGCGTTGACCGCATACGGAAATCCAAGGGTGAGGGTGTAATTTCGAAGTGCCCCACCGCTGCCCCTGTCCCAACGGACGGTTAATTGCTCGTTGGATGGCGTCGCCACAGCGCCCAGATCCTCGAATGTGCCGGACCAAGTCTGAATTTTACGGTCCTCCACAAATTGGTAAACAACCCACAATTTCTTCCAGTATTCGGCTGGCGCGTAGCTGGCGGCGGTGTGCGGTCCTCCTTTCGACAGATACAGCCCAAGACGCGTCTTCAATCGATGCTTCGCCATCAAGCCGCCAAACTCGCTTTGCTCAGTTTGAATCCAACCAAACGGCTTCCCGAACTGGCCGTTGGGGTCTAAATCCCGAACCCGGTAGTAAGCCTGGCCCGCAAAAGCAGCCAACTTCTGAACTCGGTTCGTGGTTGGGTCGCCCTGGGCCGACCAATTCTGCAAATCCCTAGAGACTTCAACCACGTAAGGGCCTTGCCCCCCCTCCCATCCCACTTGTATTGCGTTCTGAAGGACTTCCAACTGCGGCAGCAGGAGCTCTGCTCCCCTCGCATCCCCAAGGAAAAATCCAAACCAAAGCCAGAGGCAATGCTTCCAACTATCCGTCCGGATCTCGAGGTAGTCTGCCGATCGAATCATTCGGTTCATTTGAGTCGTCTAGTCCCGAAGCGGAATAGATCGGGCGAGGACGAATTTTGAGAATGGGGAGGTGTGTGAACGCCCGATTTATTCCGTGATTGGACGGAGCCGCGGTGAGGTCCGAGGAGTTATAGGTAAACTACCCGACTTTTGCGTGCCGTCGGAGCTGGGCTCGCGTCAACCCTGCCGTGTCCCTTGCTTCCGGTGCATCGAAAGAGGTGATGGCCACTGCGATCCGGAGCCGAATTGGGTGTCTGCAAGTCGTCGTGGCGAATCGGAGAGTGTGTCCACGCAAGATAATCGCCTGACGCCTTGCTCGAGTCGCTGGCAGTGCGCCTTTTATCGGTTTCGCTGGGGTGGAACGAGCGCATTGAGGGGTCAAGAACTGTCCTGAATGGTGGGCGGGTTGTTCCCGCTGGGACCGAAGTCGGCAGCATTGCCTGGGAGGGCGTGGAAGTGGCCGCTGGCATCGAGTCGGCCGAGGCAGACGAGTTCCTTGCTGCCGCAGCGGGGACAGACAGCGGACTCTCTGGTGGGTTTGGGCGATGGCTT
>SXSK01000133.1 GCA_005793375.1 Verrucomicrobiales bacterium | reverse complement strand
TCGGCAGCTGCGCGGGAGCTGTAGTGGATTTCGATCTGGATATGAACGAGGTTTTGATCATAGGTCCGGAGCGTGTGCTCCAGACCACCCCGGGCGTCTACTTCGGCGAAGCCCCCCGCGCAGCGGCTTCGTTCAATCCCCCGCACAGCCGGTCATCCGAGTTGCCGACATTTGGGGATCGGTTGTCCCAGGAATTCCCCCAAAGCGGTGGAGGGCCACGGCGCGAAGAAAAGCACATCCGTTCTTGCCAATGGTTGACCCTTTTCCGTGGACCCCATTTACAGCCTGAATCCTTTGCCTGATAGTCCTCTGAGTTCCTAGTCACTGGGCTGATCTCTTACCCCATGAATTTTTCAACCGCTTACTCCTCGGATCGAGGTTCTACAGGGGTTCATTTTTTGGCGCTGCTGCGCGCCCTCGCGGTCGCCATTGCGGTACTGCTACTCAACGTTGAAGTTCTGTCAGGGCAAGAGACCAATCAAGTTATGAAGCTATCGGCACCTAACCAGCCGATGGCGACATCTCAACCGGCGGAAGTCTCGTTGGACGCCGCGGTCGCCACCGCTCGCGACAAGGCAAAACTGCTTCACGACGTCTATGCAACGACGTTGGATGTCATGCATCACCGCTATTTCCGGCGGGATGGTCCGGTCCTGCCTGCCCGCGCGATGGAGGATATCTTTGAGGAAATGTCCAGTATCTCCGGGAGTTACGCGAATTGGATTTCGGTGAACACCAAGGCGATGAGCATTAACCACGAACCCAAAACTGACTTTGAGAAAAAAGCTGCCGCTGAACTTTCTGGCGGCAAGAAGGAGTACGAGTTTGTGGGGAAGGGTGTGTACCGGCGCGCCGCAACGATTCCGTTGCGATCGAGTTGCGTGGGTTGTCATACGGAAATGTTCTCGCAATCCGTCAAGACGGGCCGAGTTGCTGGCTTGGTGATCAGCGTTCCCATTCCCATGGCAGCCAGGAAGAAGTAATCAGGTCTGGTAATCTTTTCCTCGATTCGCCAGTGGTCTGGTGACGCTCCCTATTTTGGCTTCACGCGCATCGGTGCAAGGCCGACAGTCGAGCCATGGATAATCTGACTCGAAGGCTCCTTTTGTGCTGCTTGGCCGTATTCATTCCATCAGCGCTTGCCGTTGAAGCAGAACTGATTCTTCACAACGGGAAAGTGGCGACTGTCGATCGGACGTTTTCGATCCACGAAGCAATCGCGGTAGAGGGCGGGCGCATTGTTGAGGTAGGACGGAGCGTGGACGTACTGAGAAGGCGAGGCGCGCGCACCGAAATCGTGGATCTGCGGGGGCGCCTGGCGTTGCCCGGCCTGATGGATTCACATGCCCATCCCGCCGATGCCTGCATGACCGAATTCGACCACTCCATTCCGCCCATGGAGCGAATTCAGGATGTGCTCAATTACATCCAGGCGCGCGCCCTGGTCATTCCGGTGGGCGGGTGGATTGAAGTTCGTCAGGTCTTCATCACGCGACTGCGCGAACAGCGATACCCGACACGCGCCGAGTTGGACCGTGTGGCACCAAACCATCCAGTGCTATTCGCAACCGGCCCCGATGCTTCCCTCAATTCCCTGGCACTGAAACTGAGTGGCATTGACCGTGATTTTATCGTCGCCGACGGTGGAAGTGGATTCGCCGAGAAGGATGCGTCAACGGGTGAACCCACTGGAATTCTCCGCAATTGCTCTCGATTCGTGAAAGTGGAATCCCCTCGGAGTCCGGTTTCTCGGACGGATAAGGTGCGGCGGCTAAGGGAACTGTTCGCCGACTACAATTCGGTCGGCATCACGAGCGTGTGCGACCGGGACGCGAGTTTTGACGAAATCGAAACCTATAAGGAATTGCGTCGTGGGGGTGTTCCTACAGTGAGGGCAAGTCTCTCCGCACATATTGAATCCATCGGCGCACTTGCGGGCATCCAAGAGAGCATTCGGCAGGTCAGTCGGGACCCCCTATTCACGGAGCGCGACGACTCCTTGCGCATTATAGGAATCAAGGTGTTTCTGGACGGCGGGATGCTGACGGGCAGCGCCTACATGCAGCAACCCTGGGGCGTGAGTGACATTTATTCCATCAAGGACCCGAATTATCGAGGGGTACTGTTTATACCCAATCAACGGCTCGTCCCGATGGTTCGGACGGCGGTTGAATGTGGCCTCCAGTTTACCGCGCATTCGGTGGGGGACGCAGCCGTGCAGGCGTTGCTGGACGCCTACTCGGAAGTCAACCAGGAGTTGCCGCTGCGAAAGGTACGCTTCTGTGTGAGTCATTCGAACTTTATGACGCCCAAATCGGTAAACCAAGCATCCAAATTGGGGGTGATGTTGGACATCCAACCCGCGTGGCTCTACCACGACTCGCACACGCTGGCGAAACAGTTTGGCTACGATCGATTGCGTGACTTTCAGCCACTACGCAGCCTTTTTGAGGCAGGCGTGGTGGTCGGAGGTGGGTCCGATCACATGCAGAAGATCGGCTCTCTACGATCAGTGAACGTCTACAATCCGTTCCTCGGAATGGCCACTGCGGTCAGTCGGCGAGCCAGAATCTATGAGCGTCCGATGCATCCCGAACAGGCGTTGACGCGTGAACAGGTCGTTCGTTTCTACACCTCAAACAACGCACAGGTCCTCGGTTGCGACGATAGATTCGGCTCGCTCGAATTGGGGAAACTTGCTGATATCGTCGTTCTCGACACCGATCTGTTGACTTGTCCGGAAGTAGAAATTGCCGCCACCCGCGTGCTGCGGACCTACGTGGGCGGCAAACTGGTTTATGAGAACGAGAAGGGCGATAAGCCATGAGTTCGAATCCCGCGGCAGGTGTGGCTTGACCTGCCACCGGCTATTGACCCACCCTTGTATTCTATGAAGACTGGCCATCCCGCGGAGATTCAAGTCGTCATTCTTGCAAATCGTTCGTCAGGATTCACGTTGATCGAACTGTTGGTTGTGATCGCGATTATTGCCATCCTTGCTGGAATGCTGCTGCCGGCGTTGGGCCGCGCGAAGCTCCAAGCAAAGACCACACTTTGCATCAACAGCCTTCGCCAGATGGCCCTCGCCACTCGCATGTATGCTGAGGACCAGCGGGACCAGGTTCCGCCTGTGGTCAATCAAGTGGGTGAGTACTGGTTCCACGAAATTGCACCTTACATGGGTGCCGACGCCTATAAGCTGAGACCCACCGAGAACGCTAAAGGATCGATGAGGATGCTCATCTGTCCAACGACCAAATCGCTAAAGCAGAAGCCAACCAAAGATGAGAGTTGGTGGGGCACTTCGACACGCACTTGGCGCGTTTTGGAAGGTGAAGGGAGCTATGGCATGAATCTCTGGCTGGATAATCAAGGGCAATACGTCACCGATTTTCCTAAGGATAAATACTATGGAAAATTCTCACTAGCACCCGCGGATGTGCCGGCGTACGGCGACTCGGTGTGGGTGGGATCCTGGCCTGAAGGAACCGACAAACCACCGGTGGACCTCAAAGGTGCAGGCTATGGAGGCGGAGATTTCCCCCATTCCCGCGGTCAATTCATGGGCCGATTTGCCATCGATCGCCATCGTGGAGGAATCAATATCGGGTTCGTGGACGGTCACGCGGCTAAAGAAACAGTCAAGGGTCTCTGGAGTGTGAATTGGCACCAAAACTTTCAGGCAAATCCAGCGGTGAAGCTCCCAGTTAAATAGCCCAAGGCGACTGTCCGAGATGCCTCGCGGCAGTAACCTGAAGCAGCATACTCGCTCCACAAGTCGCCGAACGGGTAGTTCTGAGAATCCATCGCCCGTCTCTCCAGTCTGGAACCGCCAGCGCTTGACCTTCACCTTCAAGCGATGTTTGGTTGAACAACATGAACACTCAAGGTGCGACCCGGGTTCCGGGACGTTGCGGAAACTGGCAGCGACTTAGGAGATTCTGCTCGCTGGGTTCCAGCCGCTTGTGGCTTGCCTGTCTGGGAATTCTCCTCGCACCGATTTCTCAAGCCAATCCGATCCTGGAATGGAACGCTCAGATGATGGCGGCGATCCGATTGGAGACGACTGGCCCCACCTTGAGTTCACGGAACCTTGCGATCCTACATCTGGCGATGTACGACGCGGTCAATTCGGTAACGCGCTCAGCGCAGCCCTACTCAGTTCAGATGGAATTGAAGGGTGACACTTCCGCATCAGCGGCGGCAGCAGCGGCCGGATACGAGGCTATGCGAGCGCTTTATCCGTCCTTGAGTGGAGGAACAGAAATTCTCTATGAAACGCAGTTGGAAAGTCTGGGCGCCAGTCTGGCGGTGACCAACGGATTGCTGTTGGGCCGAGATGTGGCTCGGGCCATGCTTGAGTTGCGAGCGGGAGATGGGTCGTCGACGCTGGTTCCCTATATTCCCAGCGCCGAACCTGGGCAGTGGCGTCGCACGCCGCCGTTCTTTCGTCCACCGCTGGATCCCCACTGGGGTTTTGTCAAGCTGTTCGCCCTGCCAAATACGGGATCGTTTATCCCTCCAACTCCTCCATCCATCGCCGGTCCAGAGTATGGCAGAGCGTTCAATCAAGTGAAGCAGTTGGGTTCCAAACAGAGTTTGGTTCGCACGAAAGAGCAGACCGAGATTGCGGTCTTTTGGTCGGATTTTAGTTACACGGTGATGCCGCCGGGGCACTGGCACGAAATCGCCGCGTCTATCATGCGCCAAGCCGGGTATGGATTAGATGATTGCGCCCGATTGTTCGCGCTTATTGGACTCGCGCAGGCGGACTCAGCGATCGTGTGTTGGGCGACCAAATTTCGATACAACACCTGGCGGCCGTCCACCGCGATCGAACGGGCAGACGAAGACAGCAATCCGGAGACCGCAGCGGACAAAACTTGGTCGAGTCTTCTCAATGCTCCACCGTTTCCGGAATACACCAGTGGACATAGCACCTTTAGCTCGGCGAGTTCCCAAGTGCTGGCCCGGTTTCTTGGGTCGGATGCGATTGCCTTTAGTGCCAGCTCCGATTCATTGCCGGGCGTGACCCGGTCGTTCACCAGCTTAGCGGCGTGCACCGAAGAAATTGGAATGAGCCGAATTTATGGTGGCATTCATTTCGAATTTGGAAATCGCGAAGGGAAGAAATCGGGGGCGAAGATCGGGAATTTTGTGGGCGCGAACTATCTGCTGTTGAATGAACAATTGCCGACGGCGTGGGTTGAAGAGTCGAGCGGCGCGGGCGTGCGGGTGCGGGTGCATGGTCATCTTGGCAAGGAATGTCAACTGGAAGCGAGCGATGATTTGGTGACATGGGAAGTCATCGGCAGTGGTTTGGCTCGAATTGGTGGGTTTGTGTTGACGGATGCTGTGAGCCAACAGTCGGGGCGGTTTTATCGAGTGTTCGAACGATGATCGTCCCGGACGGATGACGTCTGGAGGAATAGACAGAATGGCGAATCGGCGAATGTTTGGAAAACCTTCTTGACCCGACTACCACCCTTTCTATTGTCCGCCACGCTGTGCATCCGTAGCTCAATTGGATAGAGCATCTGACTACGGATCAGAAGGTTCCTGGTTCAACTCCAGGCGGATGCACCAGTCAGCTTCAAGTACTTCCGCAGAATTCCCCCTAAAGAACCGCACGCCGATCAGCCGGTTGCTACGGTTTTTGCTACGGTTTCAACCCGACAATTTCGGGAATGCACAAAGCGGCTACGTTCCGCAACGTGTAGCTACGTAGGCAGAAACCCCGCGATCATGACAGGCTGGTTGTCACTTAAAAGGCCTATGGCCGAGAGAATGGACAACTATGGCATCGTTTGTGAGACGGGGCAGAATCTGGACCGCGCGAATCCACGAAGGAGGCAAGGAAGTCTGGCGAAGTCTGGGAACGGGTGACCGGCAAGAGGCGGAACGTAAAGCCCGCGAACTGGAATGTATCATGAAGGGCAACCGTTGGGTTCGCCGCGAGCTTGACGAGGTGATAACGCGTGCAGGAAGGGAAGTGCAGGGGGACGAGGCCGGATTGCTCTGCGAAACGTTGGTGGACTGTCTCCTGCGATTTCTCGATCGCGTGCCGACCGATCGAAGGGATGCACTGGCGCTCGAGTTCTCGAAGAGGTTGGTGAACCAACAGTCCCGAAAGATCGCGCTCAAGGATGGGTGGGACCATTGGGAGAAGTCCTCGAATCGATCGTCGCAGGCCAAGGCCAGGACCATGGCGGGCTACAGCGCCGTCTGGCGTCAGTTCGTCGATTGGGCTGGCAAGAGGGGCGTATGCTTCCTGCACGAATTCGACGAAGCCGCTGCGTGTGCCTATGCCGATCACCTTTGGGCGGTGCCGGTGTCACCCAGGACGTTCACGGCGCACGTGCAGTTCTTGCGCGGGATGTGGAATGTACTCCGGGTGCCGGCC
>SXSK01000132.1 GCA_005793375.1 Verrucomicrobiales bacterium | reverse complement strand
CCCTATGGACAATGTGGCAAGCCGTTGGGCGAGGTAGTTTCGGAACTTGGGAAAGTGGTCGACGACATTGGGTTTGTTCACAATCTGATCGGCAAGACGGGTGTGCACAGCCAGGCGACCTACCTGCAGGCGACCGGGTTTCAGGTGCCTGGATTTCCGGGTATGGGCAGTTGGGTCAGTTATGGGCTTGGGTCTTTAAACGAGAACCTCCCGACGTTTGTCGTCTTGCCGGACCATCGAGGTTTTGGGTCGAACGGACCCAAGAATTGGGATTCGGCATTTCTGCCTGGGCAGCATGCGGGCACGATTATCTATCCAGGGCAGGAAAGTCCCGTAGCAGATTTGTTTCCCGGTCCCCGAGGAAGTTTTGTCAATGGACACAGTGAAACGGATGCTCACGAACTACTCGGGCGCCTGAATCGGGCGCATGCCGAGCAACGGGCTGGCGATGCCCGTTTGGATGCGCGGATTCGCAGTTATGAACTTGCGGCTAGAATGCAACTCTCGGCACCCGAAGCGTTGGATCTGTCGAAGGAATCGGATGCGATGCTCCAGTTTTATGGGGTCCATAGGCATCCAAAAACTTGGCCTGCAGAGATCAATGCCGAGGAAGAGATCGAGCATTTTGGGCGCAAATGTTTGGTGGCCCGGAGGATGCTGGAGCGAGGGGTTCGATTCGTTCAGATCTGGAGTGGGAACGATAATAGCTTTCCTCGCCGGAACTGGGATTCGCATGAGGATGTTCGGCGCGACCATGGGCCGCTGGCCCGTGGGTTTTCTCACGGCGCGAGTGCCTTGATCCAGGATCTGAAACAGCGCGGAATGTTGGAGGACACGATCATCCTGTGGACCACAGAATTCGGTCGTATGCCTTCATCGCAAGGAGGTCTGGGTCGAGACCATAATCCGTATGTTTTCACCAACTGGCTGGCTGGGGGTGGCATTCGCGGGGGCGTGGTTTGCGGCGAGAGCGATCCCTGGGGATACAAACCCTTGGATCGAAACAATCCGACGACGGTATATGACATTCATGCGACCATTCTGCACCTGTTAGGCATTGACCACACCCAATTGACGTTTCGCCACAATGGCGTCGACAGGCGACTGACAGATGTTCACGGAGAAGTCATTGGCGGGCTGATCTCCTGAAGATTGTGAGCCCTCGGTGGAGCTGATGCGTGAAAGGTAGGGGAACTTAAGGAGGATCAAGATGTTCGTGATAGAGAAACACCCAGACCGGGGTCGATCGATACGAACGTGGTGGAGTTTTTTGCCGGCGCTTCTCTAGCGTTTCGAGATGGAACCTAGAAACACGAGTTGCCCGCGTTCGATCTGACGCAAGATCTTGGTGGCGAAGTCTTTTGTCAAAGCTCACCGTATCACCTTGTCGAGACGCCTCGCTTCTCCGCATCTCTAATGCGCTCAATTCGTGTTTCTAGGTTGAACCCGAGACGCTGCCCCCTAGGCTCGCGCGCGCATGAGTGTTGCTCCGACTAAATCGATATCGGCTTCCACCCGGCTAGGTGCCGTGTTTGGGCGTCCGATTCGGCATTCCGCATCGCCGGCGATGCAGAATGCCGGGATAGCGTCGTTGGGGTTGGATTGGATGTATGCGGCGTGTGACGTCTCGCCGGATGTATTGAAGGTGGCGCTGGAAGGCGCGCGGGCGATGCGCTGGATTGGAGTCAACCTCACGGTACCTCACAAACTTTTGGCGGTGCCGTTCATGGATCTCCTGGATGACTCCGCCCAGCGATGGGGTGCGGTCAACACGGTAGTGTTCGAAGCCGAGGACGATGAAGGACTGTGGCGTCCCCTCGGTCAGATCCGCGACTTGGGTGGGCCTCTGCGGATGCGCGGTTACAATACCGATGCCGATGCGATCGTGCGTGCGATTCGAGAGGATTTGGCGATTGAACCTCGGGGGGCTCGTGTGCTGCTGCTGGGTGCGGGGGGAGCGGGGCGTACGGCCGCCCTGCGATTGGCAGACGAGGGTGTTGGGGAGTTGTGGCTGGTCAACCGGACTCCGTCGAAAGCCGAGGCACTCGCGAGGGAATTGGAGGAGCGTTTTCCGGCAGTCCACATTGGCTTGGGGTATCCAGCCAGCGACGTCGAAATCGTTCTGAATGCCACGTCGTTGGGTCTAAAGCCTGGCGATCCCTTGCCCGTGGATGCATCGCAATTTTCGTTAGGAAAAGCCTTTACCGCTTACGACATGGTGTATCGACCCTCTCAAACGCCCTTTTTGCAGGCCGCGCAAGCGGCGGGATGTCGGGTGGCCAATGGATTGGGCATGCTGTTGTACCAGGGAGCGGCGGCATTGGAACTTTGGAGCGGCCGACCGGCGCCCGTCGAGGCAATGAAAACAGCGCTGATTCAGGAGGTTTATGGACAACGCGCCTGACTGGTTGATTGCCGCGGACAGCCTTTTCGGCATGCCCTTCCATTTTTGGACGCTCCAATTCTTTTTGGTGGGCGCGATGGTGGGGAGCTTCTTGAACGTGTGCATTCATCGGATGCCACGAGATGAGAGTGTGTTCAATCCGCCATCCCACTGCCCCCATTGCGGCTACCGGATTCCTTGGGGATTGAACATTCCGATCATCACTTGGTTTTGGTTGCGCGGACGTTGCCGGAGTTGCCAAACGCCTATCTCTCCTCGCTACGTGCTGATTGAGATACTCACGGCTGGCGCCTTCGTGGCGAGTTGGCTGGTGTATGGACGTGAGCAACCCGGGGTGGCGTTCGCGGCGGCGGCACTTCTGGCGATATTTATTGGATCCACGGTCATCGATTTCGAGCACATTATCATTCCCGATCAATTCACCTTGGGTGGCACAGTGATGGGCTTTTTGTTCTCGGCATTCGTGCCATCCCTCCATGGAGAACTGACAGCAGCGCTCTCGCTAAAGAAGAGCGGACTCGGCATCGCTGTGGGAGCGGGATTGGTTTACCTGGTGTTGAGAGGTGGCAAACTCCTCTTCGGGCGGCAGCGGATCCGATTGGCGCCGGGGTCGCGGATTGTTTTTACCGAAACGGTCCTGGCGTTGCCCAACGGTGAACAGCTTCCCTACGAGGAGCTTTTCTATCGTCAGGCCGATACGGTGGAGTTCCAGGCGCAGCGGATGGAGTTACCCGACCGAGGTTACACCAACCAGCGCGTGCGGATTGCGCTCCGGAGGGAGCCTCCACTGATTGAGATCGGTGACGAGAAGCTGGATGCCAGTGAAGTGGTCCATTTGGAAGCGATCACGGATGAAATCATCTGTCCACGCGAGGCAATGGGGTTGGGGGATGTCAAGTTCATGGCCTGCATCGGGGCGTTTCTGGGATGGCAAGCGACCTTGTTCTCCTTTGCGTTGAGCTCGATGCTGGGAGCGGTCGTGGGGGTGAGTTTGATTGCCCTCGGCAAGAAAGAATGGTCGGGACGGCTCCCATTCGGACCGTACATTGCGGTCGCTGCCACGGTTTGGCTATTCGGAGGCAGTCAATGGGCGGAGCGTTGGTTTAGTCGATGATGGATGACAGCCGGTAGCTTGGTCGTGATCCTGCGTGGAACAAACTCCTACATTTTGGTCGTGATTATTGCCTGGTTTCATGAAAAATTTGCGGACGATCAGTCCGAGATGGTAAAGTTTGAGCGTCAACGTTGTACAAACGGGACGCTTCTTGAAAGAAGCAGTCTTTCCCAAAATCGGTTGATTTCCCCGGGGCAGCTCAGCATTCTGCGCGCCTTGTCTACCGGAAAAACACACGGATATCGCATCAGTACTGCGCCATGAGCGAGCCTCTTGATCTTAGCTTGGACCTGGATAAGCACTTTCTGCCTTCCTGGGCTCAGCAACCCACCAACCCTCAACAATACGCGAAGTTTGAGGGGCAGGATGATTCGCGTGGTCGTGGTGATCGACGGGATCGTCCACCTCGACGTGATTTTGGAGGTCGCCCTGGTGGCGGCCCTGGAGGCCCCCGCATGGGTGGTCCTGGTGGCGATCGCCGCGCCCCACGGCCTGGCGGTCCCGGTGGTCCGGGACGCCCCGGAGGAGGGTTCGGGGGGCCGCGATCGGGTCCTGGAGGGCCAGGGCTGCAGTGGGATCGCGATCGTGATGGCGGCCAGCGAGGCGGTCCGCGCCGAGAAGAACCGCGTGAGATGCTGCCCCAGATTGAAGTCCAACTGTTGCCGGAGTCGGCAGGAGTGGCCTCTCTGGCGCGCCAGATCAAGCTGAGCGGCCGGGCCTATCCGTTGTTTGAGGTGGCTGGTCTGGTAGTTCAGAAGCCAGACCGCTATGAGATCACCTTCCGTACCTTGCGGGACAAAGACGGGAAAGTATTGAACCCGTTGTTCGAATGCAGTTTGGACGATTCCTTATGGTTGTCCGAAGCCGATGCCGCGAAGCATGTGCTCAAGGCTCATTTCGATACATTTTATGCCATCGCCAAGCAGCCATGTGATGCGCCGAAGGGGGTTTGGACCCTGGTTGGGCAGTGCGGGATGACGGGGGAGGTCTTGGGACCACCCAACTTCCATGGCTATCAGGAGCGGTTGCGAAAGTTGCACGCGGAGCGTTTCAGCCGGATGCCATTTGAGGCCTACAAGGCGCGCGTTCGCTTCTCGAAAGAAGAAGCCGTAGTCAAGCAGTGGATCGAGAGCCAGAGCTTTCGGTATGAATACACCACCTTGAACGTGCCGGAAGCTCGAGTGCTCACCTCCATGGATGAAGTGACGGCGCACTTCAATGAAGTGCACCGCCCCAGTGTGATCCGACAGGTGGATTCCTGGACGATTCCCCATGGTGCTGGCACGCCGCGTTTGCCTGGCCCTCTCAATGTATTGATGCGCCAAACGTTTGAAAAGGAGCGCAAGTTCCCTATCCGGACGGCTACGTCGTTGAGTTCCCAGTTTGCCTCGGCGGGCCTGCAATTCTTCAAACGGGACAAGGTGATTGTACACGTATCGGTAGCACGGCCGCATTACCTCGACCTCGAAACCAACCCTGTTCGGGAAGGTATCCGGAAGATTGTCGATTTCATCAATTCGAACCCGAAGTGCACGCGGAAGCATCTATTGGCTTCATTGGCTCCGGTGCCGGTGCCTGCACCTGTGCCTGCACCTGTGCCTGCGGATGTCGATCCAGCCGCAGCCTCCATTCCTGTGGCTGAAGGTGTTCCCACGGCCCCGCCTCCTGCCGCGGCCCCCCAGGCGACTCCCGAACAAGTTGCGGTTCTAGGCGACTTGCATTGGTTGGTTCATCAGGGACATGTGATCGAATTTGCCAACGCCGCCTTGGAAACTGCCAAGCGTCCGATGCCGCGCCCGGAACCTCAGCCAAAACCGGAGAAGCCTCAGAAGGCTCCCCGGTATTCGGACCGAGTGGGGTTGCTCCCATTGCCAGCGCCTCAAGCGGCGCTGGTAGGGATCGATTTCCCTACTTCGGTTTGAGTGGGCTCAAGATTCACTCTCCGGAGTGATGCAGGAGTAATTTGCGAGGCGAGGGATCGCCGTTGCCATCCCTTCAGCCTCGCATATTTTTAGTGTGCACATGAAGACTTCGTTGCTGTTTCGGTTTGGCTGGGGCTTTTGCCTGGTCATGGTTCTAGTGGGTTGCGGGCCAAAAGCCTATGAAACGAAGGGTTTGGTTCGGGAGCTCAAAGAAGACGGCAAGACAGCGGTCATTCAGCACGATAAGATTCCAGGATACATGGAAGCCATGACCATGTCCTTCGAAGTGCGGGATACGAATGAACTGTCGCACGTCAAACAGGGCGACACTGTGGCTTTTCGGCTACTGGTGACTGAAAAGGACGGATGGATTGATCGGGTTCGGGTACTCAGCAACGCGCCATCGGAGTCGGTCGCTCTGGCGGATACCAATGCGGCCCCAATCATGAATATTGTCCCGAATGTGCCGCCTCTGGATGTGGGAGAATTAGTTCCCGACTACACATTGACCAACGAACTGGGTCGAGTATTCCGCCTGAGCGAATTTCGGGGCAAGGCTCTGGCAATCACCTTTATCTTTACGCGCTGTCCCTTTCCGACCTTCTGTCCGCGGATGACCGATCACTTCAAAGCGGTGCAAAAGGCGCTGAAGTCCGATGCCGCGGCGCCAAAGAACTGGCACTTGTTGTCGTTGTCATTTGATCCCGCGTTTGACACACCCTCGATGCTTCGAACGTATGGAAAGGCTCGAAATAACGACCCTGAGCGATGGAATTTGGCGACAGGTGACATGACGCAAGTCGCCTCATTGGCTCAACATTTTGGATTATATTTCTCCCGGACATCGTTGCCATCGGCTCAGAATCATAATTTGCGAACGGTCGTTCTCGATCCATCGGGTAGGGTTCACAAGGTTCACATTGGCAATGATTGGACCCCGGAAGAATTGACCGCGGACATAGTGGAAGCGGCTAAAAAGCTTGCTCCTTTGTGATCACTTGGAATCGGTTCTACGGCTCCAGACCCACTCACTGGGCGAAGGCTCGAAGGCTGGTGGAAAACTGTCCGGAAGCAAGAGTCGCGCTTCCGATTTCGATCGTCTAGAGTCGTGGTTTGAAAGTGTTTTCATGCGTTTTGATGAATTGAAGTTGACCGATACCGTGTTGCGGGCGGTCCGTGCCGAAGGTTACGACGTTCCAACCCCCATCCAACAGAAGGCGATCCCCCATATCTTGGCCGGGAAGGATTTGATGGGCTGTGCTCAAACTGGCACTGGAAAGACGGCTGCCTTTGCCTTGCCGATCCTCAGCCGCCTCGCGGAGATGCCGGGAGTGGCCCAGTCAAGGCAGCACTCGGGGCCATCGAGTCACGAACCTCGATATCCGAGAGTTCACTCGTCCAGTCGGCCATTTCGAGTTCTGGTCCTTACTCCGACGCGCGAATTGGCAGTGCAGATCGGGGAATCCTTCGCCACCTAAGGCAAGTACACGGACGTCCGTGTGGGGCTAATTTTCGGAGGTGTAGGCCAGGGCAGTCAGGAGCAGATGCTGCGGGCTGGGGTGGATGTGGTGGTCGCCACACCGGGGCGTTTGATGGACATGATGAGCCAGCGGCTCGTCGACTTGTCGGCCATCGAGGTGTTTGTGCTGGATGAGGCGGACCGGATGCTGGACATGGGATTCCTGCCGGACATCAAGCGCGTGCTGAAGATGTTGCCGAGCAAGCGCCAGACGCTGTT
>SXSK01000131.1 GCA_005793375.1 Verrucomicrobiales bacterium | reverse complement strand
AAGAAGCCATGCGCTTACTTTCAAGCGTGGCCATTGTGAAAAATCAGCCGAGTTCTCAATATCCCGCCTGCCTATTGTTCTTCCGCGGGTCCATCCTTCAACCAATCCGGCCAAACCACTTTTCTTGAAACTGCCCTGAGTCTCGGGTCGCAAGCAGAAAACTCGCTTCCCATCCTGGCTCAATTGTTCATACGGTGGAGGGTTCATTATATTAAACGCCGTGCTCACGACGGCCAGTTCGACACCAGTGTTCGCATCCCAAACGCGAGCGATGCCTGTATCTGGAGATGTAAGAATCACTGCCAGGACCCGGCTTCCGTCCCCACTGAAGGCGGCGAAAGAGATAGGTCCTTCATTGGTCATGGGCGGGCAAACGAGATCCCCGGTAACGGCGTTCCAAATCCGCACCATCCGGTAGTCTGAAGCAGTGACGACTTTGCTTCCATCCGGGCTAAATTGCGCAAACACCTCTCCCTCATGCGTAAAGGCCGGCAGGACGGGTTGCCCGGTTTCCGCGTTCCACAGTCGCGCGGTACTGTCTGTAGAAGCGGTCAACACCTGCCGGCCATCCGGACTGAATTGCGCAAGGACAATCGCCTCCGGATGCCGCAAGGGCGGACACACCTCTTCCCCAGTGCGGCTATCCCAGACGCGGGCGGTGCCATCCTCAGATGCAGTGATCACCCGTTGCCCATCCGGGCTGAAACTGCCCGCCGTCACCGAACCGGCGTGTTGAAGTTGACCCGGAGAGATGCCAGCATGTGTGAGATTGGGAGTGAACTGTTGAAGCGGCGGGTCATGCCGCAAAGCCAGCGTGGGCAGGCTGAAGTTTGCCAGACTCAACGAACTCATGAGCCGTTCGGCCACAACCTGATTGTTCGGGTGCTGGCGCAACAGCCGAGCCAGATAGGCCAAGCCGCGTGGCGCATCGCGCGACGCTAACAGTTGGTCTGCTCGTTCAATCTCCAGCCGGGCCAAGGTGGATTCGGCGCGTTCGCGCTGCTTCTCCGCGCGGAGCCATTGCCAGAGAACGCCGCCAAGGCCCGTCCCAAACACCAAGACCACGGCTGCAGCCAAGCTGGCCACGACTGGTTTGCGCCGGCACCAGCGCCAGAGTTTCTCGGCGGGGCCGACGGGGCGGGACTGAATCGGTTCGGCGCTCAGGAAGCGGTCGAGGTCTTCCGCGAGGGCCTGCGCCGTTTGGTAGCGGCGGGCCGGCTCTTTCTCCAAGCACTTCAGGCAGAGGGTTTCCAGGTCGCGCGGCACGCTGGGATTGAGCAGACGCGGCGAGACGGGTTCGTTGTTCACCACGTCCTGCAAGGTGTCGGTGAGCGTTTCGCCCACGAACGGCGGGCGGCCCGTGAGCAGGTGATAGAGAATCGCACCGAGCGAATAGACATCGCTGCGCCGGCCCACCAACCCGCGTTTGGCGGCGGCCTGCTCCGGGGGCATGTAGTTGGGCGAGCCCATCACCTGGCCGCTCAGCGTCAGTTCGCTGTCGTGATGCAGCCGCTTGGCGAGGCCGAAGTCGGTCACTCGCGACTGGTCGAACGGATCAATGAGCACGTTGGACGGCTTGAGGTCGCGGTGCAGAATGCCGCGCTCGTGCGCATAGTGGATGGCCTCGGCGACGATCTTGACGTAGCGCGCGCCACGGCGAAGCCATTCCACATTCCGCACTTCGCATTCCGCACTGAGCTTGGCCAGGCTCTGGCCCTCGATGAAATCCATGACGAAGAACGGTTGTCCTTCATGCGCGCTGACTTCGTGGATAGCGACGATGTTTGGGTGCTGCAAACTCGCTGCCAGCGCCGCTTCCGCGCGGAACCGTTGTGCCTGCTCCTTGCCCGACCGGTCGCCGAACAAGAGCATCTTCACCGCGACGATGCGGCCCAAGCTCATCTGCCGCGCCTTGTACACGACGCCCATGCCGCCGCGGGCGATTTCTTCGAGCAGTTCGTAGTCGCCGAAGGAGCGCAGAGGAGGTTGAGAGTTGAGGGTTGAGAGTTGAGAGCGGGAAGCTGCGTCCGCTACGGAATCAGGCTCCGAGGTGCCAAGGGCGAAAAGACACTTGAGGCAATAGCCTTGCGGTGCGTCGGGCGGGACTTCCGCGCCGCAGCTTGGGCAGGTCGGCTTCGATGTCGGTTGGTCGGTCATAACTTCCACTCTGTTCTGAGGCGAAACGGGCGCGAGGTGACAAGGAATATGAAACGTGAGGCGTGAAACGTGAATTTCAAACCTACGCCCGTTGCACCATCACGCATCACGTTCCCCCACTCAACACCGCGAAGAGATGCTTCAACTCATCTTCCACTTCGCCAGGACCAGCCACAGTCTGCGCAATTTCCTCGCGGAATAATTCCCGGTAACGCAGGCGCATCCGTCGCACGGCCTGTTTTACCGCGTCTTCTTTCAATCCAAGTTGCGCGCCCAGTTCGGCGTAGCTCAAACCGGAATCCTCGGCGAGCAAAGAGCCTTTCAGGCCAACAAATAACTCTCCTTTGCCCGAATCACGAAATTCCTGTTCCAGCCGCGCCAGCACTTTCTCGAAAAGCGTCGTTACCCAGCGACGTTCATAGAGTTTGGCTGCGTCGAGTTGATCGGACGGCTCCAAGCGATAGCGTTCCTCCGCCGAGGCCACATCGAATGAGACGATTTTCCGTCCGCCGCCACGCTTCAGCCTCCGCGCCTTGTCCCATTCGTCGGCGAGGAAGTGGGTGAGCGCAGCCAGCAGATAAGTGCGAAACCGCCCGCGCTCGCGCTCTGCCTGCGCGACGTAGTTCTTCTCCAGCAACCGGGCGAAGAACGCCTGCGTGAGATCCTCGGCGTCGTG
The DNA here is from genome assembly GCA_005793375.1 of Verrucomicrobiales bacterium. Classification (GTDB taxonomy): domain Bacteria; phylum Verrucomicrobiota; class Verrucomicrobiia; order Limisphaerales; family UBA9464; genus SXSK01. The sequence goes on along the minus strand of SXSK01000131.1, from coordinate 6,774 downwards.
CGAGCTGTGTCCTTTGCGGCGGACGAACGCATAAAGCGGATACCAATAGGTTCGGCACAGTTCTGCCAACGCGGCAGCGGCTTGGGGCGAGTCCCCTTCTTTGGCGGTGAGCACCACGCTCCAGTGCGTGGTGGCAAACCATCCGGCTTTGGTCGCGGCCGGGTCTGGCTGGAGTTCATTCATGGTACGAGGCAGAAGCTAAAATTATTCTGGGGCGAAGCGTTGGTTCATGCCACGCATTGGAGCGCTCTTTGCGGTTCGTTGCCAGCTTGATAGCTGAGGAAAATGGGTCAGTCCCGCAGATTGACACTACCGCTTTCCCCACCAGTGCATTTGAGGATGTCACGAAACTGAGCGGTGAATAGGGAGAATCGAGGTGACTTACCGAGCTGCTCTTGTAGAACACGGATTTCCTCCTGGAGATACTCGATCACCAACTGCTGCTGTCGATTCATCCAACCGGCGACACAAACCAAGAGCAACGTGAGCGGATTCACGACGAAATCATCACTCGATGAACCGAGAATTGGCAATCCGTCTCTGATTCCTTGTCGAGAATGGCGCTCGCATAAACCGTTCGTTTCCAATGAATTTCGGTCCGTTTGAGTTTTCGGACACTACGGGCGTTATCTAAGACAAGTCACGACCCGCGCTCATTTCTCCCGGAGGTCAATCGTCACTGCTTTCTCGAAACGCTTTTTCCCGCCCCCTTCAAGGGTGACTTCGATGGTGGTTTTTACCGTAAATTTCGGGAGGCCACCGGGTAGCTTTGGGAGCTCATGGATGACGCGGGAACTCACCGCGTCCTTCAGGAGGTTGGTGGTCCCCACTACCAGGGAGCGCGTGTTGAGTGGCTTGCGGCTCGTGAATCGGGGACCGGAGACCGCGACGCCCTTGACGGGCATCTAGCCAAAGCCCACGTCCTGCAGTTTCCCACTGTCACCGATGGCACCATAGAAATTCGCGCCCCCCGTGAATTGGAGCACCCCAGTGATGGGATGTTTCTGCGGCTCGCCGACAGCCACCAACTCCTGCACCACCACGTGGGTCTCATTGCAGTCGATGATTTCCTTGGCTCGCTCCCCCAGAAGACGCTCGATGCTAATGCTAGAGCAGCGTGAGTTGAGATCGACCGTCTCCTCCGTCATCCCGCCCGGCTCAGCAGCCAGGTTTGCGATCATGCCCAGATGGCAGTCCTCACATCCCTCCATGGAAATGGTCGAGCCGCCCCCTGGTTTGAGTGTAAGGATCGGCACCTGGACTTTGCGGGAGTCCACGAGCCAGTACATATCGGTGGCCTTCCCCTTGCCCAGCAGCATGCCGCCCTCCAGACCGCAGTCACCCCTTTCATTCCGTCCGTCGAACATCACGGGAAAGCCTTTTGTCGCCACCGTGCCAAACATGAGCACGCGGACGTTGTTCTTCTGGTTGTAGATCAGAACGCTGAACGGATGGTACGTGCCGTTCCTAGCGCGAAATCCTGGAGACGGCGAAGTGAACGTGGTATCCGGCTTCGCTGAAAACTCGGCGCCCTGATCAACGATGAGCGTGACCCCGTCCCGCGGAATATCGATGCGATCGGACACCACATACTTGCCATCCAGCACAACCGTATTGCGGGCATTCACGAGGCCCCACTCGATTGCGAGTTGAGGATCGGTGTTTTTGAAGAGGATCGTGTCGCTGCCGGGATGCCGCACCACCGTCTCAGCATTCTGTGGCGAGACGAGCACGGTATTTTTTTCCAGTCGCCTGGCGCAGACTAAACAGGTAGGCGAAGGCCAGTGAGGCAAGGGCGATGCAGGCGGATGGCGTGTGCATCGGGATCATGGAAAGCGACGCTACCTCGTCGTGTGGCGGATGCAAACACCTATTTTTGAGTTTGCGGTGGCATTGCGCAGGGTGCTGGCGAAGCCGCAGGAGCAACCCAGCGCCAGACACGTTGCTGCCCAGTGACGCTGGATGGATTACCGCCATCTCGGCCGGCGCTTATCAAACACTCGTTCTCAAGGACAACGGAACCCTGATCGCATTTGGTTGGAACCACCAGGGTCAACGGTGCCACCGATGAGTTCGGCCTCTCCGCCATCGAAAATCGTGTCCACGTCCATGACATGAACGCGACCATACTATACCTCATGGGACTCGATCACGAGAAACTGACCTATCGCTTTTCCGGCAGAGACTACCGGCTAACGGACGTGTTCGGGAAAGTGGTTGAAGATGTGCTGGCGTAACCGACGTTGACGGCAGACTTGAAGGCGTTCGAGGCTACAGGTGTAGGATTGGTTTTGCTTCGGCAAGCGTGCGTCGCGGAGTTCTTTTTCCGATGGACTGGGTGCCAAGCGCGGTTGGGCTGCCCCGGTTCGAACTAGGGGTACCAGCCGCATTGCTTCAATTTGTATCGCTAAGGTATTATACGCGAAATACACGTATTACACGGGTAATGTATATCGTGAGTAATCGGGAATATGCAATTTTGCTGGGGTTTTTTGGACACCGGTTACGCGTATAATACCTTAGCGATACAGTTTACACTTTTGTGGCCGGTACCCCAATCTCCGCCAGTATGACATTGTCCGCGACAGCGCAGAAGTTGAAAGGAAAGAGATTGGCGTTGCATTCCAGCCGTCAAAATGAGTAATTGACATGCATATATCACCAAATGAACACCGTTTGAGGCGCTCCGATTTCCAGCAGCGAGTCTTGTCCGAATTGTCTATTGGAAATCAGCGCCGCGAAACTTCCGCACCGCGTTAACCAACCGCCGCAAGGAAAGCAAACAGCCATGCAGACTAAATCTCTTTTAAGTCACATCAAGCTCGCCCTGTTAGGTGTTTCAGTGCTGGTCTTTTTGGCTAGCGGCTGTAACAACGAGGGCGGTAAGCCGGACGCTCAACTCAGCGCCAAACTCGACGCCATCCGCCAGGCCGGTCATCCGGTGACGCTGGCGGAATTGAACGCCTGGTATGTCGAACCGCCCGCGTCGGAAAACGCCGCACCGCTCTACGCCGAGGCCTTTGCCGCGTTGGCCCCGGTGGAGGCCACGTCGCCCTCCTTTCTGGCGCAGAACCAAAAGGCGCTCGAACTCTTGCACCAGGCCGCGTCGCGAAACAAGTGCCGCTACCCGGTTGACCTGACCAAGGGCTACTCCAGCTTGCTGCTGCATCTGCGCGACATCAAGAAATGCGCCCAGTTATTGTCCCAGGCAGCAAACAGCCACGCAGCCAATGGCCAGATGGGTCCGGCCGCCCAATCCTTGCTTGACGGCTTACACCTAGCCCGGTCGGTGGAAGCAGAGCCGGTACTTGTTTCTCAACTGGTGCGGATCGCCTCGGAGACTATTATTCAGACCGGTCTGGAATCGGTCTTGAACCGCAAGGCATTCACGGACGAGCAGCTCGTGCGGTTGCAGGCGGCCTTCCGGGAAGCGGAGAGCGGAGGCATGATGACTCGCGCCTTGGCCGCAGAACGTTGCAACGCCATCGCCGTTTTCCAAATGCCGCCATCGGAGCAGGCGACGGCGTTCCCGCAGAGGGAGGGCGCGGCCAAAAACATAGACACGGGGGCGTACCGGAAAAGCGCTATCGACGCGAAATTCAAATTCTTCTTGGACCGAATGGCCGAAGGCGTCAAAGCGACGACGCTCCCCTTTCCCAAGGGACTGGAGGCGGCCAGCCAATGGGCCGATTTGAACGAGGCCACGACCAAGGGTTACCAAGATTCCGGAGTGATGCTGCAATCGTTTGCGTCATCTCTGGAGAAAGCGGCGGAGTGCGCCGGGCGATTGCGCGTCACGCAAGCCGCGTTGGCTATGGAGCGTTACCGCCTGGCGCATAAGAACGCGCTGCCCGCTTCACTCGACGAACTGGCGCCTCGGTTCATCGATCTGATCCCGGACGATCCATTCGACGGCCAGCCGCTGCGCTATACGAAAGCGTCACCCAAAGGTTTTTTGATCTATAGTATTGGCAACGATCGAAAGGACGACGGTGGCACACCGCAGCCAACCAGCGCGAGAACCGACCAGCCCTACGATCTGACTTTCGCTGTGCGGCGCTAAGCTGTGATTATTCAGTTGGACAAACCCGCACTGTCCAAAAACTCGAACGCGGTTAATTTCACGCGGCCTCGCGATAGTAGTAATTGAGCTGGCCACTCAGTCTTGACCGACACTTTATTGGGTCACTTTCTGGAAGAAGAATGAATTCTGGTGGAATGACTTTGCTATCGAGTACCTGATGATTTCTCTCGGTGTGGTAATGAGCAGGGTGTCCGGCATGACGATGCTCGCGGATTGCAAAAGGCCCTTTCTGCCGATTGGTTTGCCTTTGACAGCGAGGCGTCGCCGTTGATCGTCAGTGAATCGAGGTGGCTTACCTAGCTGCTCTTTGAGAACACGGATTTCCTCTTGGAGATACTCGATGACCAACTGCTACTGTCGATTCATCCAGCCGACGACACAAAATAAGAAGAACGTAAGGGGATTCACGACGAAAGTATCAATCGATGAATCGAGAAATGGCAATCCGTCTCCGATTCCTTGTCGAGGCTGGCGCTCGTATAAACCGTTCGTTTCCAATGAATTTCGGTCCGTTTGAGTTTTCGGACACTACGGGGTCAGTCCTAAAAACTGACATTGTTTAATCACACCCTCCGTTGGCCACCTGAGCGTCATCGTCGTTTACGGCCTCAACCGCTTCGCAATCACCACCTTCCCCCGATCACCCTTGCGTCGGTGCGCCAACCTTTTCGCTATCCTCTTCTTTGGTTCACTGATCGTCACCGTGCACCTCGTCGTTGCCCGTTGATGTGGCTTGAGCGGCAATGTTGCGTATTGGGCGTTTCTTGAACGGCGCGGCCAGCAGGCCTGGCAGTTGTCGCCACTCGCATTCTTCGTAGTGGTCCAGGCCCAAAGAAATCTCCGCAGGCTTCTAGCGCAAGCGGAAGGAGCCGAACAGCCGGTCCCAGATAGACAAAAAACTCGTATAGTTCGAATCAGTCTCAGGCTGCCAGCGCGAATGATGCACGTAATGCATCCACGGCGTGACGATGAGCCATCGCAGGCAGCGATCTGCACGGTTTGAAATCCGCATGTTGCTGTGATGAAACAGAATCACTGGCAGCAATATGGCTTCGTAAAGCAAAAGCTGCGGCATGGTGAGACCGATCAGCGGCAGCACCGCGAGGCGGGCGAGAAACGAGAGCACCATTTCCCCTGTGTGAAATCGCACGCCGGAGCTGGCGTCCATTTCCACGTCCGAATGGTGCACGGCATGAAAGCGCCAAAGAAAAGGTATCCGATGGTTGAAGCGATGCCACCAGTATTGCCAGCAGTCGAAGAGCACGATGGCCCCGAGCCAGTGCAGCCATGCGGGAATCGGCGTCAGGTTCAGCAACCCGAATGGCTGGGTGTGCGCCCACTCTGTCACGCTAAGGATTGCGAAGGCGAATCCAGAGGCGATGATCGCGTTGATCGCGGCGAGCGCGAGGTTTGTGGTGATGTGGGACAATCTCCGTTGCCGCCCGGCGAACATCGGGGCCACTGATTCGACCGTCCAAAGTACCGCCAGTGCCATCGCCCCGATGAGGTGGCGGCTGTGTTGAATCCCAAAAGCGGGATCAGATTCGGTTGCGCTCATGCCTTAACCTGGGGCCGATGTTCGCGAAAAATTCTGCGCAAGGTCCACGCCCTTTCGAAATAACACGACACCTGTCGCGAGCATCCATGCGGCGAAGGCATGAAAGAACGGCAAATAGTACGACAGATGATCCGGCAAGCCTCGGTCCCGCTTCAATTACCTCCCAAAGCTATGGGAATTTTGAAAAAGATTTGCCAGCCGCCGTAGTCAGAACCCAACGAAACGCGCTGTCCTCGGTACCAATCCACATGGCCGTCTTCAAAGGTGAAATTGCCACCCTCGGGAGCGCCGCGGGCGCCACGATGGACGCCGGTGAAAACCTTCTTGCCATCAAAGTCCGTGGTCCAGGTCAGACGAGGATCGTAAATGTTGGTGGTCTTAGAACCGAGGGCCTGGAGGCGGTCAATAAGGATCGGTGCGGCGGCGTATTCGCCGTTCAGTTTCCGACGAAAAAACCATTCGGCGGTTCCCTGGGCTCCGGTCGTGACATCCGCATCGCCTCGACGGCGGCCAGGAAGATAGAAGTAGCCCAACAACTGGGCTGTGTTGTCGGACGAAATCATCCCTTTTTCCGCGGCCCTGTGCCAGTCATCCGTGGGACAAAACAGGACGTCATTAGCGGAGCGAGTATTCTTGGCGGTGGTGCGTTTGTTTTTTATTAGGTAGCCGTTCCAAAAATTGCTCATGGACGGTTGCATCCAACTGAAGCCCGCGCCGCCATCGTTGTCCGGAAACGAATTGTTGAAATCGCTGGCGTACAAGTTGATGGCGATACCCCACTGCTTTCCGTTGCTCACGCACAATGTGCGGATGGCCCGCGATTTTGCCTTGGAGAGAGCTGGCAGGAGCATGCCCGCCAGAATGGCGATGATCGCGATGACGACGAGCAACTCGATCAGAGTGAAGCCCAACCTGAAGTCTGGCCGGGGGTTAAATGGATTTTTCATGGCCGGTTTAATCATCAAGGAGTGCTGAAATGAACAAGTCTGTCAAGACATGGAATGGCCCATTGAGAGCGCTGTGCGCATCTCAGTTTTTTTCGATGTTGTAGCGATGCGGGCTGCGATTGTGGTTAGTTATTGGCGAGGGAGGGAGGTTTGGCGTGTGGGAAGAGATCGTGCCAGCGGTGGTT
>SXSK01000130.1 GCA_005793375.1 Verrucomicrobiales bacterium | reverse complement strand
CTCGTCGATGCGGAAGGCCGCCTGGTAGGTATCAATACCGCCATTCTAAGCCAGAGTGGGGGCAACCAAGGCATCGGTTTCGCGGTTCCACTGAACCTGGCACGTTCCGTAATGGACGGTCTGATTAAGGACGGCCGCGTGGTTCGTGGCTTCATGGGTATCAACATTCAAGACCTCACTCCTGCATTGGCTAAGGAATTTGGTCTTGAAGTCACCCAAGGAGCCTTGGTCGCAGGCGTCACCCCCAAGAGTCCCGCGGCTAAATCCGGAATTCGAGATGGTGATGTGATCACTCAATACAATAGCAAGTCGATTAAAGACTCGCGCCATTTGAAGCTGCAAGTCGCCCAGACTCAACCTGGCAGTAGCGTGACTGTTACGATTCGACGCGAGGGTAAAGCCAAGTCCATTGAGGTGACGGTGAAGGAATTGCCAGGGGCTGAACTTACCTCTGCCCCGGGAACCTCCGACCCAGATCTCAGTCAGGACGCACTGCATGGCGTCGCAGTAACAGACCTGGACGCTGCAGCTCGACGGAAAATCCGTATCCCCGCCGAAGTGGAAGGGGCTTTGATCACTCAGGTAGATCCCAGTTCAGCAGCTTATGAAGCAGGATTGCGTGAGGGTGATTTGATCCTGGAAATCAACCGAAAGACGGTCACCAACTCTGAGGAGGCTGTGGCTCTCACCAGCAACCCCAAGGATAAGCGGACGTTGGTGCGACTCTGGAGCCGCGGAGCAACACGCTACGTCGTGGTCGATGAAACGCCTTTAGGTTAAGAGCCCATCCTTACATAGCTCTCTCAACTCCCGTTTCCGCGTGGCTTCATGCCTGCAGAAGCGGGAGTTTTAATTGAGAAGGATTGGTTTCGTTCTTTCCACTTAGGAACTCTACCCAAGACTCAAATCCCCAGTTATCATCCCAACGCCATGCGGGTGATTGTGATTGAAGATGATCGAAAGATTGCCTCGTTCGTCGTAAACGGACTGAGGCAGAACGGGTTCGCTGTGGATCATTGTGACGACGGGGAATCTGGTTTGGCCATGGCCTTATCGGTGGATTACGACGCAGCCATTGTCGACATCATGCTGCCAAAAATTGATGGCTTGACCATCGTTCAAACCCTTCGGCGTGAACGCAGAGAATTCCCGGTACTGTTACTCAGCGCCAAAACGACCGTGGATGATCGCGTGCGAGGGCTGCAAGCCGGTGGCGACGATTATCTCGTCAAGCCCTTCGCTTTCAGTGAACTATTGGCCCGTACGCAGGCCTTGATCCGACGAGCAACCAAGGCGACTGAGCCAACCCGACTTAGCGTGACCGATCTCACGCTTGATTTGATCACCCGGCAAGTCTCGCGTGCTGGCACATCCATTGAACTGCAACCCCGGGAATTCTCGCTGCTGGAATTCTTGATGCGTCATGCCGGCCGAGTGGTTACCAAGACCATGATTCTGGAGCACATCTGGGATTACGGCTTTGATCCACAAACCAATGTCGTGGACGTCTTGATTCATCGGGTGCGAACCAAGGTCGATAAGGATTTTCCCGTCAAATTGATTCGGACCATGCGTGGAGTGGGCTACATGCTGAAGTCTGGATCCAGCTAACGGAGGCACCCTGAAATGACACGGCGAATCGGCTTCCAGTTGAATCTGTGGTACGCTTTTACCTTCTGCGTCAGTGTCGCCGGTCTGTTTGCGGCATTATACTTTCTCCTCTCATTTGCCCTCCAACGCCAGGATCAAGAGATTGTCGAGTCCCGCCTTAAGGAACTGGTCATCCTCTACGACAACGGTGGCATTCCTGCCATTCGGCGCTGGGCTCAGCAGAGTCAGGATGCGCGCCGCGAGAAACGCTTCATCCGAGTGGTCAGCCGTTGGAATGAAGTGCTGTTCCTTAGCGCCCCAGAGGATTGGTTGGATTTCCAACCGCCAACCGTCGACTTCGGGCTGGCTCGCCAAATGGTTAATATTCGAGTGCCCCGCGATGAGCAACGAGACTTCACAGTCGCCGCTCTGGTGACCCGTGATCAATCGGTCCTCCAGGTTGGCCGTATTGCTACGAGTCGAGAGTTGGTTCTACAGCCATTCCGTAGGGCTTTCGTGCTGGTGGCCTTGCCCGCCTTCCTACTCGCCATGATTGGCGGAATGGTCGTAGCACAGCGGGCCGTCAAACCAATCCGTGAGATAGCCACCACCACGGAGTCGATCATCAATACGGGCAATCTGAGCGCTCGCGTCCCAACACGCGATCCGCGGTCGCAGTCGGAACTCGATCAACTAGCCCGCCTGTTTAACCGGTTGCTCGAAACTAATGAAGGCCTCATCCGGCAGATGCGCGAGTCATTAGACAATGTAGCCCACGATCTGAGAACCCCCTTGGCCCGCCTACGGGCATCGGCCGAACTGGCACTGAAAAACACTTCAGACACCGGAGGGCTCCGGGAAGCATTGGGCGATGCCGTGGAGGAATCGGAACGAGTTTTGACGATTCTCAAAACGCTGATGGATGTTGCTGAAGCAGAATCAGGGGCCATGCAACTTCAGCTCGCGCCAACGAGCATTTCCGACCTTATCCAGGAAGTCGTCGAAGTTTATCGGTTTATTGCCGATGAAAAGCACATTTCCATCCGCGAAACCTTTGGTCCCGACTGCGTCGCCACCGTGGATTCTATTCGAATTCGACAGGCGTTTGCCAATCTGTTGGACAATGCTGTGAAGTACACCCCCAACGGGGGGCGCATCGAGGTCGATTGCTTTAGAGATTCTCAGGGCGTCTCGGTTCGAATCCGGGACACCGGAATAGGCATTCCCCCCGATGAGTTGCCTAAAATATGGGACCGGCTCTATCGCGGCGACAAAAGCCGTTCTCAGAGGGGCTTAGGATTAGGGCTTAGCTTGGTGAAAGCCTTTGTCGCCGCCCACGGCGGCCGAATCCATGTCCACAGCGCCGCTGGCGTTGGATCGGAGTTCACGGTCGTTCTACCCACCCTCCAATTCCCCTCAAAACCAACTACTTGATTTGATTCGAGAAAATGCGGGCTTCGGTCTCAGTGATTCGCCCGTCTTTGTTGGTATCGGTCTGCGCCACGGCCTCGTTAAACGCGGCGTTTTCCCCTCGGACAACTCGCTGGCTGTGCCCGAATATTACCGGGATGCTCACCTCGGTCTTACTCTCCTGCCGATTTTTGTTTCGTGGCAAACGGCTGAGCGTTTCGTAGAAGAGCCGACCTGCCGTTTCGCTTTCGAACTCGACTGGCACTCGTGTCACGTCCTTATAGACGGTTTCTTCAGTGTGAATACAGCCAGCAGCCATTAGAGCCGCCGCCGTGCTTAGGAAGTAGGCAACTTGTTGAGTCATAATCATCGGCAACAGTGGACGAAAACTTGCATTCCAAATTCGGCCCGAGAATTCCATTGCCTAAAGTCAGATTAATCGATTCGGAACTGTTTGCACACGGCATTGTCCCGGAATTGAGCGATGTCTAACTGTCTGCGTTGCGGAGGGGGGCAGCACAACGGCTGCGGCTGTGGTATCGTGCAGGCTGCCCAGCTTGCTGCGAGCGACGGAGTGGCCGCAGCGCGCTTGAATCGAAATCAACCCCCCGTCCAAACGTCAAACCCCTCCCTTTAGTGGGGCTCCCGAATGAGGTTTACGTTACCTATCCGAACGTCCTCCACGGACTGCCACCCACCGCCGGGCCACTGGACATCCACACCGTCGATTGCCGCAGCGTAACCGAGACCTATCGTGATCGGCAATTCGCTCTGCGATAGATAGCTCTTGGTGGGCATCACCTGCCGTTCCATTACCCGGCCACCACTGCGAACGCGAATCCAGGTCCCAATGGCATCCCGATTGTTTCGCGTACCTATCAAACGAAATTTCACCCAAGTTCTGCCCGGGGACAAATCGTTTCGAAGAAGCACTGGTGGACCTGCCACCTGTGTCATGATCACGTCCAGGTCTCCGTCCCCATCAATATCGGCGCACGCACTTCCTCGACCGACGCGCGGTACAAACAAATCCGGCCCGCACTGGTCGACTCCCACCTCCAGGAACGTTTGTGCACCACCTGCATTCCAGAATAACTGTGCCGGTTGACGATACGTGACCCCTGCTTGAACCTTTTCAATCTCTTCATCGAGATGCCCATTGGCCGTCAGAACATCCAGGCGGCCATCCAGGTCGTAGTCGAAAAAGAACAATCCGAATTTGAGCAACAACCGACTGGCCGGCCCCAAACCTTCCGTCACCGCTTCGTCGGCAAAGTAGAGTCCACCACGACGGCTCCCTAATTGCGATACATACAGAGCATTCATTTCATTGGCAAAATTGCCAATCGCAATGCCCAACGCTTCATCATTGCGGAAGCGGGCGGCGTCGATTCCCATGGCGCCACGGGTTTGTCCGTAAGCATCAAAGGCAATGCCGGTTTGGGCTCCCACCTCGCGGAAGGTGCCATCGTGCCGATTAGTAAAGACAAAATTCTGAACGGTATCGTTCGCCAGTACCAAATCTATCCATCCATCTTGGTTCAGGTCTATAGGGGCCACAGCTAGGGTTTTCGCAATCGGAACTCCCGTCGCCGGATTCTTAACTTGCAACCCGCTACCAGCAGATACGTCGACAAATCGGGGAATTCCCGTGGTAGAATCATTTCGATACAAGTGTGGAAAGGTGCCTGGAAAATTCCACGGGCGACCATACGCTCGCCCCCCTCCAACGAGCTGATTATTGACCTCCAGGTCCAACTCCGGCGACCAACTCACATAGTTGCCGACAAAAAGGTCCAGGTCCCCATCCCGATCGTAGTCAAGCCAAGCGGCTGCCGTCGACCAATCCGTCGGTGCTCCGGCAATCCCCGCCGTCGAGGTCACGTCCCGAAACCGGCCCAACCCCTCGTTGTGGAACAATCGACATCCCCCAACTGCGGTTATGAACACGTCCACCAGTCCGTCGTTGTCGTAGTCGCCGCAAGCGACACCCATTCCATACAATGGAACATCAAATCCCGAACCAGTCGTCACTTCTTTAAAATGTCCTCTCCCATCGTTCTCGTAGAGTGCACATGTAGGAACAGTCGACCGCGATGTGGCGGAATCATTGGGCCAAGAGGATGAATTGATAAACAAAAGATCCGGATCGCCGTCTTGATCCATATCGAAGAACGCCACTCCGCCACCCATGGTTTCGGGAAGAAACTTACGACCGGTAGCACCATTAAAATGTTGAAACTGAATACCGGCGTCACGGGTTACATCGGAAAAATGCACCTGAGGCGCCGACGCAACCGCGTCGGGCCTGAAGTGGGAGGGCGCGGTCAGGGGAGTCTGGTGCGATTCTTCGTGACGGGAAGGGCGCGACAGCCACCACACCACTCCAGCGGTGATCAACCCCAGAATCGCGAGCACCACCAACGATCGACGGAGTGCTTCCGCAATGACGGCATCGTCTTCGGGCGTCGGGATATCCGGCGGAATGGGCATGGTTTAATACTTGGTCCTGAAAATTTCCAGGACCGCGGGCATCCTACCCGAACGATCCCCGCGTTGACGAGCACCACAATCAATGGCGATGATCCACCCGCATTTCCCGCGGACATACAAACCTCCGCGGCAACAATACACATCCTAATATCGCTATGAGCAGAAAAATTCGTTACGGCATGGTCGGTGGTGGGCGCGGCGCGTTCATCGGGGCGGTCCACCGAATCGCGGCCGCCATGGACCAACAGATTGACCTGGTTTGCGGCGCCTTTTCGTCAGATCCCGAAAAATCCAAAGCCAGTGGTGATGACTTTTTTTTGGCTCCAAATCGGTGCTACGGAAGTTTCCAGGAAATGATCTTGGCGGAAGCGGCGCTGCCGGCGGATCAGCGGATGGATTTTATCTCCATCGTGACGCCCAACCACGTTCACTTTCCCCCGGCCAAGTTGGCGTTGGAGACTGGTTTCCATGTGCTGAGTGACAAGCCGGCGACTTTCGACCTCGCCGAAGCCAAAGAGTTGGCGGCGTTGGTGAAAAAGAGTGGCCGCATCTATGGATTGACCCACAACTACACAGGGTATCCTTTGGTTAAAGAGGCTCGCGAACTGGTTAAAACCGGTAAGTTGGGAAAAGTTCGCAAAGTGGTCGTTGAATACCCACAAGGCTGGCTCGCCACACGCCTTGAAGCATCCGGCCAAAAGCAGGCGTCCTGGCGCACGGATCCCAAGAAGAGTGGTGCTGGAGGCTGCGTCGGCGATATCGGTACCCACGCTGAAAATCTCGCGGAATACATTTCCGGGCTCCAAATCTCGGAACTCGCCGCGGACGCCACGAGTTTTGTGAAGGGACGCAAGTTGGATGATGACGTGAACGTTTTGCTGCGTTTCAGGGGTGGAGCCAAAGGAGTGTTGCACAGCTCCCAAATCAGTGTTGGCGAGGAAAACAACCTCAATATCCGCGTCTACGGGGAACTCGGTGGCTTGGAGTGGCACCAAAATGAACCCAACACCCTGCTCGTCAAATGGCTCGACCAGCCAATGCAGGTTTATCGCACCGCCAATGGATACCTGAGCAGCGCCGCCAAAGGCGCGTCTCGAACTCCACCCGCTCATCCGGAGGGATATCTCGAGGCTTTCGCCAATATCTACAAGAACTTCGCGAACGCCATTCGTGCCCGAGAAGAGAAGCGCAAGTTGGCTAAGGATGATCCCGCCAATGACTTCCCGAAGATTGAAGATGGTGTCCGCGGAATGGCTTTCATTCAGGCTGTCGTAACGTCCTCCGGCAACAACGCCGCTTGGACGAAACTCGATGTCTAGTTGTCGGTAACCGCTATCCGTTGGGCAGCGGCGGATTCAAGAAATAGCATGGGTTTCAGAGGGAACGGCCGGTGGTTGCTCGAAGCAACCACCGGAAACCAGCGGCTGTGCTGGTCTGGGTCCGGGTCCGAACCAGCTCTAACCCTGCAAGCGAACTCAAGGTCTATCGGATGATCGTCACGCTTTCGGAGTCGGTTGCCGACGGGGAGCTTGGCTCATTTGGCCTGGTAGGACCATTTCGTTGTCTAAAGACCAGCGGATTCTGGCCAATTTCAATCAGGTCCCCGTCGTACAACACTTCCGGTCGAAGGAGTCGGCGGCGATTAAGAAACGTGCCATTTCGACTTCCTAAATCAACCAGAATGAAGCGGTTCCCCTCCTGCAACTGAACCTGAGCGTGCCGACGGGACACACGATCCGAAGGGATCACGACCTCATTAGCCGCAACGCGACCCAGGTTACATAAGCCCTTCACCGGCACACGTTCCCCATTGTCTCGCTCGAGGAATGCTTCAGGCCGATTGGCTTCAATCCAAGCGCTGTCAAAAACCGATTCGTAAATCCGGTTGCGGACCCGAATGCGACCATTCACTCGCTTCACAATACCGGCCAGATGCAGTTCATCGAGTAACGGACTCTGTTCATCATCGGGAACTTCCTCCCCCGATCGGATACGTCGGTATAGGTCCAAAACTTCCCCGAGGTCTTTTCGCGTCCTCAATATTCTTTCCCGAACGTAGAGCAAGTTGTCATCGCGCTCCCGAGCCGCTACCGAAAGGAATAGTTGTTGAACGAACCCATCCACCATAACCGGTTCCATTCGTTTCGAGGTCGTGCGGACGCATTCCAACACGGCCTGGCACACGCGTTGGGTCAAGTACGGATGACCGGATGTCCATTCGAAGATTCTTCGGAAGGTTGCCGCGGCGGAAGGAAGTTGAGGGTTCGTTACTGAACGTTCCACGGGGGGCTCGTTCCAGTCCGTTGTGGCGGCTTCCAAGCCAGCCACCAGGACCAGAGCGTCCTGTTCGGTGAAATCACACAGCTCAATTCGACGGCCAATGTTAAACGGAGTGATCCGGGGATCGCGAATCAGGTCTGCGGAGGTCGCCGCACCCAGGAGGCAAAAGGTTATCTTTCCAACCTCGGTATCCGTAGCTCGCCGGTTGTAGAATTCCAGGATGCCAGCAAAGAACTCGTCGGTGGAAAAACTTAGGCTCCGGACCGCATCGATTTCATCAACGAAGACAACCAAGTGTGGCATTGAAGTCTCCGACAAGCCACGGGCGGCCGCACGCTGACGGATTTTGGGAGACACCACCTGGGACAAGGATCCCATCAGTCGCTGCAGCGGGCCGACACTCCGGTTCTGCATCCAATAGTCTTCCAGTTCGTCTTCAAGCCGCAACTGGTTACCAATCCGTGCCACCATACCATCGTACCATTGCTCCGGGCTGACGATGAGTCCAATGGCAGTCAGGTCGAGAATCGCAGTTTCACACCCTTTGGCCCGAAGAGTCGCAGCGGCGCGGACCATCAGCGACGACTTGCCCATCTGACGTGAGGTGAGTACCGAACAGAATTCGCCTCGAAGCAGCGACTCGACAAGATCACGATCGGCCCGCCGTTCCACATAACAGGGAGAGTCCTGGCGCAGTGTGCCACCAGCGACGAAAAATGTGCTTCCAACTTGGTGCCCGAGCAGCATGGACATTGGCGTCACTCTAGGGGGATTTCGCAGACGAAACAAGGGAACTCCAACAGAACCTTTCGGCCGTGACATTTCCCTCGTGCGCCGGTCCAAACAATGTGCAAACTCTGGAGCCAACCGTGGAATCACCCGCTGAATCTCCCCCTCCGCTCTCGTCCGCGTCACCTCTCGCCGAGGTCCATCCGGAGTTCGCGGCGATTTACGAAGCCCACAACCGTCACGTGTTCTACCTAGCGCTTCGACTACTCGGCGACCAATCCCAGGCAGAAGATGCCACCCACGACGTCTTCCTGAAAGCCTACAGAAACTTGAACCGGTTTCGAGGCGACGCCGACATCCGCACCTGGCTGTATCGAATCACCCTGAATCATTGTTCGAATCTACGCCAAAGCTGGCATGCTAGAAACGTCCATGCCCAGTCGGATGAATCTGTATTCGAAAATGCGAGCGGGACGGTCGATAGCCCATTCCGAGTGCTGGAAATATCCGAATTGGGCGGACGAATCCAAAAATCCTTGGATTCACTACCAGCAGAGTATCGACTGCTGCTACTTCTCGTGGCCGACGAAGAAATGAGCTACGATCAAATCGCCGAACTTACCCAACAAACCGCAGACGCCGTTCGGGGTAAACTGCATCGAGCCCGAAAGGCCTTCGGAGCGGCATTCAAGAAGACTGCCTGATCTCTCCAAATCCCACCGCCATCGCCAACACCACTTTAACCCGAGCCTCGTTCATCCATGAATCCCCAGTCTCAACGCCTCCGCTCAGACTCCGCTCAAAGCAACCTGTCCTCGACAAAAAGCGCCTCGTTGGTGCATGAATTCCAGAGCGCTGAAGATTTGGTTCGGGCCGATGCCGCCGCCACCCAGGTTCCTGCGGTCATCGAACAACGCCTTGCCCAATCGATTTCCCAGGAACCTTCTGCAGCACCCAAGCCATGGTGGAAGCGTCTACTCGGTACCTGAAGCCAGTCCCTTCTTCAAATACGATGACCTGATCCATGTCGTTTGCCGCCGATCTTGAACTGCTGATCCGTGCCCGTTATCCATTAATCTACCTCCTCACCGGCGAGGAGTTGCGCGCACAGGAGATCGTCGCGGCGATTGCCAGTCATCGGCAAACAAAGTTGTACGAATGGACGTGCACGGGAGGCTTGGTCATGTCCGGAACCAGCGTCCAATCGAGACAGCGTAATCCCGCAACCAAAGACCCGATGGTCGCGCTCGAACAGGTCTTGGAGCAGATTGAGCCAGCCATTTTTCTTTTCAAGGATTTTCACCCGTTCTTGGTCAAAGGCCAGCACGCCATCATCCGGAAGCTGCGGGACATTGCCCTGAACCTGAAAAACAGTCACAAAACGTTGCTGTTTCTGTCACCTATCTTGGAACTGCCAGTAGAACTGGAGAAAGATACATCCGTCCTGAGCCTTCCCTTGCCCGTCCGTGCGGAATTGGATGCCTTGCTGGACCGCATTCTAGACGATGTGGCATCTCTCAAACAGATTGATGTCCAGCTCGATTCGATCGGACGCGACCGACTCTTGGATGCGGCCCTTGGCCTGACGCTTGGGGAGGCTGAAAATGTTTTCGCACGCATCTTCGTGAAACACTCGCGATTGAGTGGCGATCTCGTGAGTGAAATTTTTGCGGAAAAGCAGCAATTGATACGCAAGAACGGACTGTTGGAGTATTTCGGCGCCGGGGAAACGTTTGAGGACCTTGGAGGCCTCCGATCCTTAAAGCATTGGCTTCTTCAGCGGGCATGTGCATTCACCGCCGAGGCCCGCGAGTACGGTCTGCCTGCGCCCAAAGGGGTGCTTTTGCTCGGAGTCCAAGGATGTGGAAAAAGCCTCTGCGCCAAATCCGTCTCCGGTGCCTGGCAATTACCCCTCCTCCGATTCGATGTAGGCCGTATGTTCGGCAGTTTTGTCGGCTCTTCGGAAGAAAACGTCCGCCGCGCCATCGCCGTTGCCGAAGGCGTCGCTCCCGCGATCCTGTGGATTGATGAAATCGACAAAGCGTTCTCGGGTTCTCACGGTGGCGGCGCTTCGAATGGTGGGACCGCCGCCCGCGTTTTCGGCACTCTGCTGACCTGGTTAGCTGAAAAGGATTCGCCAGTGTTTGTGGTCGCCACCGCTAACGATATCGGACATCTGCCGCCAGAACTCCTCCGCAAAGGTCGATTCGATGAGATTTTCTTCGTGGATCTCCCTACCGAACCGGAACGGTTGGAAATCCTTGCAGTCCACTTGCGACGTCGAGGTCGAGTCGCCGAAACGTTTGATCTTCCGCAGTTAGCCCATGTTACCGAGGGCTTTAGTGGCGCCGAACTGGAGCAGGCCGTCATTAGTGCCATGTTCGATGCGTTCGCGGCTAGGAATGCCTTAGATACCGACCATATCTTGAGTGCCGTTGCGGCTACCGTGCCTCTCGCTCGTACCATGCACGAGCAGATCACGCATCTTCGCGATTGGGCGACCGGTCGGGCAAGGCTTGCGTGAGGCTGATTTCCAACAGACATGGCGCACGTGAACCCGAGCTCTACCAAGGTCAAGGCGGAACCGCCGACACGCGGACAACCCGTGTCGTGAGCGAACTCTGCCGGGAAGACCGACTTCCGAATCCTTGCCAGAGTTGCAGCGCAGTGTCTTCGCTGGCATACCGGGTTTGGTGAATGCGCCGACAGTGGGGATAGCCTGGCAAGAGGACTCCCGGAGCTGTCGATAATCGCTCCGGTCAACCGGCTGACTCCCATGGAGGGGCTCGTGATGGTGCTCATCAGGAAATTCGAATCACCGGCTGGAATCTGGCGTCGGATAGAGTGCGTTCAACTCGTCTGACATAGGAACGCTGCCATCGCCACCCTCAAACTCGATGAGTTCGAAAAAGACGCGACCTTCCCTAATGGAAACATTATGAGAGCCACAGAACCCTTCGACGCTCTTGTGTTTCAGCGCCGCCAGTTCCTCCAAACCATCGGCGGCATCACCGTCGGCTCGTTCGGCGCCATGCTGGCGCGGGCCGAGGACCTGCCGAAGAACGCCAATCCGCGGGCCGTCTTCGGCGATCCCGTCGAACCGGACTGGAAGGAGCGCGTGACCCTAACGGTCGGCCCGATGGACGCCGATCTGGTCGGAACCACAGATCGAGTTATCCAAGCCGCGATTGATTACGTGGCGCGGCGAGGCGGCGGTACGGTGCGCGTCTTGCCGGGCACCTATCGGCTGCGCAATTCGATCTTCCTTCAGTCAAAAGTCCGCCTCATCGGGAGCGGAACCGAAACGGTGTTGTTCAAGGAATCGTCCGCCGCCACCAAGATCATCGTCGATGGCGATCATTGGGACCAGGAAGTCACGCTGGCCGACGCCAAAGGCTTCCAGGTCGGCGACGGCGTACGGCTTGTGGCTAAAGACCCGCATGGCAAGGGCACGAACATCATTCAGCGAACGTTGATCGCGCAATCCGGCAATCGCTTTAAACTCGACCAGCGATTGACCGAACGATTCCACCTCTCAGGCGATCCTCGCATCGCCACCAACTTCGCGCTGCTGCAATGCACCGATCTGGCGGATGTCCTCATCGAAAACCTCACCGTCGATGGCAACAAGGAGCACAATGAAATGATCGACAAAGGAGCGTTTGACGATGGATCCATCCGGCTCGACCAATGCAACCGTGTCATCGTGCGCGGTGTCACCGTGCGCAATTTTTATTGCGACGGCATTGTCTGGGGCATCTCCCACGATGTTCTGGTCGAGAACTGCCACCTGTATGATGGAACGCGGCTGGCCTTGCACTCGGGGTCCGGTTCACAACGTTCCATTGTCCGGGGCAACCGTGTGCAACGCAGTGCCGAGGGGGTTTATTTTTGCTGGGGTGCACAACACGGGCTTTACGAAAAGAACGTGATCGAGGATTGCAACTACGGGATGACATTCGGCCACAGCGACTCGGACAATCTGATCCGCGACAACGACATCCGGCGCAGCGCCGAGGCGGGCATCTACTTCCGCGGCGGGAACAAGGCCTTCGCGCCGCACCGTAATCGTTTCGAGCAAAACCGCATTGTCGATAGCGGCGGGGACCAGGGGGTGGCCATCGACATCCAGGGGGAAACCGAAGCCGTGGCGTTGATCAAGAACGAAATCCGAGAGACCCGCGGGCAGGCGCGCCGCATTGGTATCCGCATTGGCACCGACGCCCGAAATATCCACAGCGACGGCAACCGTATCGAAGGTGTTTCGCAAACCATTTCAGATTTGCGTTCATTCCCAAAACCATGACCTGCCTGAGGCACACGTGCGCAGCCATGCTCAGCGAGGTTTTCACCTACTGGGTGGCGAATACCATCCCAAAGGACATGAACCTATGAGACGCTACTCCTGGATCACATCAAACTTGCCAGCACTGGCACTGTGGGCATTAGCAGGGTGGTCCGCATTCGCTGCGGAGGTGATTCGCCCGTCGGCGGAGTTCTTTGTGTCGCCGCATGGCAGCGATGACTGGTCGGGAACGATGTCCAAGCAAACGGGGAACGACGGGCCGTTCGCCACCATCGAGCGTGCCCGCGAAGCGGCACGAAAGTCGCGGGAGACCGAGCCTGGCACTTCGGTGCGCGTCATCCTTCGCGGAGGAATCTACCGCGTTGGGAAAACCATCAAATTTGGCCCTGCGGACTCCGGGACGAAGGAGTCTCCCGTCCTCTATGCCGCAGCCGCGGGAGAAACAGTTATCTTCACCGGCGGTCGCGAATTCAACCCCGCAGCCTTCAGGCCAGCCAGCGAGCCGTCCATCGTTGAGCGCTTGCCGGAAAGCGCCCGCGGCAGGGTGATGGAGGCGGACATGAAGGCGCTGGGCATCACCGATTACGGAATCATGCGACCCTGCGGCCAGGGGCGGCCCACGGTCAATCCCGCGATGGAGTTGTTCTGCAACGACCAGCCGCTGGGGCTCGCCCGTTGGCCGAATCGGGGCATGGTGAGGCGCGGCACGGTTCTCGATAAGGGCGGCGCACCCCGCTACGAGGACTTCAGCAATCGCGGCGGCACTTTCACCTTCGACTTCGACCGCCCCGCTAGCTGGACTCGCGCAAAAGACATCTGGCTCTCGGGTTACTTCGCACGCGGCTACGCGCCTGACACCATCGATGTGAAATCCATTGATCTGGAAAAACGGACCATCACGCTCGCTCGCCCTCATCGGTACGGTCTGGAAACAGTGGGCCCCACGCAGGAATACTTCGCGCTCAACCTGTTGGAGGAAATAGACTCGCCAGGTGAATGGTATCTCGACCGCATGAGCGGCCGGCTCCTTCTCTGGCCACCGGAAGAATTCTCCACGGCGAAGTTCGCTGTGTCCCTACTCGACGAGCCAATGATGGCGCTGGAGGGCGTCTCGCATCTGACATTTCGCGGACTCACTTTCGAGGTGTCGCGCGGCATGGGCATCTACATGGAGCGCGGCGAGGGGAATCTCATCTCCGGTTGCACCTTCCGCAACCTCGGCACCGTCGCCATCGCCATCGGCCAGGGCATCCAGGTGGGCCCCGACGGGCTGATCCTCTACAAACTGCAGAACGGTGCGGACCGTGGCGAGATGGTACCGTATGAACCGGCTTCGCGGGAGCTGAACAGCGCGCTCTATAACGACCCATCGTGGAACCGCCAGGCAGGCGAGAATCATCAAATCATCGGCTGCGATATCTACAACACCGGTGCGGGTGGCATCATCCTCGGCGGCGGGGACCGCAAAACGCTCACGCCCGGAAGCAACAGCGTGGTTAATTGCCACCTGCATCACACAGGCCGGCTCGACGGACGTGCACCGGGCATCTCCATCGACGGCGTGGGCAATCGTGTCGCGTACTGCCTGATCCATGACATCCCGCTCACAGCCATTGGGTTCGTCGGTAACGACCACCTCATCGAGCGGAACGAAATCCACAACGCCTGCCTACCCCCGGCGCACGATATGGGCGTCATCTACACCGGGCGAGACCCCAGCGCCCAAGGAACGGTCATTCGTGAAAATTTCTTCCATCACATGGGCAACCGCGAGACTGCGATTTACGCCATCTATCTCGATGACGGCGCCTGCGGGACAACGGTCGCCGGCAATGTGTTCTACAAAGTTCGGGGCGAGCGGGCGGTACATGGCTGGGGCCACAACCACCGCGTCACCAACAATCTTTTCATCGACACTCATGCCAACTTGCCTACGCCGCTGGACAACACCAAGTGGCCGGCTTACATGGCCGAACCTGTGCGCGTGTTGTGGTGCCGTCAGCGGTTGGATGTCCTCAAGCCGCCTTACTCCACCCGCTACCCGGAAATGGCTCGCCTCTTCGAGAAAGATCCGAAGCATCCCCGCCGCAACCTTGTGGAGAACAACCTCTCCGTCCGCTCCGGTGACTTTGGCGACATCGGTGATGGGAAAGCGAACCTCGTCACGACGGAAGACCCAGGCTTCGTGGACGCGGCCACCATGAACTTCTCGCTTAAGCCGAGTTCTGTGGTCTTTACCCGGCTGCCCGGTTTTCAGGAAATCCCTTTCAACCAAATCGGTCTTCGCCGCGATGAACATCGCGCGACAACACCTGTGCGGGAGGCACGGTAACTGCCAAGTCCATCCACAAGCCTGAAAAGCCACTCGAAGGGCTGCCGCCAGGCGCAAAGAACTCGCAGGTGCCCGTCGCGCTCTCAGGCGATGGGGAATGGCTCCTGTACGCCTTGCATCAGGATTTGCCTGACGAGAACGGTGTTACTACCTCAATGAGGTCTAGTCTGAACGTATGGCTTGTATAGCTTGCAGGATTCAGTTTAGACGACTCATAAAAACCCACTCGTACACCGGATTGATCGACACTTCGGAAACTCGCCATTCGACCACTG
>SXSK01000001.1 GCA_005793375.1 Verrucomicrobiales bacterium | reverse complement strand
CAGATTAACGGGCGGGCCAGTTCCGCGCAAGCTAAAAATGTCGTCGGGTGCGATCGACAGCTTTCCAACCGTCGCGCCAAGAACGGCGCTTTTCCCCTTCATCTTCCAAACTTTAAGTGAACTGTCGCTGTAGTGCTAATCCTAGCGCATTTAACTCCGGCACTTGAGATTCTCGGAACAATCGGAGAACGATTTTTTCTCCGGTAACAGTCGGGTAGGTTGCCACACGGATATCGGCCTGGCTCTTTAGATCACTCCGCTCGATACGTCCGTCTTGCGGGAACTGGTCCTGATAGGTCTTGAGTCGGGCCAAGTACTTGATACGCCCCAGCACACGTCCACCAAGCTCCGCCGGGAATGTACCGATTGCTTGAAGGACGCCATCCAAGCGGAATCCAATCTCGACACCTTCTGTATTGGATTGAAGGTGGATATCGCTGGCACCGGCATTCTCAGCCTGTTTGACAAGCGCCTCCAATGCGACAGGTGCACTGTCGGGATCACTTATCGAAGAATTGTTATGAACGGCCATCGGCAAACGTCAGGGTTGAAGGGCGTGACGAGGACTTCCACCGATCACTTGGATGGAGTCGGCAGCTAAGGATCACGCAAAAAGAAATTACCAATCTTTGCGGGCGCGGCGAGGCGTCAGGAGTTTTGGTTTGATTCGACCGCGGTCAGTTGGCCGCAACCCGCATTGATGTCGATGCCGCGGTGCTGGCGGATGGTACTTGGCAATCCGTACCTGAGGAGAATGTCCTGGAATTGACGGGCCATGTTGGCCGGGGCGGGATTGCCGTCATAACGCGCGGTGGAATTGAGGGGGATCAGGTTTACTTGAGATGGAATCCCCTGAAGGAGTCGTCCCAAGGCGTGCGCTTGATCCGGGCCGTCGTTGCGGCCTTGGATTAATGTCCATTCGAAGAGGATACGGCAACCGAGGGTTGCCGTATGCTCGCGGCAGGCATCCATGAGTTCATCGAGGGGCCACTTGCGCGCCGCTGGGACCAATACGGCACGCTCCTCTTGAGTCGCCCCGTGAAGCGAGACCGCGAGGCGGACGGGCCGGCGTTCAGCCGTAAGCCGACGAATGCCAGGGACCACGCCGACCGTGGAAAGGGTGATTCCGTCGGCGCGCAGGGACAAGCCGGCAGAATCTCGAATGATGTCGACAGCCTGCAAGACGGCGTCGTAATTGTGCAGCGGTTCGCCCATGCCCATGAAGACCACATTCCGTAACCGCCCGTGGCGGAAGTAGGCCGACCGATGGTGGGGACTCGAGAGTGCGGGTGCGGATTCGGGTGGCGTGTCGACGGAGGAAATCGTCTCGCGAAGAGTCCTCTGAACATGCAATATTTGCGCGACGATCTCGCCATCGCTGAGGTGGCGTGCGAATCCTTGCTGACCGGTGGCGCAGAAGACGCACCCCATGGCACAGCCGACCTGGGTGCTCACGCAGGCGGTGGTCCGGCCACGATAACGCATCAACACGGTCTCAACACTCTGGCCATCCTTCAACCCCAGTAGATATTTGCGTGTCGTCCCATCAGAGGAGCCGGTCTCGCGCAACACTGAGGGGAAGTGGAGAGTGCATTCCCTCTCGACTTGGTCCAGGAAGCGACGGGGCAAACGATCCGACGATTGAAATTCCCGGAGGACCTTTTGGTAGAGTTGATACCAGAGAGTGCGCGCATGCACTTCGGCGAAACCCCAGGCTGAGGCGGCTGCTTTCCACTCCGCTCGGGTCAGTCCCAATACCTCGCGCTGAGGGAACGTGTGTAATGACTGGGGCGTCTCCGACATGGGACACATGGTTAGGGCCTGCCACGAATGGCCGATGTTCCAGATTGGAATCGTTGATCAGCCCAAGCGATGAAATGTTTCATATTTGAACGGTCCTCATGGCCACCATCGTGCTGGCGCCAGGCCAGTTCGCCCTTGAGCAATCCTGTGTTCGCGGGGTGTTTTGTCCAGCGGTCGGTAATGTACTCAGTGTGATGAAGTGATGCACATAATCACAGTCGGCTGCGAATTTGGTATAAAACCGTACAAATACCGTATTGGTTGGCGAGAACCACTTGGATAATCCCCCCCCTCTGGTATCGCGACCGAGATGCGCCTCAATCCTCAGGCAACGCCTACCCAAAACGAGCTCCGATTCGGGCGAAATCAATCAGGCTCACGGTTTCCAGACGATTCGCGCCACAGCGTCGTTGGTGGAAGCTTTGGGAGCGCCACCATGAGTGATGAAGTATAGGGCTCCGTCTGGCCCTAGACGGAGAGCCATGGGACCCGCTGTGAGTCCTTGCAAGAAAGCTCCGCTTTCACCGGGATTACCGGTTCCGGAGTTGATCGAAGCGCTGCGGATCGATTTCCGGGAGAAGTCGGCATAGAACAGGGCGCCGTGGTACTTTGCGGGAAATCCGCCGCCTGCCGCCGGGGGGCGATAAATGGTGGCACCCGTACAAGACGCACCGGTGTTCCGTTTGTACTGGAACCAAGGCGACGTGAATCCATCGACCCGGTTGGTGCGCGAGAAGGTGGACCAACCATCGCCGAAGACTTTGGGCCAGCCATAATTGGCGCCTGGAACGATTCGGTTTACCTCATCGTAATCGTCTGCGAGGTCGCCGCCGTTTTCTGCGAGCAGGATGAAGCCCGTGGCGGCATCATAGTCGAGAGCCCACGGCTGGCGATGCCCGCGGCTATACACCAGACCCTGCGCGCCTGCAGTCTTGGAGAATGGATTATCGCTCGGAATGGATCCATCCAATCCCATGCGCACCACTTTCCCGCGCAGGTCGCCCAACGATTGAGCCTTGTTTTCAGGGTCGTCACAGTATTTGCGCAAATTGGCATTTTGGTTGTTCTCGCCGGTCGTGACGTAAAGCATTCGCTCCTTGGGATGAATCAGGAGCCCACCGCCCACATGCTGCCCCGCCTTGTCTCCATCCCATTCTAACACGCTCTTCTCGCTCGACGGATCCAATGTGGCCTTCGCGCCACTGCCCACGACCGTCCATCGCGCGACGCGCGCCCGATATTGGGACTGGGACTGATTGGTGGCATGGTACGAAAGAAAAACATGCGGGGTCCGGGGAAAATCTGGATGCAGCGCAACACCGTGCAGCCCTCGGTCGCCGCTGATATCCGTGTCCATGCGCCCTACACGGTGTGATGTACGAACGACAGGATCGATTCGCCAAAGGTCGCCGGCTCGGCCCGTGACCCAAGCGGATCCGTCGGGCGCGAACGTTAGGTCCATGGGTTCGTTTACAGTTTCGGGACCGGCAACAACCTCGACGGCGAATCCCGCTGGCAACACAACTTCCGCTCGGACGGCGGTGAATAACGTCAGGGTCGCAATAGCGACGGCCAAAAGGCGATGGCGATGGGACATGGTAGGCCGAAGCTTGCGTGAATCTAGCCCCACTGTCCAGATCTGTACTCTTTCGTCGTGCCTGCATCTTGGCGGAGTGGAGAGGACACGGAGTGTTTTGAATTGAGTTGATGGCCACGTGCGCATAACTCAGCTTCCGGTTATGGGCATCGGTGGTGAGGTTTTGGATGGTCGACCAGGTGTCACCGGCGTCCTCACTGTAGGTGTAGCCCAGATCATAAAAATCGTCGTTGCTCCGCTTGTGCGTGACCACCGCATGGAGCCCTCCCCGGCCATCTTGCATCGACACGGCTTAGGGAACACAATCCTTTACCAGGATGCGATAAATCCTCAGCGGCTGGCCGACGATTACGGCGTCGGTGACACACGTTGTTGAGCCGGCGCCGCGTACGCAGTCAACCAGCGTGGCCCACACGTCGGGAGTCAGCGAGGAGCGGTACTGCACTTGATAGGCGAGACTCGCTGTACTGTCCCAGCACACTTCAACCTGCGATGCTCGAATCGTGGCCACGGGCACAGATAGGGCCTGCGGTTCCCCGTAGATGAAATCGTCCATCACAGCCACATCTGTGGAGTTGCTTTCATTCGGTCCCAGCGCCGAATTCCCGTATACAATCCGGACCCGCCGAATGATAGGGCCGTCAAATGAAACGCCTAGAAACGACAGCCCGTTGTTCAAAGGCGGAATTGGATAGGTTCCCAAAGAGTTGCCCGCGGCGTCGAAATACTGAAAGGAGGTGCTGTCGGTTATGTCTGAATCTGCGTAGACAGCTCCGAAGCCTTTAACGAGCGCTGGAATACCAATGCTGTCTGCGCATACATCT
>SXSK01000015.1 GCA_005793375.1 Verrucomicrobiales bacterium | reverse complement strand
TGGTCGGTGGAACTGACGACCTCGGCCCCTTTGCAACTACGTTCCATGTCGGTGACCTCTTCAGGTCGCTCGTCGATGAGCAGAATGATGAGGCTGGCTTCGGGATTGTTCTTAAGGATGGCATTGGCCAGCTTCTGCATCAGCACGGTCTTGCCGGTGCGGGGTGGGGCGACGATGAGTCCGCGCGTGCCTTTTCCGATGGGACAGACCAGATCCAGGACACGCGTGCTCAATTCGTCCGCTGCGGTCTCCAACAAGAATCGCTTGTTTGGAAACAGCGGCGTCAGGTTTTCGAAATGAGTCTTCTCTTTGGCGATGTCGGGGTCGACGCCAGCAACTTTTTCGACCTTCAGCAGCGCGTAGAATTTTTCCTTCTCTTTGGGCGGCCTAATCTGACCTTCGACATCGTCGCCGGTTTGCAAATCAAAACGACGAATCTGGGATGGGGAGACGTAAATGTCTTCGGGACAGGGCAGGTAATTGAACGCAGGGGAGCGGAGGAATCCAAAGCCCTCGGGCATCACTTCGAGGATCCCTCGAGTGTAAATGGTTCCGCCCGCCTGAAGGTTCCGTTGAAGCACCTGGAAAATAATTTCCTGACGCTTGAGTGTGCCGTAGTTCTCGATCCCGAAATCGCGCGCGACTTCGCCGAGTTTGATGATCGGCATCGGTTGCAGATCATGAAGGTTGATCGTGCGCGGTTTGACCAAAGGCGCTGGAGGGGATGCCGGAACCTCGGCGTCCTCATTAGGTTCCGCCATTCGGACGTGGGGTTGCTGGGCTGATTTGACCACCAAGGGGGAATCTTCATCCACTAAGGTGTCCGCCGAAGAACTGCGATCGTCCTGAGTGGAGTCTTGGGGCGCCGAATCATCGGGCTCAATTTGAGAAGGTTTGCTTGAGCGAGACGCTTCATCGGATGAAACTCCGAGTTCGGGTTGCAGGGTTTCATCCGCAGCGGCTGCGGTGCGGCTGCGAGACTTCGATTCAGCGGCGACACTCGGTGATTTGTGCGAGGCCCTGCTTTTGGCGGATGCGGGGGCAATTTCCGGTTTGGGAGAATCGTCGGCCTCAGCTTTCTTTTTCGCTCGAGGTTTTTTGGGAACAGCCGTTTCTTTAGGTATGCGTGCCATGACTAGGAAAGTGGTATATGTCGACGTTCGGGTTGTCCCGTTACACAGTGCTAGAAATCGCGGCATTCATACCGCGGAATGACACCTGCGAGGATTCGGCGAGGGAAACTACAGGCCCAAGGGGCAACTCGTGTGTGACTGATGGAAGATGACGTGGAGTCGGAAGGGCGCAAAGGTTTTTTTCTGAATTTAGAAAACCTCGCAACTGGTTGTGAGGGGGACACTAAGGGGCCTTTTCGGGTAGGAAATCAGACTGACATTTTTCCAGAGAGCCGAGGAGATGGTCGGCGTAAATGGCCGGATGGAAGTCTGCGGAACGAACTCGAGCTGAGGCCCCCATGAGTCGGCAACGCGCCGGGTTGTTGAGCAGTTCTTCCATAGAATTTGAGTACAATGCCGCGGAATATTTGGAAACGATCAGGCCGGTTTCATCCGCCAATAACCACTCATGGACTGCCCCAGCGTCGAAGGTTACCACCGGGCGACCGTGGGCAAAGGCTTCCAACCCGACCAGGCTGAATGGGTCCGGTCGACGGGAGGGGAGAAGCACGAATTGTGCCCGACAGAACCATTTGGAACGTTCGGTAATCGGGAGATTGCCAAGCCACTGTACACGGCGCTCGATCCCTAGCCGACGTGCTAGGGCCTGCAGTTCATCGCGCTGAGGGCCATCTCCCATGACCACAAGGGACCATGGCACATTGATCATCTTGGCCGCAGCTTCCAGGGCGAGGGAAATGCCGTCTGTCTCGGTTAGATTGCCTGGGGCCAGCATAAGGCCTGGTACTCGGACCTCTTCACAAGCCGGGGGTTGGACAAATGGCGGCACCACATCGATTCGGGATTCCGGGAATCGGTTCTCTAGCAACCCTTCCCTAAGGAATCGCGACGGAACCTGAAATCGGATGTTATGGGTTTGTCGCAACTGGATATGTTCCTGAGTGGCTCGCCAGCGTTGCCAATTTGAGACTGGTTTCTTAGACCCACAACCCATCACGTAATGGGCTGAGAGGCAGTTAAGCCCATGGCGACGATGACAGGAGGTTCCATTGCGCCACATCCGGTCCATCGCGGAACAAAATGCGGTGGCGTTGTGGAGGTAAACACAGGTTGGGTATCGGGAAGCCAAGGGAGGGAGGGCCGGCAGAATCTTGATGGAGTGGTTTTGAAGGACTTGGGGGCGAAAGGCGTCCACCACACGGTTTAATTCCAATAATCGCTGCCGCATGGGCCACCGCTCCGGCACGTGGAAGGACTTGCAGGTCGCCGCCATTTCGTGCTCATCGTGGTAGATCAGTCCGACCTCGTGTCCCTTTTTTGCCAACCAGTCGCAGGATTCGACCACCAAACGGTTTTGAGCCCCGGTGTTGGGGTTGGCGCTGTCGTTAATCAACAAGATGCGCATGGATATTGGATAGGGTCGACCTGGGCTCGTGCCGGTGGGTCTGGCCGATACGCGGATTTTTTCAAAGAAGTTGCCTCAATGCGAGTCGACACCGAAGGTTTAGTGCTCCAATTTTTCAGTGTGAGGGATAATGCTGCAGTTCTGTGGCGGTCGATGAATCGGCCGGGTCGCTTGTTTTTGATTTCCGGTCCCTGTGTCATTGAGAGTGAGGCGCTGTGTCTTCAGATCGCGAAGACTCTCCGTGCGGTGTGCTCTCGCTTGGACATTAATTTCGTCTTCAAGGCGAGTTTCGACAAGGCCAATCGGTCTTCAGGGAAGTCGTTTCGCGGACCTGGGATAGATGAGGGTTTGGCAATTCTGGGTCGAATCCGGGATAAAGTCGGGGTGCCGATACTGACGGATATCCACACCGAGGAACAGGCCTCGAAGGCCGGCACGGTCTGCGACATCTTGCAAATTCCGGCATTCCTCTGTCGACAGACCGATTTGATCGAATCGGCGGTGGCTACGGGGCGAATTGTGAACATCAAGAAGGGGCAATTTCTGTCTCCAGGCGAGATGGGAAATGTGGTTCGGAAAGCCGAGTTGGCCGGAGGCAAACGGTTGCTGTTGACCGAGCGGGGAACGACCTTTGGCTACAACAACTTGGTGACTGACATGCGGTCGATTCCGATCCTGGCGCGGTTGGGTTATCCAGTGGTCTTTGATGCGACGCACTCGGTGCAATTGCCGGGAGGTGCTGGTGATCGATCGGGTGGTCAGCGGGAGTTTGCCCCGGTTTTGGCGCGGTGCGCCGTGGTGGCTGGTGCCAATGGATTGTTCATTGAGACTCACCCCAATCCGGAAGACGCTTTGAGTGACGGTCCCAACATGATTCCTCTCTCGGAGATGCCGAAGGTGCTCCGAGAATTGATGGCGTTAAAGAAGGTCCTCCGATAATGCCTGAGGCGATCTCAATTCAAGGCCATGCCGCGGCGCAGGAAGGTAGGCTCGTCGAGGTTTTGCTTGTTATGGACGGTTTCCTGAGTGTCGGCGAATCGGCTTCTTGAGACTACGAACAACCCCAATTCGGGTTGATCCTCACCACGCTTTCGACGTCGAGTGCGACCTTGCCGTCCGAGAACGGCTTGCTTGAGTTGAGGTGATAATTCAGGGGCCGGAGCAACATGCCCACTTTCCGGACGCGGTTCGGACGGGTCATGGAAGACTTCGCCGCCAATCCCATCCAACTGAGGGGTGCTGTGCTCTGAGCCGAGATGCAGGGAGTTGGATTTCGGATGTCGGGGAGTGGCTTCTGTGGGTTCATTTCCACGCTGATGAGTGGCGATGACTGTCAGTTGAAGTTTCCCGTTCAAGGATTCGTCGATAGTGGTGCCGATGACCCACTGAGCTGATTCGCTGCAATGCTTGGACAATTCTTTGGCGACCCGATCGATCTCGCTGATGGTGAGGTCTTGTCCGGCGGCGAGGCTGAGTAGGATGCTATCGGCTTCAGAAAGCGCTTTGCCGTGATTTAAGAAAGGGCTGCGGACTAACTGATCGACTCCGCTGAGGGCGCGAGATTCCCCGGAAGTCTCGATGGTTGCGAAGGCGCTCTCGGCGTGCCGACCGCGCAGAAAACGTTCGAGGTTGGCGAAATCCAGTGGGAGCAGACCTGGGCGGCAAAGCAGGCGCCAGATGCCAGAGGCGCACTGTTTCAACAGTTCGTTGGCGTGTCCGAAGGTGTCGGTGGCCGTGGTGCGATCGTCAAGCAGTGAGCGCAGATGTTGGTTGGGGAGGACGATGACGGCGTCGGCTGCGGAGCGAAGCTCCTTGAGTCCTTGCTCCGCATTGAATCGTCTTAAATTCCCTTCGAAATCGAAGGGTGTGGTGACGATTGCCAGGACGAGGGCGCCAGCGTCGCGGGCTAGTCTGGCGATCACTGGGGCGGCACCGGTCCCACACCCACCGCCGAGGCCGGCAACGAGAATTACCAAGCGTGTGCCCGAGCAGACCGCTCGCAGTACCGTCGCGTCGGTTTCTGCGGCACTTCTACCGTGCCCCACATCTCCGCCGCAGCCCAGTCCACGGGTCAGGGGTGCACCGAGCACGAGACGTTCCGAAGCGAGGCAATGACTGAGTGCGGCCGCGTCGGTGTTCAGTGCCGCGAATTCTGCCCCGGGCATGGCCCCCGACGCGATGAGTTGATTCAGGACCTTTTGTCCAGCGCCACCCACACCAACGACCTTGAAGGTGATTGATTCAGAAGAGACAATCTCTGGGTTCATACAATGGAAGGCGATCGGATAGTAAAGGATAAGTGTGGAGTGCTCCGGCGCGGTTTCAGGAGATTCCGCGCTTAGGATGGGGTGCGACCGAACAATTCGCCCAAGGCGCGTTTCAAATTCCAGCGACCGGTCTTGCTGAGGTCCTTTTGGACCCGGAACGAGCCGTATTTGGCGAGGCCGATGGCGGCAGCAAATTCTGGTTGATCCAGGGATTCCGGGATTCCGGTCACACACTGAATACGGCCAATCTGAACGGGCATCTGGAGAATACGCTCGGCGAGTCGAGTGATTTGGTGAGTGTGAGCACCTCCGCCGCAAAGGACACAGCCGCCGTGGACGAAGTCGAACATCTGAGCTTCCTCGAGACGTTCGGCGATGATTTCCAAAGTTTCCTCCAAACGACAGTTTTGAATACGCCGAAGATGTTCCAGGTTGATGGTCTTTCCTGGAAGTCCGTTGTCGCTAGGCAAAGTGATGAGGGTGCCGCGGATGCTGTCGTCCACGAGGGCTGAGCCGTGTTCAATTTTCAATTTTTCTGCCAGAGGCAGGGACACTTTCAAGCCGATGGCGATATCCTGGCTGACGTGATCGCCTCCAACTGCCAAAACCCCGGCGTGGCGGACAATCCCGCCGGAAGTCACGGTGAACTCGGTAATCCCGCCGCCGAGATCGATTACCAAGCTGCCGATTTCTTTTTGTTCGGGTGACAAGACGGCGAGTTGAGACGCGAGTCCGGTGAAGGCGACGTCCTCCACGTCGATGGGGACTGATTTGACCGCTTTTGTGGAGGTTTGAAGTCGATTAAAGTTGCCGTGAACGACTAAGACGTCGGCTTCCACGGAATTTCCCACCAGTCCCACGGGGTTGTCGATGCCAGGTTGGTCATCGACGAGGAACTGCTGTCGAATGAGATGGAGTGGGTACGTGTGTGGTTGGAGATTGAGTGTTTTGGCGACCCGGATGGCGTCTTGAACATCGTCTTCGGTGATGCTCCGGTCATCGGATGCGATGAGATGCTTGCCCCGATTATGGATGGCGGCCATGTGGGCGCCTGTGACCCCGAGCCACACGCTTCGGATTTCGACGTCGGCCATTTGTTCTGCCTGATCGAGCGCTTGCCGGATCAGTTCGGGAAGCTCGGCGGGGTTGACGATCTCGCCTTTTCGTACGCCGCGCGATTCGGCTTGGCCAAGGCCGAGCACGGTGAATCCACCCTCCCGGGTGACATCGGCTACGACGGCGCAGATTTTGGATGTGCCGACTTCGAGACCGACGACCACTGAGGTGGGATCAAACATGGTTCCTCCGGGTGCGTTTGGGTTTATTCGGACGTTTTTGGACAGGAATAGCAGTCGGGGATGATGGGGTGATATCCTGCCAACGCAACGGGATGTTGCGGTTGACGGCCAGGTCCAGTGAATTAATGGCTCTGCCGATTCGGGCGCCTTCCTGCAAGATGCGCTGCCAGTCGCGAATCTGCTGCTCAAAATTGTCAGGGCGCATGGCAATTGAACTGCCGTGGAAAGTCACGAGTGAAAGCACGCCGCGGTGGCTGACGTCCACGCTGAGGACTTCGGTCAATCCTGCAAGTTCACTGCGATCAAAAGTCATCAGCAATTTCAGGGCCGACAAGACCTCGATTTGTGCGGTGGAGCGACCCGGAGAAAAATCGTTGCTGGGTGACCCTAAGATGATGGGGAGTGCGGCTTCAGCGGCGACGGCTTCGGCCGAGACTCGCCCGGCTTCCAGGGGAGGCATGGGAAATCCGCTCTCATCGAGTAGATAGTGGACATGAACATCCTGTTTGGCCAGAACGCTGACGCGGGCCATTGGGATGCGCTCGCGAACGGTAAGACGGAGCGAATTAGGGAGGATACGTTCGACCGAGGCGTCTTCGATGCGGGGGTGCAATCGCAATCGATCCCGAAGACTGGGCAAATCGAGGGCGAGGATGTTTTGCCCGAGGCGGACCCCGGCGGTCTGCGAGACTTCGGTCTGGGTAAGAACGCCGTCGGTTTCGATGGCGTATTCACGCAAGGCGAACATGGGGGTTTGATACATCCACCCCTCGAGAATGGCCGATCGACTTTCGCGCCAAAGGAGGACACTGGCGGTGATGAGAATGCCGACAAAAAGCGCTCTTCCAAACACGCGAATTCGGGCGGTACGACGGACATCGGTGCGCGCCTTGACTTCCAGAATTTCGTCGCGGTTATCGAAGGCAAATTCGTTGCCGCGCCGAGAACGTCTTCGTCGAAACCCGGTCATGGGATACCTTTTCGTTGGATGGCCATCGCTATCATGCGTTCACAAAGTTGGGCAAATGGGATATCAGCGGCGGCAGCGGCTTTGGGGAGCAGACTGGTTTCGGTCATGCCAGGCAGTGTATTGACTTCGAGAATCACGGGTGACCCATCCGGGCGAACGATGATATCGACCCGGCCGTAATCGCGTCCTTCGATCGACCGGAACGCTGCGAGCGCGTCTTGTTGAATCCGAAGCGTGGTGGTGGAATCGAAATCCGCTGGGCAATAGTAGTCTGTGGCGCCGCTGGTATACTTGTTTTGGTAGTCGTAGCTGCCGTGCCGGGGTCGGACTTCGACAATTGGGAGAGCTTGTCCATCCAGGATGCCGACCGTGATTTCGCGACCAAAGATGCGTTCCTCCATCAGCACCTCATGATCGTACCGTAGCGCCTCGGCCAGGGCTTTCGGTAACTCATCGGGTCTATCCACAAACTGGAGGCCGACGCTGCTACCTTGGCGGACGGGTTTTAGGACGACTGGTGGGAGCCATCCAGGAGGCCATTCTGTATGGTGGTTGTCCAGCACTTGGGAACGGGCGGTTGGGACGTGATTCTTGAGGCACTGCGCTTTGGTTTTGGCTTTGTCGAATGCCAGCCTGGAGGCAAGGATACCGCATCCGGTATAAGGCACACCCAGGGATTCGAGTTCGGCCTGTGCCGTGCCATCTTCTCCATAGGTCCCATGCAATGCCAGGAACACGACATCAGTTCCTGCGGGAAGTTGTTCGCGAAGTTTTCCAGGTTGTGGATCCACCTCGACAACATGGTGTCCCAGGGAACTCAGGGCTTTGGCCACTGCGGCGCTGGACCGCAGGGACACCTCGCGCTCGGCGCTAGGTCCGCCGCCGAGTACAGCGATGTAACGAGGCGTCAGCATGAATTAATTTTCGCCGAGGATTTCCACCTCGACGTGTAGGTCAATGCCGCGTTGATGGCGAGCCCGTGTTTGAACTTCATCAATCACCCGAAGAACATCGCTGGCAGTTGCGCCGCCGAGATTGACGATGAAATTGGCGTGAACGTCGGACACCATGGCATTGCCGGAACGATATTTTTTCAGGCCGAGTTCATCGATGAGCCGTCCGGCTGGCAGATCTGGGGATGGGTTCTTGAATGTGCAACCGGCGCTGGGTTGTGGTGGCTGGGATTCCCAGCGTTTGCGGTTGTACAGTTCGAGCGTCTCCCGGATCTGGTCGGGTGCGGAGGCCTTGCCAGAGAGCACGGCGCCGAGCGCAATATGCGTGTGGAATAGCGGGCAACTTCGATATTCCGAGCCGACCTGCCGACCAGCGGATTCATGAATCATTCCACTGGGATCCATAAATCGGAGGTGATCCAGCACGTGAAAGGTCCATGCGCCCATGGCGCCGGCGTTCATGCGCATAGCGCCACCCAGAGTTCCCGGGATTCCTTCGAGAAATTCCAAACCGCTAAGGCCTTCGCGCTTGGCGGTCTGGGAAATGGTTTTCAATCGGGCACCTGCGCCACAGATCAGCTGCTGGTTTTGGACGGCGACCTGAGAAAAGGCCTGTTGAGCCAGCGATATGGCTAATCCGCGCACGCCGCCGTCGCGCACCAGGAGATTCGACCCGCGGCCCAGCACAAACCAGGGCATCGATTGCCCTTTGCAGTACTCGAGCACGAGAGAGAGGTCGGATTCGGATTGAGGCTCCACGTAGAGATCGACTGGACCACCCACTCGCAGAGTTGTCCGGCGAGCCATCGGTTCGTCGCGGCGCACGATGGTTCCTGAGGGCAGGCCTCGGGTCAGATCGACAAAAAGGTCCGACACGCGCATCGCATGTTCCGCGACGGCAGTGGATTCGGCATCCAAGGGTTCGGGTTGATACATCAGCGTGGTCACTGGGAAAGACAGGATTCGACTGTTTCTTTTTCGGCTCCGAAAGCGGAGCGATGTCCGAAAGGTTGGGGATTAGTTCCCTGGGGCACGCGCAGACCCGGATGATGTAGTGGCGCCAGGGTTAGGATCCGTTGGGCAATACGGCGAGCGGCGTCGGGGACATGCCAGCGGCGCAACGCCTGAGCCATTGAATCACGTCGGACGGGATTGGTAGCCAGCTTGAGCGTTTCCTGGGCAAAGAGCGATGGTGGCGTCTTTTGTTCGAGGAGCATTGCAGCCCCTGATGAGGCAAACGCCAACGCGTTGAAGTATTGATGGTTGTCCGCGGCTTGAGGGAATGGAACCAGAATGGATGGCAGTTGCATCGCGGCAAGTTCCGCCATGGTGGACGCGCCGGAACGGCTCACTGCGAGTGTGGCTGCACCTAAAGCGAATTCCATTTCACTGAAGAAGGCGCGGACGACGGAGCGGCGCCCCAGTGGCGCGTGAGCGTTTCGGACCATCGTCAAGTCGCGCTCACCGGAAAGGTGGAGAAACTGAAGGTCCGGCATGCCTGAGGACATGGCTGGCAAGGCGCTTAGGATGAGCTCGTTCAGACCGCTAGCCCCTTGGCTGCCGCCCATGATTAGCAGAACTGGCTTGTCGGGATTCATCCCGAGTCCCATTCGGCAGGCGCTGGTCTCCTGTGGTTCGATACAGGGACGCACAGGAGTTCCGGTATGGGACACCCGTGGATTCCACAGACGGCAGACGCTCTCTGGAAATCCAACGAAACATTCATCGACGAAATGAGCTAGCAAACGATTGGCGCGGCCTGGGACGTAATTGGATTCGTGGAGAAACCCGACCGCACCGAGAGATCGGCCGGCCAATGCCGGCGCCGTGCTGGTAAAGCCGCCCATTGCGATGACCGCATGCGGCTTTTTGGCGGCGAAATAGCGGCGGGCTTCGCGTCGCGACCTCAGGGTGGCCATGAGGAATTTAAGGAGATTTCTTCCTTGGAGCCCAACCACGGGAAGTGTCAGAACATCCATCCCGATGACGCCGCGAACACCCTGTTGATCGACTTCTTTGGGGGAGACGCACAGGGTGATATCACACCCCTCTTGCGAGAGTTCCTGGGCGACCGCCAACCCTGGAAATAAATGGCCACCAGTACCGCCGCAAGCAATGGCGACATGCAGGTTGGGGGTGGGTGTTATCACGATTGAAACTCCGCGAACGGATTATCGTTGTGCTCACGTCGGGTTGACTTCAGAGGCAAGACAGCGGCTTTGGTGTGCCGGGCGACACTGATGAGTGCACCGATCAGCGTGAGCATGACGACGATGTTAGTCCCGCCCCGGCTGACAAATGGCAATGGCAATCCCTTGTTCGGGAAGATCTTGGTGACGATACCAATATTAAAAAAGGCCTGGGCGACAATGAGGAACGTGATCCCCGCGGCGAGGAGGAAACCGAAGGTGTCACCGGAATCACCGGCATTTCGCGCAATGGACGCTCCACAGAACAGGATTGAAGCAAAGGCGAAGATCACCATGCTGGTGCCCAAAAACCCCAATTCTTCGCCAATCACGGGAAGGATGAAGTCGGTATGATGTTCTGGAATGGTGCGCATCATGACTCCGGCGCCGGGTCCTTTGCCAAACAAACCGCCTTCACCAAAGGCGAGTAGAGCCTGATGGTTTTGATAGGCGGCATCTGAGCGATGCGCTTCGGGTGCGTTGAATGCCGCCAAGCGCTTTTGGACCAGAGGATCCCTGAGCAAGACTGGCAACAAGACCGCTGCGGCCGCCGAACCGGCAAGTAGCAACTGATTCCATCGAACCCCGGCTACCAGGAGCATTATGCCGGTCAACCCAATGAGGAACAGGGTGGTTCCTCGATCGGGTTCACTGAAGATGAGAGCCAGGAGCGGCAAAATGATTGCAGCAATGGCGAGGATACCCCATTTGAAGGAGCCGAGCCGGTGTTGGTATCGGGCACAGAACCATGCGAGCGAAAAAACCACAGCGGCTTTGGCGATCTCGCTGGGTTGAAAAGAGTAGAGCCACCGCTGCGCGCCATTGCGGTAAGTTCCGACCCCGGGAATCAACACGGCAATCAGCAGTGTCAAGGTGGTGAGGTAGATGGCCAGCGCCCAGAGCCAGTGATTAAACCGACGATAATCCCACCAAGCCATGAACCCGAACCCGACAAAACCAATCAAAACGGCAACCAACTGATTCCGCATCATGGCATCGCCCTTCTGCGAAAGCATCAAGGCACTGTACAAGGACCAGGTGCTGAGGATCACGAGCCCGAGGACGCTGACCAGAAGAGTAATGATGGTGCGTTTCATGGGTTAACTCGTGAGAGTATGGTGGAGCGAGCCGCTGGGTCAGGGCTGGCGACCGCTGGGCAATGGAATGGCGGAGGGTTCGAGATTGGTGGTGGGTAGATTATTGCCGGTGTCGGTGGCGGCCGTCTTGGTTTTGGTGATTTTGGCGGGAATCTTCAACTTGTCGCCAATCTTGATGTTTTCGCTTTTGAGATTGTTCGCGGTGCGGATTTGTTTCCAAGACACACCATATTTTCGGCTGATACTGGAAAGTGTGTCGTTGGCCTTGACCAAATGAACCACGCTGGGTTCGGCGGGGGCGGAAGCCGGGGCAGTTGGGGTAGTTGGAGCCACAGCGCCTGTGCCTGAAGCCTGGATGGATCCTGCGGGGATCTGAATGGGTTGACCGACTTTTAGCTTATTCCAATTGACCGAAGGGTTGGCGGATTTCAGTTGTGCGATGGAAATACCGTGCTTCTTGGCGATGGAAGCTCCGATATCGCCCTTTTGAACCTGGTGCTCGGAAGCGTCTCCGGCAGGCGCAGGGGAGGGAGTGGTAGCACTTGGTTCGGGATTCACCCTGGGCAGCGGTGCGAGGCCGGATGGACCAGGAGCGAATCCAGGCGCAGCGGGTGCGGGCTGAATTCCCGTTCCGGACAGGACTGGGGCGACGATGCTATTCGTATCGGTGAGGGGCCCGGGCGCGACCGCATCTGTGCTTGGTAATATTGCGGAAGAAAGGGCATTCGTGTTGGCGGAAGTGTCCGTCTGGGCGGTGTCCGTTGGTGTCGGAGAGCAGCCGTAAAAAACCAAGCCGCCGCCGATTACCGCGATGTGGGCCAGGGTGATAAAGGTGACCTTAGCGGCGAGGGAATTGTTTTTCGCTGCCTGTTCCAGGGGCGAGCCCTGAGGTGTCATGGGAGTACTCATGGTAGTCGTGCCGCGACAAACGCGGCGATGGATGCATCAGTTGCTAGGTTGCTTTGGTGGGAGTCGGGTGAAAATAGATCGAACGATGGCAGTGGCACTGCTTTTTGCGAGCTTCAGAAAGTGCAGTCGGAGTGACGGTTTTTTGATATTGAATACAGTGTGTAGCCGCCAGTTCAGCAAGACGATGCTCCCCCCACCACGGGTGAAGAGCGCAATCCAACCCGGAAAGGAAACACCGAACCACGTGGGCGAGATGGTTTCCTGGGTTGGAACCGTACGAAATTCGCACCGGCCTGCATGACTGTAGCCACCACCAACCGAGACCGATGTAAGCCGTCCCGCCCAGTGGCGCAAGGTGGGAAAATAGTGAATTACATCCATGCGCCTGCGAGTCTGGGGTTGGCCTTGAAATCCGGCGGCTTCGCCGACACCCGCTTTCAGGCCTCGAGTTGCCGAGTTTTGCTGTAGCGTTCTCGGCCAGGAGTGGTGGCAAGATCTCATAGATCGGCGGATTAGCGCAGCTTCAAGGTGCTCAGCGCGGCGACGGCGCAGAGGATGCTTATGATGTAAAACCGGGTGACGATCTTGGATTCAGCCCAACCTAATTCCCGATAATGGTGGTGAAGGGGTGACATTTTGAAAATGCGGCGGCCGGTTCCGAACCGGCGGCGGGAATACTTGAAATAACCGACCTGGAGGATGACGCTGAGTGCTTCTGCCACGAAAACACCACCGGCGATCAGTAGGATGAAGGGTTGGTGGACCAGGATGGACATGGTTCCCAACATGCCGCCAATCGCCAGGGATCCGGTATCACCCATGAATACCTGGGCCGGGTGGCAATTGAACCAAAGGAATCCCAGGCTTGCGCCGATTAGACCACCGCAAACGACCGTTAATTCGGCGGCTTCACTCACAAAGGGAACCAACAGATAACTGGCGAAGATCTTGTGGCCGGCCACATATGTAAGCACGGCGAAGACCACCCCCACAATCAGCGTGCAACCGATGGCCAATCCGTCCATTCCGTCCGTCAGATTGACTGCATTGGAACTGCCGACGATGACGAGGACGGCTAGCAATGATCCTAAAAGCGGGACGCCGGTGAGCACGGCGTTCTTAAGAAAAGGAATCTGGATGTCGGAGATGATATTCCTGGTTTCAGGGCGATACCAGACGTAACCGCAGATCACGATGCTTAGAGCGAGTTGGATGAAGATTTTGTACCGGCCATGGGTACCTCGGTTGTTCTGTTGGGTCACTTTCAACCAATCATCGTAAAAGCCGAGGGCTGCAAAGACGACGAGGGTCAAGATGGTGAGGAGGACAAAGGGGTTCCAGCGTGCCCACAGCAGCACCGAGATATCCACGGCTAAGACGATCAGCAGTCCGCCCATGGTGGGTGTGCCACGCTTTCCGGTGTTCTTGTGAGTTATTGAGGAATCTTCGGCTTTGTCGGAATAATCCTGACGGAGTTTCAGACGCTGAAGCCAGTCGATGATATGCGGGCCGAGCCATAGGCTAAGGAACAGGGCCGTGAACGCCGCCCCAGCGCTTCGGAAAGTGACGTAACGAAAAACGTTCAATGGCGACTGCGGGAAGAGCTCTGAGAGATGGTACAGCATGTTTCAGGGATTCAGGAAACCGCTGAGGCTGGTGTTCGGGCGGAACTTGAGGTTTCAGGTTGGTTTGACGAAAAGGGTGGGGTGCAGGGCAGGTGTTCGCGAAACAACTCAACCACGGTTTCGAGGCGGGTAGAACGGGAGGCCTTTACCAGCACCACATCGCCTGGCTTGAGTTCTTTCAAGGCGGCTAATCCGGCGTCGAGCGCCGTTTGAAACGCGGCGGCGTGCTTGAGACTCCCACCCCGGGCTGCCATCACCATCAATTCGCTGTGTTGGCCGACGGCAAACAAGCACTCCACGCCACAGCTTGCCGCGGCCCGACCGACCTCCGCATGCGCGGTCTCGGAATGGGGTCCCAGTTCCGCCATTTGTCCAAGAACCGCCACACGGCGGCCCGCGCACGGGAGGTCGTTAAGTGTCTGTAAGGCGGCGAGCATCGAGTCGGGATTCGCGTTGTAGGCGTCGTCGATCACTTTCACTCCGCCCATTAAGTGCACATTCATGCGTCTCTTGGCTGGGCGACACCGCGCCAATCCAACACGCGCCGCCGCCGCAGGTACTCCCAGCAATGAGGCTACCGTCAGTGCCAGTACTGCATTTGAAACCATGTGTCGTCCAAGCACGTGGACCCGATAATCACCGCAATAATCAGCGATGGGGGCTCTCACTTCAAACTCGCTGCCTTCGCCGTCGGAACGGATCCGGAGGAATTTCCAATGCGCTTCTGGCTGGCTCCCGCATCGAATCACCTGAGCCAATGTCCGGCTGGTGATCGAATCCATTCCTGCAGTATCGGCGTTCAGTACCAAGTGGCCGTTGCGATTCAGTGCAGCGGCGACCGTGCCCTCCTCCTGAATGACGCCGTCTAGGTTTCCAAAGAATTCCAAGTGTTCACGGCCGATGCTGGTGATGATCCCGATCGACGGTGCCGCCATTCTAACGAGGGGCTCTAGTTCGCCGGGGTGGTTGCTTCCGACTTCCACGATGGCGGCTCGGGTGGATGAATCCAGGCGGAACAATGTCGCGGGGACACCGATGTCATTGTTGTAGGATGCCTCGCTGGCCACGATAGGACCGAGAGAGGACAACGCAGCCGCCAGGAACTCCTTGGTGCTCGTTTTACCGTTACTCCCTCCAACCACCACTACCGGCAGATGGAACTCCTGCCGATAAGCTGCAGCCATGCGACCCAATGCATTCCGGGTGTTGTCCACGACCAACAGGGGCGCCGACGAAGGCGCTTCAGGTAGCCGCTGCCGCTCGATCATCAAAAGTGACGCTCCTTTGGACAGAGCCTCGCTCAAATGGAGATGTCCGTCGTGAGTTTCTCCCGAAACTGCCGCGAACAGCGCCCCGGGCTCGAGCGTTCTTGAGTCGGTTGAGATCCCCGATACGAGACGTTCCGGCGAGCCATGCAGCAGCTCGCCGCCACAGGCGGACGCCAGGAACGTTTGAGTTTTGGGGACCATGGTGGCGCTTCTAAACGGTGGTTGGGTGTGCGCTTTAGAGTTCTGAACCGGAATATCCAATTTCCGCGAGCGTTTCGCGCGCGACAATCGCGTCATTGAACGGAATGACGCATCGTTCCAACTGCTGAATGCAGCGGTGTCCTTTGCCGGAGATCAGCACCGTGTCACCGGGACTGGCCAAACGGAGAGCGCGGCGAATGGCGCGGTAGCGATCCAGTTCCACGTGGCTGATCGTGCGGGGAACCGAGTGAACCCCTTGGAGGACGTCGCGAGCCAGGGAAGCGGCATCGAGTTCGCGTGGGTTATGGTTGGTGACGATGACCTCATCGGCGCCGTGGGCGGCTGCGCGTCCGAGGGTCTCTCGTTCGGCAACGGTGTGGTCGGCACTGCCGCCAAGGACGACCAGGATACGGCCCGGAGTGATTTCTGCGGTGTCGCGAATTGAGGTGGCCAAAGATTCTGCCTGGTTGGCCCCATCAACGAGCACCGCAAATGGTTGCCCGGAGCGGACCGGTGCCAGTGAACCGGGAATGGGTTTCAGGCGGCCACAGGCGCGAGTCAGGGCATTGGGTTGAAGGCCCAAGTGTATGGAGGCTCGGAGAGCATAGAGCAGATCGCTGGCGAGAGCACGGCCTGCTAGGGGACATCGGACCACGACACGGTGGCGTCCCAGCGAAACGTTGAAGTGGGTGGCGGCTTGGGAGAGGACCAACTCGGTGGCGCGAAGGGGGCCGGCCGAAAGGCTGTGGCCGAGGGAAGCCAGTCCTTTTGAGTCTGAAGAATCCTCGATTTCGAGGGAAGCGTGAAACCGAATACCGTAGAAATTGCGAACTGATTCGGTCTGGGAAAACTGTTCGACGACGCAGGCTTTGTGACCGGCGCGGACGAGATGGCGCAAGGACTCTTGGACAGCGAGAGGTTCGAGGCGTTCGACGGGTGTGGGCAAGTAGCGATCGCCGAGTTGGCAACCTTGTGATGTGAGCAGTCCGGCGCTTCTGCCGCAGGCATTCAGCAGTTGGTGGAGCAGGTGAGCGATGGTTGCGGCCCTGGCGCCTTTGACCTGGATCATTTCGAGGTGATCACTGGGATGGTCGTAGAGTTCGGCGGCTGCGAGGGCCATGGCCTGGGTCGGGTCGCTGACGGTAATGCATGTTCCATGCTCGGGAAGTGGAACTCCTGGGGCACAGATGACGGCGGCAGCGCCTCGTTCCACAGCGGCGATTGCCTGATAGGGATTGGTTCGTTGGCCTTCGGGTAGAGCGACGAAGACGATGCCTGGGCCGGCATCCCGCGAGTTATTGGTGAGTCCAACCACGGTGTGGTTAAGCGTTCCACGCACTCGCGGGTGCGTGAATCGGTGGATGAGTTGGCTGACAAGCATGGGATCCTTACGGGTTAACGGCGAGCTGGGATCTCGACGTTGAAAGTGTGCCGGCGGCGTTCGTGCTTTCCGGGCGTGGAAAGACGATCGGGGAGGCTGGAGCCGGGTGATCGGCGGGTTCGGGCGCCGCGGTGCGCGGGGAGGGTTTGATGGCCAGGTAGGTCGCTGTCCCCCTGGCGATC
Organism: Verrucomicrobiales bacterium; assembly: GCA_005793375.1. Lineage (GTDB taxonomy): Bacteria > Verrucomicrobiota > Verrucomicrobiia > Limisphaerales > UBA9464 > SXSK01. Next base: position 6,013 of record SXSK01000015.1, on the reverse strand, counting down.
TCAGCAAAAATGGGCGCTGCTGCCTTGCCTCCGTAATACGCTTTTCCAGCCGTGGACGGCTCATCCACGATGACCAGTATGGCCAGTTGAGGATCCTCGACGGGCAGGAATCCGGTGAACGAAGCATAATAATGGTCCGTACTGTAGCCCTCGTTCCTCATGTACTTTCTGGCCGTGCCGGTTTTTCCAGCGACAGTCCACTCATTGAGGAAGGCGGCTTTGCCGGTGCCGTTGGTCACTGCGGCATGCATCAGGTGGGCCACTCTGGCAGCGGTCTCGGGGCGAACTACTTGACGGAGGCGACGTGGCGGATTTTCGCGCATCACGGCGCCTTCGGGGTTGACGAGGCGTTTGACGAGGCGGGGTTCCATGAGCCAGCCGCCGTTGGCGATAGCCGCAACACCCATGGCGAGTTGCATCGCATTCACCTGAAGGGAATAGCCATATGCCATCCGGCTTTGCGTCAGGGTGTCCCAACGGTAATCGCCGGTTTTGATCGATGGATGTTTCACTAGGCCGGGCGATTCCTTTCCAAGGGGTACACCCGTGGGTCGCCCAAATCCCCAGTTCGTCAGCATGCCGACGAATTCCAATTCGGGCACTCGCATCGCAATTTTGGCGGCAACCGTGTTCATGGATTGGCCAAAAGATTCCTCCAGGGACACAAGTCCGTGGGCTTTATGCTCGTCGGTAATGACGTCCCGATGTTTTCCAATCTGGCGAACCCAACGCCCGTTTTCGCAATCGATTCGCTCATCCTCGAGCAGGTGACCCGACTCGAACCCCAGAGCGTAAGTGAAGATCTTAAAGGTCGATCCTGGCTCGAAAGGGACAAAGAGCGCGCGGTTGAGCAACTGGCTGTTATTTGTCACTGAGCGAAGTCTGTCGGGAACAAACGTCGGCCAGTTGGCGAGGGCCAGGATATCACCGGTCTTGGGCTCGATGACCACGGCAGTAATCCCCAGGGGTTTCAGTTCAGTGGCGGCTCGAGCCAGTGCATTTTCTACGATGCTTTGAACTCCAAGATCCAGAGTTAGCTCGAGGTTCATGCCGTGGATGGGCTGGAGATCCAGTTCCCGTTGGGCGGCTAATTCTTGGTTGTTAACCTTGTGTGTTTCGACAGCGCCGACGCGCCCGCGAAGTTGCTCGTTGAACTGCCGCTCCAAGGCCATGGACCCAAGGAGATCATCCACTGGGCGGCCCATCCGGTTGGTGGCCGGTACGACGTACCCAATGACGTGAGCAGCGAGGTTGCTGTTGGGATAGGACCGGACTTCGCGGGGATCACTCGACAAACCGAGAACCCGCAGTTGCTGTAGTCGCGCCGACAGTCGGGCGCGTTCGGTGCGTTTGGCGCGATCGCGCGGGTGTTTTTTGATGTAGGCCTTGAGGGACTCTTCTTCCTCGAATTTCAGGCCGCGCAGGTTGGCGCGCAACGTTTCCCATTCCTCGGGCAGCAAGTTGTCTTTGATTGCAACCGATTGCAGGGGTGACAGGCCCGGACAGGAATTGGTCACCCGCAGCCCCAAGGCGTTGGTTTCAATACAAACTCGATTTGAATTCCAATAATAACGCAGCTTATACAGCTCCGCGAGACGATCTGGAGGCAGCCCAATCCACGGTGCTGTCATGGCGGCCATGCGTGGGGCTTCGTTGCTCAAGATCGAGGGGTCCGCCCGCAGGGTGAGCATGGTCTGTGACATCGCCAGCGGGGTGCCACGGGTGTCCAGGATCATACCGCGTTGCCCCGGTCGAACCCAGCGGCGATCGGTGGTCTCTGGAATTTGGGTTTCGTCGGGGAACGTTGGATCGATCAGTTGGATCCAGGCGAGCCGCCCCAAATGCACTGAGAAGCCCAGCGCGAAGAGCCACTGGAATATCAGAAGCCAATTTCGATTGCTGGGTTTGGACATGGAAATCGGTCAGCGGGTAGGCACCGTCGCCAACGCTGGAGTGACTGCGTGGGGCGAGGTGTCAGGCGTGGTAGACGTGGCCAGGGGTGCCGCAATGGGTAGCGGATTGCGGGCGAGGAAGAGCCTTTGGGTGGCTTGGATCGGCACGAGGCCGAGGTTGAGCTCCGCTGCCCGGCGCGCCAATTGCACGGGAGACTTAAGAGTTGCTTCGACACGTGTGCTCTGCCGGATTTTCTCTTCCACAGCCCGGGTTTCCGCATCCAACCGTTTCCCCACATCGGCCAACTCATGATGCAGGTTGTGTTGGTGGACCAAACCAAGGCCCACAACCGCGACGACCAGGCTGATCGCGAAGGTCTTGACAATGGTCCGAAACTTCAGCGTGGTCGTTTCGTTTTTGGAGTTTGAGCGAGCCATGGTTGAGACGGGAGTTAGAGTTTTTCCAAGACGCGCAGGTGGGCCGACCGCGATCGCGGATTGGCCTTGATTTCGGTTTCGTCCGGGAGGACCGGTTTACGAGTCATTATTCGCCCTCGGGGCGCTCGCGGAATCCGAACCATCGGATCATCCACCTCGCCCGGAACGTCATAGTCTCGGGCTTCCGCGCGCATAAAATCTCGGGTCAATCGATCCGTACTGGATTCGAACGTGATCACACACAAGCGGCCACCCGGTTGGAGCACGTTCATGGCCGCCTTGAGCCCGCGTTGCAGGGATTCCGGTTCCCGATTTACCTCATAGCGCAGTGACTGAAAAAGGCGGGTGGCGGGGTGAGATTTTCGGCCGCGCCGAGGGCACACGCTTTCCACAAATGAGGCTAGGTCGCGGGCACTCTGAAAGGGGATGCTCTGCCGGCGCCGCACGACGGCACGTGCGATGCGGCGGGCTTCCGGCTCGTCCCCGTGTCGACGCATGATGTCGATCAGCTCCTCCAACGACAATTCGTTCACGAGGTGCGCCGCCGTCACCGTTTCGCGAGTGTCCAAACGCATATCTAGAACTTCAGACTCAAATCCAAATCCGCGGGTGGGCGTGTCGAGTTGGTGGCTGGAAATCCCCAGATCCAGCAGCACCCCCGTCACGCTGCCTGAAGGCACGTGGTGCTCCATCTCGGCAAAGTCGGCCCGTATCAGTTGATAGCGCCCGGAAAATGGGCGCAGCCGCTCCGCCGCCGCGTTAATCGCGTCCCCATCTCGGTCGAAACCCAATAACCTTCCCGAAGTCGTCGCTTTCAAGATGGCTTCGGAATGCCCGCCGCCACCGACGGTTCCATCGATCGTCAGGTGGCCTTCCTTCGGCTGTAACCAGTCGAGGGTTGGACACAACAGAACGCTTTGATGAGAAAAATTGGTCACTGGACATACGCGGCATCACTTGAAAGCCGTCGCCTCCCGATTCCGGATCCACCGGGTCCACCGCCCCAAACGTCCGGGCTCCGAGAGCGAGACTTTTGAGGGTATTGAAGGCGCGTCGGCCGGCCCTTTGGCTATTGGAGCCGAGAGTGCTGAATTTTCAGTGGATGCGCCGGCAGCTTGAGCCGCCTGGACCGTCTTCGGAATCGTTTTGGTTGCCGGTGTTAACGAAAACGGATTTTGGCGGGATGAAATCAAGAGCGGACGCGCGGGCTGAACCACGACGAAGTCCTCGGCATCTAGATTGCTCCGGAGAGGTCGCACATCTTCCAAGCGCAGCTCGATTTGCTCGGGATGAATCGTACCGGCCTGCTTTCGACGGAACCACCCAAACCACCGCCAGGATGTGGACCGCCGGACAACGGAAGTTGCCGGCTTGGCGGCAACCCGCAGTGCGGGTGACGGGCAAATCGGCGCGGGAGGGCCGGGCTCGGGCCCAATAGTTGACGAAGTGATGGGTGCGGTCTCGGTCTGGTGGGCAGTTCCCGAGGCCCTTAGCCCTTCCGAGTTGGTATTGGATACTTTATTGATTTCGGTGGCGTCCGGTTCGTTGGTCACCCAACCGAAGCGAGGCACGCCACCGTTCACCACTCGAAACTCACGTGGACGACCTTCAAGTCCGACCATGCTTCGACCTAACGCCAACAGTCCATTCCATGACTTCTTCATTGCCTTAGAACGAGTTGAGTTTGCGGTTGCGGAGGTTTGCTTTGTCGCTCTGCTTGACCATGGGGCGGTCCTTGGCGCAGTAGATGTCGAACCGGTCCTTGAATCCAATCAACACAGCCCGGTTGTCGGGTCCGAGTCCGGTCGCCTCCAGAAAATGTTCCGCCAGGGCGAATCGGGCGCTTTTATCGAACTCGAGCGGCATGACCCGTTCGGCCAAGTCGTGACGTTCGGCTGTGGCGCCGAAATCGTTGAATTCAGCATCCTCCATGGGTTGGGTCTTGCGATCAAATGTCTCCGTGGTGACCACCTGGATATAATCCTTTTCCAAAACTGAGTCGCGCACACGGATGGCAATAAGATCCCAATCACCGCCGCTCTTTTTTTTCCATTTGGCTGGAAGTTGAATCCTGCCTTGAGCATCGACAGCCACTTCGTAATAGAAGTAAAAGAAAGGGCGTTCTACGGAACTGCCGCCTCTTTTTGGAAAGGCCGCCACCGTATCACTCAACTGCTCTTTGGAATCCGCGTCCGACATCAGCTCGCCTGCTTGCCAGGTGACTCGGTTCGCCGTTAGCTCTGACCTCGACTCGGCATTCAGTGTCGATCTCGATTAATGATTCGATATCTCACTGAACAACCAGAGGTCTTGAACCAACTACCTGCACCACCGAACATCACCCATGACCCGACTGCCATCGTTTATCCGTGTATTTCGACCGATCTGCGCCGCCTGTTGGGGGTCACCAGCAAGCCCCTGAACGCCCCTGAATTCCGCCTGGACGACTTGGCTCTGACCCAATAGACCCCTAACGCCCTCTATTTATGGGTTTGACTGCCCCTTTAGTCAATACTTTCGGCCCTATTTACCCCTATTTGGTTATTAACACTTTATTCACAGTAGGTTTTGCCAGAGCGATGGTTCGGGCTGAAGATTCGCGCGTTTCGAACGAATGTTACGGACCGATTTCCATTACGAGCTTCCTCCTGACCTCATCGCTCAGGTCCCCACCGCGAAACGCGATGGATCACGCCTATTGGTCTTGAACCGACACGACGGTTCGATGGCTCATCGTCGGTTCACGGATTTTCCCAGCTTGCTGCGTCCTGGCGACGTGCTTTGCCTCAACGACAGCAAGGTGTTACACGCGCGATTACACGGGATCCGTGTCCCCACGGGCGGGGCCGTCGAATTGCTATTGCTGGAGGAAGTGGAGGTCAACCAGTGGTGGGGGATGTTACGACCAGGTAAACGCCTGCACCCGGGTTCTGAATTTGTCCTCTCACAACCCACTTCTCAGCCGTCCAATTGGATCGTCCGCGTGTTGGATAAAAACGAATCGGGACACTGTCTGGTTCAGTTTTTTGGGGATCGCAATATCCTAGATGTACTCGATCAAATTGGTGAGGTGCCGCTGCCACCTTATATCGAAAGATCGGCTCCCGCAGCCGATTCTGCTGATCGTGAACGTTATCAAACGGTCTACGCGGCCCATCTTGGCTCGGTTGCTGCCCCCACCGCCGGCTTGCATCTCACTCCGGAGATCCTGGAGAACATTCGGTCCTTAGGGGTCGAAGTGATCACCGTGACACTCCATGTCGGTGCGGGCACGTTTGTCCCGATGAAAACAGATCGACTGGACGATCATAAGATGCACTCGGAGCGATATGAAGTGGGGGCTGCTGCGGCATCGGCCATTCAACGGGCCAAGCGCGAGGGCCGCCGCGTGGTCGCCGTTGGCACCACCACCTGTCGCGTCCTAGAAACGGCCGCGCGGTCGTGTGCAACAGATACCTGTGTGTGGTCGAATCCGGGTTCCCCTCATGGCGTCGACATTCAAGCGGGACGAGGCCGCACGCAGTTATTCCTCTATCCGCCGTCTCACTTTCATATAGTCGACGCGTTGCTGACGAACTTTCATCTGCCGGAATCCACCTTGCTGATGTTGGTGAGTGCTTTTGCCGCACCGGGCCAGACGCACGGCCGCGAACGGATTCTAGCGGCTTATGCCGAGGCGGTGC
>SXSK01000129.1 GCA_005793375.1 Verrucomicrobiales bacterium | reverse complement strand
GCTCCTCACCAACAGGTCCGAAACATGCGCGCAGATCCCTGTCCCGCTCTTCAGCCGAAGGTCGCCACGAACTGTTCAAGATTTACTACACCCCAATGCGGACTCCTTGAAACCCATTGGGGTGGTAACACCGTTCGTCCTTTGCGGCAAGGATCTCCGAGAAATTCCTCGCGCCATTCGAGACACACGCCAACTGCGTCAGTCGATTCAGAGCAGTCTTTTGTTCGCCGCGATTTACAACGTTCTCGGGATGTTATTGGCCGCCACCGGACAGTTGCACCCGGTCGTGGCAGCTCTGCTCATGGTCGGCAGCAGCGTCATCGTCGCCTGGCGATCGCTGCGGCTCGGCGCAGACTGTCATCCAGTCACCGTGCCGCCCGTCGAGAAATTCTCCAGCCAAGTGCCGCTTCAACGAAGCCTCTGGGCTGCCAGCTTTTTGGTCCAGATTCCTCTGTTGAGTTATCTTGGCCAACTCCGTAGCGCCGAGATCGTGCTGGTATCGACACTGCTTATGGCTGTGGCGATTCTCTCGGATCGTCATCGCCGCAAAGCACTTTCCAACGTGTCAACAGCGCGGGTCGATCTTTCAGTGAACTGGCTGGCGATGTTTCTTGCCATGCTGGGTCCCGGAAATCTCGGCATGCTCGCTGGTTGGTGGATTGATGCGGGATTCGGGCCAGTTTTGCGGGAGGGCGTCTGCCTCTGCTGCCAATCCAATCAGTATTTCAATCTCCAAGGACGGATCCCCTGGATGCCCATCGGAATGCTGGCCACAGGAATGCCCTGGATGTGGCGAGGGTTTTCCAGGGCGACAACTAGGTTGGGACGATGGCTCGCCGCAACCTGGGTCGGAGTCAGTATGGTCTTCGGAATGTCCTGGGGCGCCGACTTCGTTCTGAAATGGGCAGGCCCCATGCACCCCAGCCAATTTCTCCTGGCCTTCGGCGGCATGACCCTTGGCATGCTGCTGTTCATGGGATTCGCCTGCGCCCTGGCTCAATCGATCATTCCCCGACAAGATGCTCAATGTCTTCGCGGCTGATGGTAAAGATATCCATGTCTTTCTTGATGGCACCCAAGCTCACCAGACACTCCGTGAACAGTTCGCGCGTCCGCAGTTCCAACGCCTTGCTGTCCATATCCGTCATCACCTTTAGAATCCCCTGCCCTTTGCGCACATGCGTTCGCTCGTCGCTGCGAATGAAATCCGCCACGTGGTACAACAGCGCGTCGTTCTTATCCGCAGCCGTGTCAATCAATCCATTGATGGTCTTCAACACCCCCACTTCCCCAAAGAGATTGATCTCGGCCATCGCAAACGCCGGGTCCATCGGCCCGCGACATGTCGATCCGGTCAGCCGGTTCCGAAGCTCAAATGGGTCGTAGCCACACGCCAGCAACGCCCGATGCCCAATCTCCGTATGGCGCGCCTCGTCCCAGGTGATCCGTGCGAGATCGTACTCCGATTGGAAGTCCTTAAATCGAATGTCCCAAATGAATGTACCAAAGGCCTCGATGGCATCCACCTCATCTCGTTGGGTCCGAATGAACCTCAGACGCAGACTCTCATAGGAATCCTTGGGAAACCGGCTCTGACCATCCGCGACATCGTAATCACCCGTATTCTTGAAGGTGTCAAAGCGCACATCCCGCAACGGCACCGTGCCACGTTCGAACGGTTTCAACTCGGAGCGAAGTACCCCCGGAGATTCTCCCCTCGGATCGCTCCCTGACACACCACCGATGCTTCGAAGCAGTCGCTCCAAGTGCCATTGCCACGCAGTTAGCCCGGCTTCCTCAACACCACCATCCAAATAGGCCCCGATCGCCGCATCCACCCAGGCCAGCATGAGTTCGTAGTCGGTGAGAATCCGCTTGAGACAACGAATGGTCGGCACATCCGTGACCGGATCAGTGTTGTCGATATGATGCCGGTAGGCCCTCTCCAACGCGCGGCCCAAAACCTGGTGAATACCCACCAGCAGTTCAGGCGCCGACGCGGCACTCAACACCTCCTCAATCAATCGATCAATCTCCGGTTCGCGAAAGGCATCGATTTCCTTGGGACGCATCTCCTGCTCTGTCAACCGCTCACGCAAGAATCGGGCGGCATCGGCGTGATAGAAAATGTGGCGACCCGTCTCCAGTTTGATCTCAAACTCCGGGATTGTGAGTGTCCAAGCCCCCAACGCCTGCATGAGTCGACGCTCGAGATAGAAGTACCGGAGCAATCGCCGAGAATTCTCGGCCACCGTGTAACTGCCGCCCAACGGCCGACGATCTCGCGGAAATCGATAGGGAAACGACCGCGCGCGATCCACTGCGGCCTCCCGTTGCCCCGGAACGCCGCTGTAGGGGATTCCACTGGCTGAAAGAGGCGTCACGGAGGAAAGTGATTCAGGGTGATTCATGGCGATATTGACGACGTTTACTGGGCATCGGAACTTCCCCATGCAACGCCCGCCGACCCAAAACCGTCAAGCGGGTTCCTCTCTACCCGATCGCCCAGGGCGCTTTTCCGAGTTACCGACATTTGGAGATCGGTTGTCCTCGGAATTTCCCCAAAAGCGGTGGAGGGCCACTGCGCTGCTATTCGAGTGGCACCACTCGATGGATTCTGCCCGCGACTGCCCTCTGCCGCTTTTCGCCCCAGCTTCCCATGCGATGCCGGTTACTCGGAAATGAGCCCGACTGCCCAGCGACTTCTCATGCACAGAGTCATGGGGTTAGCTTTTTCAAACAGATCGCATCGATTTTTGTTCCCTGTCAGGCCTGGGGTTGGAGTAGGTTTGCTGCATGAGTTCCCGACGCTTGCTTTCCACATTGATGGCGTTTGTTGTCACCCCCATCCTTTTCGGCGAGGTACCACGCGTGTTGCCGGCGGGCCAAGTCCCCAAGGATGCCCGACTCCAACCACTCAAAGATTTGGATGGTTACTTTCCGTTCACGCCACCGTCCTCCCCCGACGAATGGGCCAAACGCGCAGAATTGGTGAAACGCCGGGTGCTGGTGTCTCAGGGACTCTGGCCCATGCCCACCAAGACCCCGCTCAAGGCCGTCCTCCATGGGCGGGTCGAACGCGATGCGTACACCGTGGAGAAGGTTTACTTCGAGAGTTTTCCTGGCTTCTTTGTTACCGGCAACTTGTACCGGCCCACCGTCGTGTCCGGAAAGGTTCCGGGGGTGTTGTTCGCCCATGGTCATTGGGCGAATGCACGGCTGACCGAGAGTACCGATGCAGAATTGCACCGCGAAATCGCCGAGGGGGAAGAGCGCTTCGAGGAAGGCGGACGGAGCCGCTTTCAATCCATGTGCGTGCAACTGGCTCGAATGGGATGCGTCGTGTTTCAATACGACATGCTCGGCAACTCAGATTCCCAGCAGATTTCCATGGAACTAGCCCACGGGTTCGGCAAACAGCGGCCCGAGATGAATACCGTGGAAAACTGGGGATTGTTCAGCCCTCAGGCAGAATCCCATGCTCAGAGCATTATGGGGTTGCAGACGTGGAATTCCATCCGTTCCCTGGACTTCCTGCTGGAGTTGCCCGAAGTGGATCCCGAACGTCTCGCCTGTACCGGCGCATCGGGCGGTGGCACTCAAACCATGATACTGGGGGCCATCGATCCTCGACTCAAACTCTCGTTCCCAGCCGTGATGGTCAGCACCTCCATGCAAGGAGGTTGCACCTGCGAAAATGCATCACTACTCCGGGTCGGCACAGGCAATGTCGAATTCGCCGGAGTGTTCGCTCCGAAACCTCAGGGCATGACTTCAGCCAATGATTGGACCAAGGAAATGAGCACCAAGGGATTTCCGGAGCTCAAGAATCTCTACAAATTGCTGGGAGCTCCCGAAAATGTGGTCCTCAAACGCGGCGAACACTTCCCTCACAATTACAATGCCGTCTCACGTGGCGCCTTCTATAACCTCCTCAATCGCCACTTCAAACTCGGCAAGAGCGAACCCGTCCTCGAACGCGATTACAAGCGCCATCCTCGCGAGCAACTCACCGTCTGGGATGCCTCCCATCCACAACCCCAGGGGGGACCCGACTTCGAACGTAAACTCCTTCGTTATTGGCACGACAACGCCCAGTCGCAGCTCAAACAAGAACTCCAGTCCGTCGACCGTTTCAAAAAAACCGTCGGTGGCGCACTGGATATCGTATTGGACCGTGCGCTTTCCTCCGCCGGCGAGGTTACCTGGGATCAACTCCAAAAGATCGACCACAATTCATGGCTCGAAATGCGCGGACTCATCCGCCATTCCGGCCTCAAGAGCGAATTACCCACCGTCTTCTGTTATCCCAAAACGTGGAATGGCAAAACCGTGGTCTATCTCACGGCCCACGGTAAGTCGTCGCTCTACTTTAACGACGGAGCTCTAAAACCCGAACCCAAACGCTTGGTTGACTCCGGGGCCGTTCTCGTGGGCGTGGATCTCTTGCACCAAGGGGACTTCATGGCCGATGGACAACCTCAGGCACGGGCGCCCAAAGTGAACAACCCGCGCGAGGCTGCCGCTTACTCCTTCGGCTACAATAATACCGTGTTCGTACAACGCGTGCACGACGTTCTCTCGGTCGTTCGGTTTGTTCGGACCCACGAAAAGAAATCCAAACAGGTCGCCATCTTGGGTGTGGAAGGTGCCGGCCCCATTGCCGCCGCCGCTCGCGCCCTAGCAGGTGCCGATATTGACATCGCTGCGATCGATTCCGCTGGATTCCGGTTCGGAACCGTCCCGGATATTTTCTCACTCGACCTGGTGCCCGGCGGCGCAAAATATCTCGATCTCCCTGGCATGCTGGCGCTTTCAGCTCCGAACCGATTATGGCTGGGCGGAGAAACCGGCAGCGAAGCCGAGTTGGTCAAGAATTTTTACAAAACCGCGGGCGCTGAGGGTGCCTTGTCCTTATACAACGGTAGCGCCGAGGTGGCGACCTCCCAAGCGGTCTCCTGGCTTCTCAACCAACACTAAATCCTACACGGGCATCGCAGAATTGCCTTCCTTCACCTCGCCAGCACTACAAACTCGCCCCATGTGTCTCCGCATGCCGATTCGGCCATTTGCCTGGATGATCTGTGCGTCAACATTGGCGGCCACCAGTTGGTTGCTCGCCCAGTCGCCACGGGTGAAAACCGGAGGCTCCACGTTCTTCGAGCGTGAAGGAGGACGCGCCCGCACACGCTTCCATGGGGACGTCACCCAGCAACCCGATGGGAAAATGCTGCTCACCAAGTTTCGAATGGAAACACTCACGGAACGCGAGGCGCCCGACATGAGGATCGAGGCACCTCAATGTTTCTTCGATCTGCCCACCAAAAGCGCTTGGTCTTCCGGAGCACTGAAAGTAAGCCGAGCCGATGGCTTTTTTACGCTCGAAGGCGAGGGATTCACCTGGAATCAAAAAGACACCCGCCTCGTGATCTCGAACAGCGTCCGCGCCGTCATCCGAAGAAACCTGTTTTCCCCCACCAACTCCCTCACGAAGTGATACTCACTCCCTCGGGAGAGCCAGATCCCTCTCAAGACCGATTGTACGATTGCCACGCATGAAGCATTACCTCATCTCCTACCTGGTCCTTTCCGCCGCCGCATTCGTGGGCGCCGCCGATTCCACCTCGGTCACTGCCGAAGAGACGGAGATCACGTCTAAAAGTTTCGTCTTCGATCAAAAGGCTGAATTCGTGCACTTCAAGGAAACCGTGAAGGTGTTCAACCCAGGAGTCATGACATTGACCTGCGAAGATCTTGTCGCCAAGCTCCCACGCGGCGGGGGTGTCGAAAGCATTATCGCCTCCACCAACGTCGTGATTGAGTACATTAGTGGAAAATCCACAAACTTCGCCAAAGGAGACAAAGCGGTCTACACCAAGACCAACGAAGTGCTCGTAATCACCGGCACACCAGGTGGTACGATGCCCGAACTGGTCCGGGAAGGCATGGCAATCCGTGCTGAGGTCATTGGCATGGATCTCGCCAATGGTCGCTACAAATTCGAAGGAATCACATCAAAACCGATTCTTCGTCTGAAAATCAAGGCCATCCAAGGATTTGATTCGCTCGGCAAGGGCACCAACAACCCGTCCGTTGGCCCTGCCAAATAACTCTCACCGCAGCCCATCACCGAATCTCTCCCCATCAAGGTGCCCACCACGACTGATCAGTGCCTGCTGTCCGTCGAAAAACTGGCAAAAGCCTATAAACAGCGCCAGGTCGTGAATGGCGTTTCCATCCACGTAAGAGCCGGCGAAGTCGTCGGCCTGCTCGGACCCAATGGCGCCGGAAAGACCACCAGCTTCAACATGGTCGTCGGCGTCGTACGCCCCGATTCCGGCATCGTTCGATTTCTCGGCAATGATGTCACCTCGCTTGCGATGCACCAACGGGCGCGCCTCGGCATCGGCTATCTGACACAGGAATCGAGCGTCTTTCGAAAACTGACCGTGGAGCAAAACCTGCTGGCCATCCTGGAATTGCTCGATTGTTCTCACGAGGAACGTCAGACCCGTTTGAAGTATCTTCTCGAGGAACTCGACCTCACCCGACTCGCCAAAAGCTACGCCTACCAACTCAGCGGCGGTGAGAAACGGCGTCTCGAGATCACTCGCGCGCTCGTCACCAGTCCCAAACTTCTCCTCCTGGACGAACCGTTCGCCGGCATTGATCCCATTGCCGTTTACGAAGTCCAAAAAATCATCCGCCGACTCCGCGAACGCGGCCTGGGAGTTCTGATTACCGATCACAATGCCCGCGAAACACTGAAACTAGTAGATCGCGCCTATCTGATCTCGAAAGGCAAGGTGGTTTACGAAGGCGATGCCGATAAAATGGTCAGCGACCCGAAGGCCCGCGAAATCTACCTCGGACCAGAGTTCAATCTCTGACGACACCGCTTGTTCAGATCTGAAAATCCAATGAATCCAACGGATTTTTATCCTTTTTCGAAGTGATCCGGAGTTTGTTGTCTTCCATCAGCACCACACTGTTCGGAGGCACACTGTGAAGGAGAAAGACGTTTCCCCCGATAGTGCTGTTCTCCCCAATGACGGTCTCCCCCCCCAAGATCACAGCGCCCGAGTAGATCGTCACCCGATCCTCGATCGTCGGATGGCGCTTCTTGCCCCGCAACGCCTGACCCCCACTCGTACTCGTCGCTCCCAGCGTCACGCCATGGAAAATCTTCACGTGATTCCCAATCACGCAGGTCTCGCCAATGACGACCCCGGTCCCGTGGTCGATGAACAAGTGTGACCCGATTCTAGCGCCCGGGTGGATGTCGATTCCTGTCTTGCTATGCGCCCATTCGGTCATAATCCGCGGCACCAACGGCACCCCCCGTTCGTGAAGTTCATGAGCCAGTCGCTGAACCGCCACCGCCTCTACAAATGGATACGCCACAATGATCTCCTCTCGAGTCCGGGCTGCAGGATCACCGCGGAATGCCGCCTCGACATCGGTTTGTAGTGACTCCCGAACTCTCGGGATTTGCCGAAGAAACTCGGTCGTCAGTTCATGCGCTGCGGGGCGCGGATCTCGCAACCTTGGATCGGGGCAATCAAAACACCTGAGGCTCTTATAGACCTCGTCCTCAAGGCGTCCCGCAATCGCGTCCAACAACAGCGCCGTCTCGGCGCGCAGTTCTTCCGAATGAATGACCTTGTCATCGAAAAATCCCGGAAAAATCAACCGCAACAAATCATGCGTGATATCGACCACGGCCCCTTTAGATGGAAGATTGGCACCATCCAAACGGTTAATGCCACCGTGTCGGCTGAAACTCGACAGGATGGCATCGGTGAGTTCCGTGATCGGAAAATTCACGGCCGGAGTATCGCCCTTCCAATCCTGATGTCCAACCGACATTACCCCGCAAAATCGGCCCAACCGCATGGATTCAAAGCTGGCCCGTAAACCCCGAGTCCGGATAGATTGCACCCACTCACATGCGCACACCGAAAAAATCCACCGCGATCCGTCGTAAGCCGTTCCAGGTACTCCTTCCCATCGGCGATGCCACTGAAGTCTTCGATACCATGTATCCCATTTGGCGCCTGCCAGAGGATGGATTCGAGGTGGTCATCGCCGGCCCAGAAGCCCGGATCTATCATGGTGTGATGCACGAAATCCCCCCCACCGCCCAAGGTGAACCCAAATGGGATATCACCCGCGAAAGTCCAGCCTATCATATTCGCGCTACCGTCGCCTTTCGCGATGTCAACCCGAAGGATTACGTCGGCTTGTTTGTGTCCGGCGGACGTGCCCCCGAGTATCTCCGCTATGATCCACACTTGCTCCAACTGACCCGGCATTTCTTTGAAACCAGCAAACCGGTCGCTGCTTTATGTCATGGAGTGGAAATCTTGACTGCTGCAGATGTCATTCGCGGACGCACCATGACCACCGTGGCAAAATGCGCGCTGGACTGCGAACAAGGGGGTGCCCGATACGTGAACCAACCAGTCGTTGTCGACGGCAACCTCGTGACTGCTAGGACGTGGCATGACAACACCGGGCTGCTGAAGGAGTTCGTGGCGATGCTGAAGCGCGCGACGGCTTCCGGCTAGGGAAGAGTAGCGAATCACACAGCAAACTGCAGGGAGTGCAAACGGGAATACACCCCTCCGCTCGCCAGCAGGTCCTCATGGCGCCCTTGTTCCACCAACCGCCCCTGTTCCATCACGACGATCCAATCGGCGTTCTGAATCGTAGAAAGTCGATGCGCGATGCAAAGCGTCGTGCGCCCCTCAGTTAATTCGTCCAACGCCGACTGCACCAATCGCTCGGTTTCCGAATCCAGCGAACTCGTGGCTTCGTCTAAAATGAGGATTGGTGCGTTCTTGAGAATTGCCCGTGCCAGAGCCAATCGCTGCCGTTGCCCTCCGCTCAAACTCGCGCCGCGCTCCCCCACCACAAAGTCATAACCACCCTGCTTTTCCCGAATAAACGCATCGGCATGCGCATGGCGTGCCGCAGACTCGACTTCGGCGTCCGAGGCACTTGGACGCCCTAACCGGATATTCTCACGGATGGATTCGTTAAACAAAATAGTCTCCTGAGTCACCACCGCGATCTGATCCCGCAATTCCCTCAGACCCACCTCGCGAACATCGGAGGTTCCGATCAAAACACGCCCGCGCTCAGGGTCATAAAACCGCAATAGCAGACTCGTCAGCGTCGTCTTGCCCGAGCCAGTGGCCCCCACCAACGCCACGAATGTCCCCGCTCGAACCCGCAAATCGATGCCTTGCAAGATCGGCCGATCAGCGTATCGAAAATGAACCCCCTCAAACACCACATCGGCTCCCAAGGCTTGAACTGGCTTCGGATTGACCGGATCGAAAACCGTGGGCTCGTTGAATAACAACTCATCCACCCGGCTCATGGCACCACGCCCCTGCTCAAACTGACTCCAAAGCTTGGAGAGATTTTTGACCGGCTGGTACATCATGAACAAACTACCGATGAAGGAGAAAAAATCGCCACTGGTCATTCGCCCCCCCCCGACTCCCGCTCGTGCCACGTAAGCAAACAGCAACGCCACGCCTAGCGCTCCGCCAAATTCAATCAACGGCCCCGGAATTTCTGAGGCGCGCACAAAACGCATAAACTGACTCGCGATCCGACGCGACGTGGCCGAAAATCGATCCACCACGGCAGACTCCATGTTGTAAGCCTTGATCACCCGTTGACCCGTGAACGTCTCCTGCATCACATCGCCCAATTCCGCCGTGTGCGTCTGAGCCGCGCGCCAGGACCGCCGCACCTTTCGCCCATAGACAATGATAGGAATCAAACAAAGCGGAAACACCACCAGCGAGACTGCAGTCAACCGCGGCTGGTTCCAAAGCAGATAGGTCACCAACACCAGCAATGTGAACGGTTCACGCACCAAGTAGGTGAAAGAAGTCGATACCACCAGATGCAACGACCCCACGTCGTTCGTCACCCGCGACACCAAATCACCCGTGCGCGCCCCGCCAAAAAAGTCCAGGGATAGCCGCTGCAGGTGCGAAAAGAGTCGGACACGCAAATCGTGCACCGCCGCCGTCGCCACCCAACTCATCCAGTAAAAACTCAAATACGTTCCTAAACCGCGAAACGCCATTACCAACGGCACCAGTCCCACCAACCCATAAATCGCCATGGGACGCTCCCCATCCGCAAGTGATCGAAGCCACTGGTCCAAAAATTTCGCCATGGCCGGAACCAAAGTTTGCAACCGAGCCAATTCATCCGCCAACGGCTGACGTCCGACCGCCGGGAACAAAACATCGCAGACTAGTTTGACCACAAACAGCATGGCCCCATTGCTCAAGCTGTAGATCGCCCCCGCCAGCAAACCCAGCCAAAGCCGCGCCTGATGGGGGCGCACCAGCTGCCAAAGTTGCTGCAAAAACGCGGTCATTGTGGGCCTGAAGATGCGAATCCTTCGCTCTGGTAGCGAGGGGAATTTTGACCGCAAGACAACCGCCCACGCTCGCACTCGACGCGCGTGTCTGTGGTGTTCATGATCACTCCGTGCTTTCGACTGACTTTTCCCATGTCGCCAACTTTACTGGTTACATGGGTATTGTGCATCGCATCGTCCAAGCGGGACCCACCCGGCAGCGCATCCTGGACATTCCGGCAGGCAACGGTCTGCTGTCGGAACGACTTCGCGCCGAGGGACACGACGTCACCCGAGCAGACATCCATCAGGAGCATTCCGATTATGTCGTGGCCGATTTAAACGCGCCCCTGCCGTTTGAAGATGGCTCGTTCAGCATGGTGTTGTGTCTTGAAGGCATCGAACACGTGTTGGATCCACAACGTCTGATCGGCGAACTGTGCCGTATCACACGACCTGGTGGGCGCATCGTGCTTTCCACACCCAACATCCAGAACATTTTTTCGCGCCTGCAATACCTTTGCACCGGTTTTTATTACATGTACGGACCCTGGATGTGCCGACAGCTCGCTCCAGGGGAACGGCGCGATCGAGGACATATCGCACCCCTGACCTATCTTCAACTCCGCTATCACTTCGTGCTGAACGGAGCGAAAGTCACTGGCGTGGACGGCGATAAGTGGAAGCGAAAGATTCTAATCCCGCTGGCGATTCCTTTTCTGCTTTGGGGCCGACTCTGGGCGACTCAGCTGCAACGGAGCGAACCGGATGCCAACGCCGCCGAGTGCCATGAAGTCGTCAAACACATGTGGTCCAAACCACTGCTCTTCAGCCGCTCCCTGATCCTGACGATGGAAAAGCAGTGAGCCTGGACCAAGCGTTTCCCGGAACCTCATCGTTGGCCAACCAGCAGCGGGATCACGTCATTCAGACTGCCGCGCCGGTAGCCACCGAGATCGACCGTCACGAATCGGAGCCCAAGACCACGGAGTTTCTCATGGATCTGTAGGCGATCCGGGCGCGCCATGAATGCAACCAACTCCTCATTGCCAAGTTCGACGCGAGCCAGAAACCCGCCCTTCAACTCATGCAACCGCACCCGAACATCGTAGCAGCCCAAATCTTTCAAGTAGGCTTCGGCAGTTTCGATGAGATTCAGCTTCTCAGGCGTCACGGTTTCGCCGTAAGGCACACGAGAGCTCAGACAAGCCGCCTCGGGTTTGTCGGATGTCGGCAATCCCATGGCAGCTGACAATTCGCGAATCTCGCGCTTGGTGAGGCCCACTTTCTTGAGGGGAGCCAGCACTTTAAATTGGTCCGCCGCCTGGGCACCCGGACGATAATCGCCTACGTCCGTTGCATTTTCGCCATAAACCACCACCGCAAACCCGCGCGACTTTGCAAATGGTGCCAGTTGGTGGAAGAGCTCATGTTTGCAGAAGTAACACCGATTGGTGGGATTACTCAGGTAGACCGGGTTGTCGAATTCAGCCGTTCGAATCGTTTCCACGGGTATCCCGAACTGGCGAGCTACCTCCAGCGCCTCATCCAATTCGCGCCTCGGCAGACTCAGCGAATCGGCAATCACCGCGATCATCCGATCTCCGAGCACTTCACGGGCCACCGCCGAGAGAAATACGGAATCCACGCCGCCAGAATAGGCCACTACACACGATCCGTAACCGCGCAATTCGTCTCGAAGCCGTTGAAGTTTTTCCGCCGACATAGCGGTCAGATTGTCACTGACCCACCCCCATGTCCAGGACGAGGTCCAACCCGGCAAGGTGCGCCGACTTGGATGTCGTTGCGGAGACAATAGGCGCCGTTCACCACATACTTCTGCGCCCAATGCTTGAGGCCGGCACGTTCCTCAGCGGAAAGTGCTCTCACAATTTTTCCTGGAGTTCCCAGCACCATGGACCCCGGAGGGATCCGCATTCCGGGCGGCACCAAAGCGTTGGCACCCACAATGGACTGCGCTCCCACAACCGCGCCATCCAGAACCGTTGCTCCAATGCCAATCAGACAGTCGTCCTCAATGGTGCACGCATGAACGTTTGCCGAATGCCCAATCGTGACCCAGTTGCCAACCAGGCACGGATAATCATCGGCTAGGTGCAATACCGCATTATCCTGCACGTTCGAATTCTCGCCCACCACGATCCGATTGATATCTCCACGCAACACGGCCCCATACCAAACACTGCTGTGGTCTCCGAGGATCACATCCCCCAAAACGACGGCAGTCCTGGCAATGTAGACTTCCCGACCAATCTTGGGGTCACGTCGTAGAAACGTGTCGAGTTGACGGATCAGTCCTTCCATGGCGAACGGCTTCAGATCGGCTTGCTAAACAATGTCTCGATGGGTTTGCCCATGCCGTCTCGCGTTACGTAAAACGGCCGAGACTCGATGTCGTAAGCCAACCGCGGCGAAATGCCCATCGCCCGATAAAGCGTCGCGTGGAGATCCTCGATGACCACTCGGTCTTTGATCGTCTTGCACGGCCGCTCATCCGCAGTGACCCCATGCAAATGACCACGTTTCATGCCGCCGCCAAACAGCAACACAGAGCCCGCATCCGTGAAATGCCGGTGCATGCCGTAGTGTGTCATCGACTCCATCTTGTCGGGCACGGGTACCTGATCCTTGATCGGGCGATCCGGCTTGCCTTCCTGGAGCATGTCGCGGCTGAACTCGCTCGCCAATACCACCAGCGTCCGATCCAGCAAGCCGCGCTCTTCCAAATCCAACACCAACTGGGCAATCGCCCCATCGATTGCCAGTTTCATATTCACGAGCTTCTCGTGGCCGTTCTCATGGGTATCCCAATTCAAGAAGGGGATGTACTCAGTGGTCACCTCAATGTATCGAGCTCCAGCTTCCACCAGTCGACGCGCCAGAAGGCAGCCCAAACCGAACCGCTGAATGTTCGCCTTTTCATAATTGCCGTCGCGCGTGAATGCCGACTCCAACTTGCGGCCGAAGTCCCACCCACCCGGCACATACTTGGCAATCGTCTCCGGGCGCTCCTCCGTGAGGTCAAATGCCTTGGCTGCCGGCGAACTCAACAACCGGTAGGCGTTGTCCATCGACCGAATCAGCGATTCCTTCTGGTAACTGCTGCCCAGTTGCCCAATTGGAGAGGATTCCATGAGGCGACGGTAGAATCGATCCCGATTCTGAAATCGCGACAAGCTCATGCCTCCCGGAGGCGTCACCACGTCCTTCGCTGAATCCGGATAAGCCACATTGAATGGGCCGTACTCGCTGCCTAGGAAACCAGCGGTGCTAAAGGCTTTCAACTCTTCGCCTTCGCCCACATCAAAACGCTGGCCAATGTTAATGAACGGCGGCACCGCCTCGTTGCGCGAACCCAGAGTGCGCGCCATGAACCCTCCAATGTGGGGGCAGGCCACGCTCTGCGGCGGCGCATACCCCGTGTGCCAATGAAATTGATGCCTCGAATGCAGGATAAATCCGAGATCCCCAGCCGTGTACGTCCGGATCAACGTTCCGCGATCCATCACGTTCGCTGTTCGTTCCAAACCCTCCGTAAACTGGATGCCATCGACGGAGGTCGGGATGGATGGAAACGTCGAGAGAACTCGACCCGGATTCATCCCCTTTTCAAACGGTGTATAACGCTTGGGATCAAAGGTCTCGGTGGAGGCCATGCCACCACCCATCCACAACACGATAATCGCATCCGCGCTCGCCGGCGGTCGCGGTACCGGCTCGCTAGCCGTCAACAGCCGCGGGGCCCCCGCTCCCAACGCCCCCAACGTGGCTGCCGAAAGACCCTTCACGAACTCTCGCCGTGTGAAATCCGGATGCTTCATGCGCAGCAATCTAGACAATCAAAAACGGAATCCCAAGGGCAAATTCACGACTCCAAAGCGGCTCAAACCTTGTCTCTACAGGTTTCGAATACTCAACCCAAACGCGCCGTCTCACACCCCAACTTTAGTCCCGTTACCCAGCCGAGACACAGTAAAACTAATTTATCAACCACCACAATTAAGAGGAGGTTATAAGGCGGGTTGCTTGACGGTCCTTGACCCCTTGTTACTGTGCGACGTTACGAACACACAACACCGATCTCCATGAGCAACGCACCAGTGGCTAGCACACCCCCGGGTGACCAACAGCCCAAGGTTTCCCAAGTTTCCGAGGCCGTGATCCGCATCGCCGGTAATTCGCAGGACGGCATTCAAGCCATCGGCGGATTCCTCGCACGTCTCGCCGGACGCAGCGAGCAGGAAGTCATGACCTTCATGACCATCCCGTCCACCATCTCGGGAGGCCCCTCCATCTTTCAGGTTCGCATTGGTTCCGGCGAGGTTCTGACCGCCGGCGATGAAGCCGACATACTGCTGGCGTTCTACCAACATTCTTACGAAAGCCACCTGAACTCCCTCAAGAAGGGGGGCATCGTGCTGTACGACGCCGATCACGTGAAGGATTTCACTCCCGAGAACGAGACCACCTATCGGCATATCGGAGTCAATATTTCGAGCCTCACCGTGGAAGCCATCGGCGGCACCGGTCGCGATAAGGGCAAGAATGTTTTCGCCCTCGGACTTATCGCCCGCATGTTCGACCTGAATATCCAGAAATTGCATCGTCTTCTGGAAGAACGGTTTGGCACCAAGGATCCCACGGTCCTTCAAAATGCCATGAACTGCTTCAACGCCGGCTACAACTACACTTTGGCCACTGCGGAGGAGCTCTTCCGATTCACACCAGGCGAAAACAAGCACGGCCACCAAGTCGTGACTAGCGGCAATGAAGCCCTCGCTTATGGCCTGATCGCCGCCGGGGTCCGATTCGGCGCCGGGTACCCCATCACCCCCTGGTCTGATATCATGGAGTTGCTCCGCCGCGAATTGCCCAAATACGGCGGCTCCTTTATTCAATGCGAGGATGAAATCGCTTCGATCTCCATGGCTATTGGGGCCAGTTACGCCGGCCGCGTCGCGGTCACGGGTTCCTCCGGCCCTGGCATCTCGCTCAAAACCGAAGCCCTCGGTTGGGCCTCCATGGCGGAAGTGCCTTTGGTCATTGTGGATGTCCAACGTGGTGGCCCTTCCACAGGCATGCCGACTAATATTGAGCAAAGTGACCTTAACATCGCCTGCTTCGGGGGCCATGGCGACAGCCCACGCGTGGTCCTCGCACCCTCCAGCGTCGAAGACTGCTTCTATACCGCAATTGAAGCCGTAAATATTGCCCGCAAGTACAGCACTCCCGTCATCATCCTCACGGACCAGGGGATCGCCACCCGCATCGAAGCCTTTGTTGAGCCGAATCTTCAAACCCTCTGCCAGGACATCTCCCCCGATCTCTCCCCCATTGCCGAACACAAGCCTTACGATTTGTCCGCTCCGGACGGCATCACTCGCCATGTAGCGCCCGGCACCCGTATCGGCACCGGCAAGTACCCCGTGGTGACTGGGCTTGAGCACGACGAAATGGGCCATCCCACGGGGTCGCCCAAATTACACGTCGCCATGACCGCGAAGCGTCGCAATAAGTTGCGAAAGCTGGCGGAAGAGTTGCCCGTCCCAAAAGTATTTGGCTCTCCCGAAGGCCAGGTATTGCTCGTCAGTTGGGGTTCGTCTCAAGGCCCAATTCAAGAGGCGATCAAGCAGGCGCGCGCCGCCGGCGAAGCCTACTCCGGCCTTCACATCAAATACCTGAACCCGCTGCCCAATGGCCTCGAAAACGTGTTTAGCGGATTTCGCCACATCTTCGTGGTCGAATTGAATGACGAAGGTTTCTACGGCTACGGCCAATTTGCTGCGATTCTTCGCGCTCGCTACTGCGACCCACGCATCCGCGGCATCACCAAAGTCGACGGCCTCACCTGGAAGGTTCGAGAGATTCTCGATGCCGCTCGAGCCATGACTCGCTAACTCAACCCGGGAACTCAATCCTTTTTATTATGTCTTCCATCGCTATCTCAGGAACCAGCTTGCCGCGCACCGGGCTGAACGCAACTCCCATCCCACCCTTGGCGGATTCGGATCGCAAGCCACTCATGAAGAAGGACGTCTCCGCCGATCACCCGACGTGGTGCCCAGGCTGCGGCGATTTTTCGGTCCTCGCGCTGTATTTCAAACTGATCGAGAAGCGCCGCATTTGGCACGAAAAGATCATGACCGTGGCAGGTATCGGCTGCTCCAGCCGTTTCCCTTATTTTGTGCAAGGACACGGAGCGCACTTCATCCACGGCCGCGCATTACCCTTCGCCAGCGGCGTCTCTATCTCCCGCCCCGACCTGCATGTCTTTGTGTTCGGTGGCGACGGTGACGCCTTTTCCATTGGCGGCAACCACTTCAGCCATACGGCTCGCCGAAACATCAAAATGACCTACGTGGTCATGGACAACATGGTTTACGGACTGACCAAAAAACAGACGTCACCCACGTCCCCAATCGGGTTCAAGTCCAAGACGGATGTCTGGGGCAATTTCGATCGACCCATCAATCCGATGAAGCAGGCGATCAGCTCCGGTGCCACCTTTGTGGCCCGCACGACGCATACCAATCCCAACCACGTGCTGGCTATGATGGAGGCCGCCATGGATCACAACGGTTTCAGTTTCATCGAGTGTCTCAGCGAATGCGTCGAGTTCTACGAGGGCGCCTTTGACAATTCCAACCCCCGCAAGGGCGGTAAATTTGTTGAAGTTCCCAAAGAACACGACATCACGGACGAATACGCGGCCTACCGCCTCGCGGATGAGTCCGCACCGGGAAATTTTGGCATTTTCTATAAGGTGGATCGTCCGACCAAGAACGAGAATGAAACCAAGGTGATTTCAGACCACCGAGCCAAGGTTGGCAACCTCGCCGACTGGCAGATCCTTCAGAAAAGTTTCGATCGCATGAAGTAATCGACCGTGTTCGAGGAAAGGCCCCGGCGGCTCGCCGGGGCCTTTGTCTTTGCGGCCCCCCACCGACGGCAATGACGGATCCACTCTACGAACTCGTCCAACTCAAAAACGGCACATGGAGTGTTCGGTCCAGAGTTTTGGGCGAGACGTTTCATCCGGTGATCGGCCCGGTTGCCGAAGCCGAGGCCCTCTACGTCCGTCAACTCCAGTTACCGCAACGGATGGCCCGCCATTCAGGGGAATTCGTCATCTGGGACATTGGACTTGGCGCCGCAGCCAATATATGCACGGTGCTCCAAGCTTCCGCCACCGGCACCAACCCGGTGCGAATCGTCAGCTTTGATTGCACAAGTGCCCCCCTGCGATTCGCGCTGGAACATCCACGTCTCTTGGAATTCATAGCTCCCTACCAGCAGGCCGCACAAACACTGCTCGACCAGGGCCAGGTTGAGTTTACCAATGGAAATCACCTCGTCTCCTGGAATTACTTTGAAGCCGATTTCCCCTCGCTGGTCCGCCTCCCCACCGCTCAAACCTGGCCCAAACCGCATGCAATACTTTTCGACGCATTTTCGCCTGCCCGCAACCCGGAAATGTGGACCCTGCCCTTGTTTGAACGCCTCCACGGATTGCTGGATCCGTCTCGGGACTGCTTGATGGCTACCTATTCGCGTAGCACTTTACTGCGTGTCACCTTGCTTCTCGCCGGTTTTTTTGTAGGCACAGGTCATGCCACCGGTGACAAGGAAGAAACCACCATTGCAGCCAACAGTTTGCGCCTGATCTCGGAACCGTTGGACCCCAAATGGCTCTCAAAAGTCCGGCGTTCGTCGAGCGCCGAGCCAATGATCCAACCCCTTTATCGCCAACAGCCACTTTCCTCCGATAATTGGGAACGTCTGGAACGTCATGCCCAGTTCCGAGGTTCCCACGGAATAACCCGCTAAAAAGGCCTAGCTTGCCACCCAAATCATCCACTATCGATCACAAAGACGTCTTTTTCGGAAGCATAACCGATTCCGAACCAGACAAACGGAGCGATTAATTGGTCATGGGAACAAAATCGTTGCACCATCTGGCACGGGTATGGCTTAGTCGCGCTCCTGTTTGCTGCGACGCGAAACCGAGAGTTCCCAGCATCGCGAATGGGTCGGAATACGATGAATCGGCGGCGGATCCATGTGCTGTACACTGGTCGGGTCCAAGGGGTTGGATTCCGCTACCAAGCGAAATCTGCCGCCGCGGGTTTTGAAGTCACAGGAATCGTTAGGAATTTACCAGATGGTCGCGTGGAATTGATAGCCGAAGGCGACCAAACGGAGCTCGAAGAGTTTCGTCAGGCCATCCGGGACAGCGGCGTCGGGCCAATGATCCGAAGCGAAGTGGTCGAATGGTCGACCGCGACTCGCGAGTTTAGAGGATTTGAAATAGTACGCTGAAGACGCGCAGGAAAGTGATGAGATACGCTATACTGGCAGACATTCACGGCAACCTTGAGGCGCTGCAAACAGTGTTGGAAGACACCCGCGCCCAGGGCTGCACCCACTACGTTTGCCTGGGGGACGTGGTAGGTTATGGCGCCAATCCCAAGCAGTGCCTCGACACGATCCGCAGTATGAACATGCCTGTCGTGAAGGGCAATCACGACGAATATGTCTCGGTGGATGACGATCCGGAGGGCTTTAATGATGCCGCCGCCGAAGCGGTCACATGGACTCGTGCCCAACTCTCCGAGGAAGACCGCAAATGGTTGCGCGATCTCAAGTATTTCCGCCTAGTGGCAAATTTTTCGATTGTTCACGCCACGCTCGATGCCCCTCAACGCTGGGGATATGTCTTCGAGAAACTCGAAGCCGCCGCCAGCTTCACCTACCAAAACACCCAAGTCTGCTTCTTCGGCCACACCCACGTGCCCGTCGCATTCGTTCGCGATACCAGTGTTCGCGGGGGTACTTACTCCAAATTCCGAGTCGAACCCGGCAAAAAATATTTCGTCAATGTGGGTAGTAGCGGCCAACCCCGCGACGGCAATCCCAAGGCTGCCTATGTCATTTATGACTTGGCGCAACAATCGGTTGAATTGCGTCGCCTCGGCTACGACATTCCAACCGCCCAACGCAAGATTCGTGAAGCAGGTCTGCCCGAACGTTTGGCCGCCCGACTCGCTTTGGGTCGGTAACTCTCCGAGACCAGACCCAGTCGGGGTGGCGTCGGCCCCCCTTCGACGTCCCGTCCAAAGTCGGTCCACTCAACATCGAAGCGCCTTGGAAGGTGCTGACGCTTGAAGATTCTGATCCTCAAACCCAGCTCCCTAGGGGACGTCATTCATTCCATCCCGGTGGCCCGGATGCTCGCTCGGCAGTTTCCTGGAGCCGAGATCGATTGGTGGCTGAACCAAGACCTGATCCCCCTCCTCTCCGGTGACCCCGACCTTCACCAGCTGATCGCATTCGATCGCCGCCGCTGGGCAACACCTTTTGGCTGGCCCCATCTCCTCAAGACGATCCGCCAACTTCGTGCCCGTCAATACGACTGGATCCTCGACCTTCAAAGCCTCGCACGCTCCGCCGCGCTGGCTTGGCTCGTCAATGCCGATCGCACCATCGGCCTGGACGACCGACGAGAGGGAGCTCCCGCCGCCTATGACATGGCTGTCGCTCGCCGAACTCCATCCACTCACGCCGTGGACTGGTACCTCGATGTCCTCCAGGCAATGGGTGTGCCCATCCGTTGGGATTTTGACTGGATGCCGCAACGCGATGCCGTCGCCGCGTCACTGCGCTCGAGATGGTTTGCGGATGGGCAGCAATGGGTGGTCTTTCAACCAGGGGCGCGTTGGTTGAACAAGCGATGGCCATCCGAATCATTCGCCCAACTCGCTACGCTGTTGCTGCGGGGACACCCGGATCGGCGAATCGCGATTCTCGGGGGGCGCTCCGACGCTCCTTTGGCAGCGCCGATCACCGCGTCGGATCCACAACGCTGTGTCAATTTCTGCGGAGAGCTTTCACTTCCCGAGATGGTGGAGTTTCTTCGAATGAGTCGCGTGATGATCACCAACGATACCGGTCCAATGCATGCAGCCGTGGCGGTAGGTGTGCCAGTCATCGGATTGTTCGGTCCAACCAACCCATTAAGAACTGGGCCCTACGGACAACTGGCCCATTGCCTTCAAGCCACCCTGCCCTGCATTCCTTGCATGAAGCCAACTTGTCGCCATGTCATTTCCCTGGAGTGTCTTCTCCAACTCGCTCCCGCAGCTGTCGCCCATGCCGTCGAAGAACGTCTCAAGACACGCTCACCCGACCACGCCTATGGAATCAGAGGCTGAAATAAAAACGCCATGCTTGCCCAGTAAGAGAACCGGTCTATGGTTTCAGTTTATGAATCGTCTGTTAGCTGGAATCGCTACCCTCATTCTCAGCTTGGTCGCAGCTTCCGCACAGAATCAACCCGAGGTGTCGCTTGAATTAATTATCGGCCAGACCCAGTTCTTACCTTCGGAAAAGCTCCCGGTCACGGTGCGAATTACCAACCATTCGGGACGCACGCTCAAACTGGGACGGGACAATGAATGGCTCAGCTTCGGGATTGAGGAGATCAAGGGCGCCGTGGTGGTCCGACGTCATGATCCACAGGTCGATGGGGAATTTGAACTGGAGACCACTGCGAGGGCCTCGTTCACCATGGACCTTGCACCACATTTCGATCTTTCGCGTCCTGGCAGCTTCAAGATCACCGCGCAAATTCGACTCAAAGAATTGAACCTGATCGTCGACAGCGCCCCGGTTGCTTTCGACGTCATTCCCGGTTCGATCGTTTGGTCTCAATCCTTCGGTATTCCTCCAAAAGCCAACGAACTCAATTCCCCCGTCGATCGCCGAACTTACATTATCCAGCAGGCAAATTATCTGCGTGAGGTTCGTCTTTACTTAAGGGTCACCGACGCCTCCAAGGGCAGCACTTACGCCGTCGTGCCCATCGGAAACGTGGTATCGTTCAGCAAGCCGTCGCCCATGATCGATCGGGAGGCGCGCATTCATATCCTGCACCAATACGGCATGCGCGTGTACGCATTTCATTTATTCTCACCGGATGGAGAGCTTTTGGAGCGTCGCACCTATGAAATCGGCGAAACCCGACCGACACTTCGTGTGAATGAATCCGGCAATGTCATCGTCGTTGGTGGCGTACGGCGATTCGACAAATCCGATCGAGCGCCGGCCAGTGCAACCAATGCCCAACCCACCGCCAGCACGACTCCTTTGCCAAAGCCTTGACTGGCGACTAATGCCCCGTCTGATCCTGCGCCTGCTGTTGTTCTTGATCTGGACAAACGTGCCGGCATTAGCCGCCGACTCAATCACACTCATCCTCAAGAACGGGGATCGATTCAGCGGCGTCATCCTGTCTGAGAACGCCAACCGCGTGGTCCTCCAATCCACAATTGCGGGCAAACTAAAGATCCCCCTCGACCAGATCGCCATCCGCGAAAAGCCTCTCGTCGACAAACCCGCCAGTGCTCAGCCATCGACCGCTGCGGTAATTCCTCCCGCGAAATCCACGCCTCCCGTGAAAACCACGGGAACGCCATCACTCACCCCGGGCCCAAGCCCTGCGGAAACCACCAATTTGCTAAGCCAAACTTGGTTGCAAACATACATGCCGGATCTGCTGGATCCTTTCATGACCAATTGGCACGGAGGAATCCAAATAGGACTCGACCTCGGCTATGGCACCACGGACCGGCAAACCTACTACGCCAATGGCAACTCCACCCACAGTTACGGCCGCCTACGAAATTTCGCCGACCTCCACGCCGCTTACGGATTCCTCAACAAGGTACAATCCGCGGAGAGGATCGATGGATCGTGGAAACTGGATGTCGATCTGGGGTCGCGACGACGCATTTACATCTACAATCAGATTGGTGCCAGTTACGACCGAATCCGCAAGTTGGACCGCCAATACAACGAGGGCGTTGGCTTCGGCTACAAAATCCTCCAGAAACCCAAAATGAATCTTCGCGGCGAAGCAGGCGGTCAGTACCAGCTCATGGATTATGCCCCGGACTCGCTCCTCGCCGATCGTCACATCGTCTCCATCCGCTTTGGCGAAGCGTTCGCTTGGACGATCTCCAATAAGTTTACCGTGAACCAAAAAGTCTCGTTTGTGCCTAATTTGCAGGAGTTTGACGACTTCAGGATGCGTTTCGAACTCGGCTTAAGTTATCCACTGCTCAAACGCATGACGATCAACCTCAACTTCTTTAACGAATACGACTCGTCACCACCACCCGGCGTTGATTCCAATGACCTGCAATTGCAGTCGACGCTTGGCATCTCGTTCTGAGCAATTCCTCGAGTCGGTTGGTTCCAAGGTCACTGGCCGCCCAGACACACTGGATTTAGCAGGCCGGAGAGACACCGCGGAAAAATCGTTGTTCCCGCCCGAATCCACCGGCACCCTCCGCCCTCATTTATGCAGCAGCGGGTAAACATTGGTCTCATCGGCGGGGGCACCGTCGGTGGCGGCGTCGTTCAAGCGCTTCAAAACAACGGCGCCTTGATGGCATCGCGACTGGGCGTTGAATTAAACCTCGCCAAAATAGCCGTCCGAAATGCCAATCGCGATCGTTCCGTCCGAATCCCACGGTCCTTGCTGACCACTGACTGGCGATCAATCGTCGAAGACCCGGACATTCACCTCATCGTCGAATTGATCGGGGGCACCACAACCGCCCGCGACATCGTCCTCGCCGCACTCCGAAATGGCCGGCCTGTGGTCACCGCCAATAAAGCGCTACTCAGCACACATGGCGAACAACTCTTTCAAACCGCCCGTGCTCATAAGGCGAATCTCTATTACGAAGCCAGCGTCGCTGGGGGCATCCCCATTATCAAAGTCCTCCGC
>SXSK01000128.1 GCA_005793375.1 Verrucomicrobiales bacterium | reverse complement strand
TCCTCACCAACAGGTCCGAAACATGCGCGCAGATCCCTGTCCCGCTCTTCAGCCGAAGGTCGCCACGAACTGTTCAAGATTTACTACACCCCAATGCGGACTCCTTGAAACCCATTGGGGTGGTAACACCGTTCGGCGCGGATCATTCAGGCTCCTGCGAAGCCATACTGCCAATGTCCTGCTAGACGGGCTCCACCGATGACGTGTGAGTCGTGCCGCAGCCAGCACGCCAAGAGGACATCCCCGGCAGCGAACGGGCCGCGCGGATGTCGGCAGCAATCTGTCGCTTGAGAACCTCGATTCCAGGAAACTTCTTCTCGGCGCGCAACCGTTTGACGAATTCAATTTCCAACTCTTCCCCGTACAACGCGTCATCGAAGTCCAGAAGATGCACTTCAAATCGCAACGTCGGTGTGAGCTGATCCAAGGTGGGACGCAGGCCAATATTTAAGACGCAGGGGTGCTCGGAACCATTCCCCCGCAAAGCGCGAGCCGCATAAACTCCCGCCGGTGGCAATAGCAGTCCACTCACATCCAGATTGGCGGTTGGATAACCCAATTGCCTGCCCAGTTGGTCTCCTCGCACCACCTGGCCTGCCAATGAATAGGAACGTCCCAACAGTTCGCTGACCTCCGAAAGATCACCCGCCCGCAACGCCTTTCGAATCCGCGTGCTCGATACCAACTGGTCGCCAACCGACAGAGGTGCCATCGCGTGGGTCGCGAAACCCAGCTCGGCACCCAAGGATTTCAGCAAGGGCACATTGCCACTCCGCCCGTGGCCGAAATGGAACCCCTGTCCAACGGTGAAGCTGCGAAGTGATCCGAAATCGCGCGCTAAACCGCGAACGAACTCTTCGCCGGTTCTACGACTGAACTCCTCATCAAACGGTATCAGCAATACAGCATCCACCCCCAGGGCTTGGATGGCACGCAACCGCTGTCGAACCGATTGGAGAAACTCCGGGGCCTTTTCCGGTTGGATAATGGCCAACGGATGCGGGTGAAACGAAATAACGACACTGCGTCCACTAAGTCTCCGGGCATTTAGAAGTGCCGACCGTATCACATGTTGGTGTCCCAAATGGACGCCATCAAACATTCCCATCGCCACGGCCACCGGCAGACCGTTGGGTTGGAGATCTGAAGCAGACACAATGACGCGCAAATTGGGCATGAAAAGCGATTCGCTCAATTCATTCGTAGGTCTTGAGCTTGAGATACGGAATGACCTGCTTCACGAGCTCCGCCTCGGACAGATCCAAGACCGTTTTGATGGGCAGCGCATCGGCGACGTCAAATTTGCCGCTAGCGAGACGTCGAAGGGATTGCAAATGGGCACCGCAGCCGAGCTTCTGGCCGAGATCATGGGCCACAGATCTCACGTACGTCCCCTTGGTACAGGCGATCCGAAAGTGTCCCACCGGTTCGTCATAAGCCGTGAAACGGAAGTTATAGATGTGGATCATCCGACTTTTTCGTTCCACTTCCTGGCCTTTGCGGGCCAGTTTGTAGAGAGGAACCCCTTGCACTTTGACAGCGCTCACCATCGGGGGCATCTGAAGCTGATCTCCCAGGAAGCTCGCCGCCTCTTCATTGAGTTGCTCCACCGTCATCGGCAGGACGGGCAAGGACATGACGAGTTCGCCGTCGGCGTCATAACTGTTGGTGGTTTCACCAAAGCGAATGTCGCCTTCGTACACTTTGTCACCGCCCATGAATTTCTCGGACAACTTTGTCGCAACACCCAACACTAGAATCAGGAGACCGGTGGCCCCTGGATCCAGGGTTCCGCAGTGACCCACTTTCTTCAGACGAAATTGGCGCCGCACCGCATCCACAATGTCGTGGGAAGTGCAACCCGTCGGTTTATCGATTAGGAGTGCGCCATCGAGGGCGCTAAATTGCTGCATAGTGTCACCCGATACGCACCGGGGACGCTGCCATTACCCGCGCACCGAGGCCCGCGTCAAGGCGCCAACGCGTGCGCTCGAAAAAACTTCTTCCGCCCAGAGGTATCCAATGGGTCCTGAAAATCCACATATCCCCCCGGCGATTGCGCAATTCCAGACCCCGCTGGTATCCATTGGTTCAGGTCAAAACTGGACTCCAGAACGTAGGTTAAACCCGGCTCACCCAGCACCCGAAGCAAAAAGCGATCGTTGCTTAAAACTCCCATCGGTTCCAGCATGGCTGGGATGGAGCTGACAGGTTGTGCGGTGAGTTGGTAATCGTCGAACACCATAAAGTTGTCGCCAGGTGTGCCACCTCCATTGATGGCCCAAACCGCATCCACGTCCCCAAAATCAATGGAGGCCAGCTTGGTGGTCAGTGGCAATCCATTCACGACCACCACGTCGTTGATCCGTGCCGTCCACAGTTTCCGATGGAAGTTCATTAACAGCACCAGTTCATAGGATTCATCATTTCGAAAACCGAATCCCGTCTTTTGGAATCCTTTGTCGTCATCGAGCAGGTAACTGATCTCCCGATGTTCATTTGAGAAGTCGAGGGTGAACAACCGCTCACCCTGGCTGGTGTAAACGCTCCATCGGAAGTCGTCAAAAAAGGCGGCATTCGTTGTGGAATCGAAGATCTGGAACACCACATTGAATTGGATGATCGGCAGGTCTTTTCCAACGGGTTTCAGATTGATCGGGCGCCAAACATTGAGAAACTCGTTGGTGGCAGCTGGCGGAGTGAATCCAATGTAGGCCACGTTGCCCTCGAAACCCTGAAGCGGCCCCTCCAGGATTCCATTGCCACCCGTTCCTTCCGACACCCAATTATTTTGGCCGGAAAGATCCGTCTCCAAATCGTAGCCTTCCCAAGGCTCGAAACCGGTTTCAAAAAGGATTCGTGGCAGCGGGAGTGATGCCGGAGTCGCGTCTCCAAACACTTTACCCACAAGGACTCCAGCGAACAAGAGCCACCACATCAAGCCGAGCCTTTGAACACACAGTCCACCGCGGACCAACGCACTGGGTATGCACATAGAAATCGTTCCCTCACCCAAATTATTGCTCCCGGGCCGAGCGCCCTGGCCTTGAACTGCCACCACCGCCACTGCTTTCTGAGCGAGCCGGTGGTGTGTAACTTGGGATGGGTGCCGATCGGGATTGCGGTGCCGCTGAGGGCGTGTAACTAGGGCCTCCCCGAGGTGTCGGCGAGTAGTTGGGCGTCGGGACCGAACTGCGTTGCTGCTGAGGCGGAGCGGAGTAGCTGGGTGCCGGGCGCGGCGCTTCGGAATACCCCCTCGGAGCAACGCCACTCGAAGCGCCAGGGGCAGGAGCCGAGTAGACGCGTTGTGCCGGGGCACTCTCATACCGAGTCGGTGGCCGTGAGACATCAGTCCGAGCGGCTGGCACCGGAGCGGGCACCGGACGTACACCAGTCATGTCTCCAGAGGATCCAGCGACACCAGGGCGAAACAAGGGGGAAGCTCCCGATTCCGCGCGCACACCCCCGCCAGCGAAACTTGACCGCGGCGGCTGGCTCGCGTCGATCTTGGGGATTTCGGCTCGCGGTGAGATTCTTGGTGAATCACTCGAAACTTCCGGTTGGGGACGAGGCACACTCGGATTGGAATACTGAGTTGCTCGGCTAGGGGGAATTGCGGGCGAGGACTGAGGCGATTGATACTGCGGCCGAGCATAAGTTGGCCCGGATAAGGACGGTGCCTGAGCACCTGGGCGAATTGGCGTTGGTCTAGAAACCTCGGAACGAGATCCTACGGCAGGCGATGAGCTACCCAGAACGCGCATGTCGCCACCGACGCCCGCTGCGGGCTTGCCCGTCAATTCCCGGCGCAGCGCATCCCCCGAGGGCTGGACCGCCGGGCGTGCTACAGAACTTCGCGAGGAGGGTTCAGCGCGCTTGGGCGCGTTGTCCGAAATGCCAGAACTCAGGTTCGGCCTTCCAGTGATCGCACCACTCCTGGATGCAATCGCAGGCGTTGGGGCCAATTTCTGGGCTTCCTGTCGCGCCAGAATGGACGCCGGCGGGACCGCACTTTGTCCGGAGATTCTAGGACGATAGGCACTCACCGCGACCGGACGATCACCCTTCTGTACCAGCCGAGACGCTTCCGACGGTTGACCCGCGTCTTGTATCGCCACTTTGCGGACTTCACTCCGAGAGCGACGCTCCACCAATCCTTTGTCCAATCCTCCATTGATTATCGTGTTATTGTTCTGAACGTAGTTATTTACGACGGTGGTGTTGTTGATGATCGTGACATTGCGGTCCCGAGGCGCGCAATAGCGCCAGACATCGCGGCGGTAAAACCGGTCAAAGGGCACGCAGGAAAAGTAGTCCACACCCAATCCCCACCCGAAGTTGATCGATACCCGAGAGCCGCCGTAGCATAAGCCGAGTCCAACATCCCAGACCGCTTCCGGAGGGAGAGGCGCCCATCCACAATAAGTATCGGAATAGCGCCAAGTGACCCACGCTGGTCCCCAAACCGTTCCCGGATTCCATACCCAACCAAGGCGCGCATTGCGATGCCATCGGCCGTAATGAAACGGTGCCCAACCCCAGGAGTAATTGGAGTTCCAGTACCACCCATTGTCGGTCCATAACCAGTGGCCGTCATCACAGTAGGGGCGCCATGACGTATTCACGACAGCGACCGAAGGTTGCCAACACCAGCCATAATTCTCTACCTGAACCCAAGAACCATAAGGTGAGAGCGATTCATGAAAGCTAGCAGTGCTCGGTACGGCAACTGCCTGAACGGGAGCCGCGACTACCTGTGGCGCCTGAACCGCGGTCGGCCCTGGACCATAAATTGGTGCCGCAGGTGCCACCGGTGCATTCGCAACCGCCGGGGTACCCGTTGGAGGCCCGCCAGCAGTTGCCGCCAGGTAATTAGGCAAGATGACGTTGCCTGAACCGGGTACGGTCGCTGCGGAAGCCGAGGATTCCTGTGGCACAAGCGCCGCTCCGACGCCGGGAGGCTGTGTCCCTGCCTGGATGATTACCGTTTGTTGCGGCGCATTGGTGCCGATAACCGCCAATGCCGTCGACGCCGCGACGTTTCCCGAAGGATCCCGCTTCAGTAACGCCTGGATCACTGGCATCGAAATGCCAAGATCTCGGAGGTGGATGATTTGATCTACATTGAGCCGAGGGATCTCCGGATTGGTTTCGATATAAGTCACTACAACCTCATCTCCTACCGAAGTTTGGGCCAAACGAACCACTTCCTGAACCAACGGCGGCAGTTCCGGCGGTGGTATCGGCGCGCGCACGACCGGCTGGGGAGTCGCAATGGTCGCAGTCGCCACGCTGACGGCGGACGTCACGACTGTCGTCGGCGCGATGTCTGCTCTGGGTGGAGTCGCTACCGCCTCTGCGGTTGCCGTTGCCTTCGGACTCGTGGAGTTTGTCGCTGGCGCGGCGACCGTAGCCGCTGGAGCATTGGAAGTTCCAGGATCGACAGGTTTGGCAGTGTCTTGGGAACCCGAATCAATTGCTCGGCCGCTCATTCCGCAACCAGCGGTCAAGACCGCAGCACACACGGAGGAGAGCCAGTAGGGTTTCATAGAGAAGGGATGGGATGGGGATGATGAAGGAATGATCATTCAATATGCCTCGGAAGTACCTGGGCGGATTCCGCTGGAACCTGCACCATCGATGGCACCGTCGAGACGATTGGCATTCACTTCACTGGCGATAGACGCAAATGCGCCTCCCATATTCAAGAATCGACTTGGAAGGATTAACCGGTTGAATGATCAGGAGTAGCCAGCGGTCGTGCGCAATCGAACGAAAAACCACTTAACATACTTAAAACTAGATGGTTAACGTACTTCCAAGTGGGGGAGCACTTGGTCTCTGGTCCTGTTTATCCTTGCGGCACCACCCAAGCCAAACCCTCTCGAACCGATTCTGACCAAGCGTCCTGTCGACACGGTGAGCACCGAAGGAAACGGGCCGTCTCGGCCGTCTCGTTTCAACTCAAATGTCTCTTCAGAAAAATGGCGAGAGAGTTCACTAGCCGCGCAAGGCTACACCAGTTTCATGACCGAACGGCGGCGACCGCGGAGCTACCCTCCAATCTGAGCCGCGTAGGTAGAGGCATCCATTAACGCAGCAAGCTCCGCCGGGTTCGACAGTTTTACTTCGTAAAACCATCCATCACCGTACGGTGCGGTATTCACCAGGGCAGGATTGTCGCTGACTGCCTGGTTGACCCCGATAATCTCTCCAGATACCGGAGAGTAGGTGTCGCTCGCCGTTTTGACGGACTCGACCACAGCGCAGGCTTCACCGGCCCTGACCACGCGTCCTCGGGCCGGAAGTTCCACAAACACGATGTCGGTAAGTTCGTGCTGCGCGTGGTCTGTAATCCCGATGACCGCCCGATCGCCAGAAACTCGGACCCACTCATGCGATTTTGCGTACTTCAGCTCAGTTGGAACAGTCGAACTCATGGAGGACGAAGAGTGTGGAGGGGCGAGCGCTTGGTCAATCAGGCTTTGCGATAGATCGGTTTTTTAACCACTTCAGCAGCAAATCGGCGGCCGCGAATTTCGATCTCAAGCCGGGTCCCCGGTTCCACCAAGGCCGGTGGCACATAGGCCATGCCAACTCCAACACTCATCGACGGACTTTGCGTCCCGCTGACAACCACTCCGACCTGCTGTCCAGCACTAATCACCCCATATCCAGGGCGGGGTGGTGCGGATTTTTCGGCCATCCGAAACGCCACGCAGCGCTTAGTCGCGCCAGTGGCTTTTTGTTCCGCTAACACCGAGCGTCCCACAAAGTCTCCTTTATCGAGTGAAACAAAAAATCCCAAACCAGCTTCAATCGGCGTGGTGTGCTCATCCAGTTCATGACCGTACAAGGGGTAGCACACTTCGGTACGCAGAGTATCCCGTGCACCCAAACCACACGGTTGCAGGCAGCCCACGTGACCGACCGACAGCGCCCGATCCCAAAGTTTACCTATAATGGATGCTGGTGCGACCACTTCGAAACCGTCTTCACCCGTGTACCCGGTACGCGCCGCCCACACCGTCGTCCCGTCAATGGACCAGGTACCCAACTGATTCTTCTTCAATTCCAAGATCGATGAGACGCCGGTGCCTGCCAGCGATGCCCCTGGAAATAAGGTCCCGATGAACTGAACCACCCGGGGTCCTTGAATGGCAATGGCTCCCATCGCTTCAGAAACATTTCGAAGCGATACCCGGCTGGAATCTTCGAAGCGGGCCAAATGCCCTTCCAACCAACTTACATCCGGTTCAATCCGGCTGGCGTTGAGGATCAGTAAGTACTCTTGGTCTGCCAATCGATAAAGGTAGAGATCATCGATCACACCGCCGCTCTCGCCGCACATGAGTGTGTATTGACCCTGACCCACAACGACCTTCCGGACGTCATTGGTCAGCGTCTGGTTCAAAAACGTCTCGGCTGCTGACCCACTCACCAGCACCTCACCCATGTGACAGATGTCAAAAATGCCAGCGGCGCGACGGACACAGAGATGCTCATCCACGATTGAGGAATATTGGACGGGCATTTCCCAGCCACCGAATTCAATCAACTTGCCGCCCAACCGTTGGTGGGCCTCGAAGAGGGGGGTGCGCTTCAACATGGTGAACGGGAATATGGAGTTCGGACGGTGGACGGGCAATGATCGTCCCTCCATTAAGTTGCTTTAGATTACCATACGCATACTCTACGGCCTGCTAATTCCGAGCTCTACTGTCGTTATGAACCACTCTTACATCCTCGGTGCTCTGGCCCTTGGTTTGGCCGCCTCCACCAATGCCGCCGACTGGCCAAGTTGGCGGGGACCCAATCGCAACGGTTCCACTCCCGAAAGCGTCGCCAACGAATCCTGGGGAAATGAAGGCCCCAAGCTGCTTTGGAAAGCCAAGGCGGGCGTCGGATTCGCCTCCATCACGGTAGCGGATGGGCGCGTCTTCACCTTAGGTAATGTCGACAAATCAGACATGGCCACGCTCTGGAGTCTCGACCCCGCCACCGGGGCCAAGAAATGGAGTCGTGAGTGGTCCAGCCCACTCAAACCGACGATGTATGAAGGTGGACCCAATTCGTCGCCCGTAGTGGACCGCAGCCGAATTTATGTGGTGATCAAGCCAGCCCGGATCGTCTGCTTGGAGGCAGCCTCGGGCGAAGCAGTCTGGGAACGGGATCTTTCCGTGGAGTCCCCCGTCGACATGAATGCCTGGGGAATCATTGGGTCCCCTTTGATCACTGGTGACACCCTGGTTCTCAGTTATGGAACCTTGGGGACGGCTTTGGACAAAAACACGGGCAAGACTCGTTGGACCAATGGCAAAGGTCAGGCCGGTTGGAACACCCCGGCACTCGCCAACATGTCGGGGGAGCCTACCCTAATGACTTTCGGCACCAATCAGCTCGCCGCAGTTCGTTTGCGCGATGGTAAATCGCTCTGGAGCCTCCCCTTTGGTGAGGGTTACTTCTGCCACTCGGCCGATCCCATTGTGAATGGGGATTCCGTCTACGTTGGCTCGGCGGACCACGGTGGTCTGGTCGTTAAATTCGGTTCTGGCGAACCCCAAACCCTTTGGAAGCACCGGCTGCTGGGTAATTTCATGGTGGGTTCAATCGTCCGCGATGGCCATTTGTACGGCATAAATAATTGCGATGTGAAAGACAAAGCCGCCGCACTCAAATGCGTGAACTGGGAGACTGGCAAAGTGCTCTGGGAAGAACCGGGATACGGTTGGGGTTCAGTCATCGCGCTCGCCGATAAGAAGGTGTTGCTTTTGAGCGATAAAGGAGAAGTCACGGTGGCTCGTGTGACTCCCGAACGATTTGAACGACTGGCGCGCTTCCAGGCGATCGGCGGCAAATGCTGGACACCCCCAACGGTTGCCAACGGCCGCCTTTATATCCGCAATGGTGCCGGCGAGATCGTTTGCTTTGATATCACCGGCCCCAAAGCAGGCTGATTGAGCGCCGCTAAATCGACACTCCCTCATCGTTCACTCCTCCATTTCTGAGACGAGTGTCTGACTAGGTCACTTGAAAGGCCGCATACTCATTATCCGTGGCGGGGCTATCGGTGACTTTATTTTAACGTTGCCGGTTCTCGCGGCCTTAAGAGCTGGATTCCCCGACGCGATCATTGACGTGATGGGTTATCCACATATCGCCTCACTCGCGCAATTGGCCGGCACCGTGAGTGAGGTCCGGCCTATCGAGTCACGAGCACTGGCGGGATATTTTGCACGCGGGGGGGACTTGGATCCGGTTCTTGGCGCCTACTTCGGCTGCTGCAACGTCATCTTCAGTTACCTGTTTGATCCCGATTCAATCTTCCACACCAACCTGGCGCGAGTCACTGGAGCTCAAATCATTCAGGGCCCGCACCGGCCCGATGACTCGCTCGACACCCACGCGACCGAGCAGCTCCTTTACCCACTGCAGCGCTTGGCAATTTTCGATGCCGACGCCGTGCCGCGAATTTCCTTGGTTGATTCAAAATCCAGCCGTTCGGGAGAGATTCTGGCAATTCATCCCGGCAGTGGCAGCGAAAGTAAGAACTGGCCGCAGGCCTGTTGGGTGGAATTACTCCGAGTGATCGCTGCGTCGTCAGACTGGCAGATACGGCTCGTCGGCGGTGAGGCTGAAGGGATACGACTCGAACGACTCGCTGAGCACTTGCCACTAGACCGTGTCCAAATCTGGCGGGCGATTCCCCTTCCTCGGCTGGCTTCATTGCTCAACGGTTGCACTCGCTTCATTGGCCACGACTCCGGCATCTCACATTTGGCAGCCGCCATCGGACTGCCGACAACTGTCTTGTGGGGCCCGACCAAAGAATCCGTCTGGTGTCCGCGAGGCCTTCAGGTTGAAGTCCTGCGACATCCCATCAGCCTCGCTGCTCTGAGTCCGCAATCCGTCGCCAAACACCTGCTACAGGGTCCGTCATAAGGCCAGCAACCGATAGTATCGGAATGGGGGTTCGCTCTCCGGACGATCTTCGATCTCAAACTCCCCGGTGCCAACGCTCAACTCGCGAATGGGTGTCCAATGATTCAAGTCACTGGACGATTCTACCCTCAGCAAGCCTGCCTGTGCCGTCTGCGCTCTAATCCGAATCGTGCCATTGGGCTCGCTCGCCACGGACAAAAGCCGCAAGGCCAAAAAAGGGTCACATCGATTGATTACCGGTCGACTGGTAATGTTCAGCGCCCAACACAACAGACTGCCAGAATCATCGTCGAATACATCCGAAATTCTAAGCCGCCAGACCCCGGCAACGGACTTGCCTTGAAGAAGAGACAATGGTTGGTCTGGACGATACGTGCCGATAAATGGTGCATCGACTCCTCGTACCGATAGCGGAGCGGAATCCGAAAATACGGCGAGCGTCCCATTCTCGCAGGTCCCTGAACCCAAGTCTGGGTTGTTGCCACCACGATTCTCGGAGAGCATGACCTCGGTCCCGTCCGGATGGATCAACGAAACCTGGGTGTCTCCCACCGTGGTGTGGTCCATCCGAATGGAAACCCGCACTTCATCAATAACCTGGTCGGGCGCCACTACCTGGTTGGTGGCAAAGACAGTCGATCGGTCCACCACCGTCAACGGCAACCCCTCTGTCGCGGGAAAGGATTCCGTCAATGCGGCAGCGAACGCACTTCCGAGCCGACGCGACATCGTATTCGTGGTGACCACACCGAGAGCAACCATCTTCAACTGAAGTGGAATCGTCGCACCGCATAACGCCTTGGATTCATTGATTCGATAAAGCAACGGCAGGCGATTGGTCGCCGTGCCCCCAGGGGGTATTGGGTCGAAAACGGCCTCTGCAACTTGAAGTTCCAAGGCACCCGAGTGGGGCTCCTGAGCCAACTGGATCCGCACACCTTCCAAACTCTGACCGCTGACATTTCGGAGAACCACACGTTCCTCGATGAGTTCTCCGGGCGACAGGATTCCGTCGACGCGGCCTTGACCGGGCACCTCGCTCCACTGGGATTCCACCAATTCCACCCCTCCAATCAAAGACCCTAGCAGTTCGACACGGGCATAGTTTAGCACTCCCGCATGTCGGGGCGCCACATCCCGAATTTCCAAGGTCCATCGACCACTGGATAGTTCGCCCCAATGTCGCCGGGAGGTAAAAGTCCAGAACTCCCAGTCATCACTACGGTCGGGATGCCGTTGCGCCAACTGACTCGTCATGCCGCTCGGAGACGTGAGTACAATTTCGAGCTGGCCGCGCGTAGGGTGGGTCACATCCAAGATGACTTTGGCAAACTCCACGCGCAACGGTGGTCCGTCAAACTCGAAGACACGTAGCGCACTCCGTGTTCGATCATCCGGAATGATCTCATCGAGGTCACGTTGCACCAGGGATTGGCTGCGAAGCGGTGGCAAGTTTTTCCATCCCTTCGCCATCGTCACCGCGCTCGATGCCTGAACCAACCCCGCGCCAAGCAAATGATGAAAATGCAACCCAGCACTGTTCGTCTGCCACTCCGCATCTTGCTCGGATACCTTTCGGGCAGAACGCATCAAGATTTCTTGAACGTCCCTCCAGCCTAGGTTCGGATTGGCCTGCAACATCAAGGCAATCACCCCACTCACAATCGGCGCCGAGGCCGAGGTGCCGCTGAAATTTGCCGTGT
The DNA here is from genome assembly GCA_005793375.1 of Verrucomicrobiales bacterium. Classification (GTDB taxonomy): domain Bacteria; phylum Verrucomicrobiota; class Verrucomicrobiia; order Limisphaerales; family UBA9464; genus SXSK01. The sequence continues at coordinate 6,527 of SXSK01000128.1, read as the reverse complement.
AGTTGGCATCTTCCAGATCACCCGCTGTACCGCCCGCATTCTGCCCGTTCACGCCCATTAAATCTGTAGTGCGCATCGAAAGCGCACCAGCTCGGCCACCTGGCGCCACGACCACCAGACATGCTCCAGGCGTTGTGTAAGACGCAGGCGCACCAGATTCAATGATCGAACCCACCGGAATAATGTCCTGGCGGTTCTTCAACATGTTGTAATTGAGATCGTCCCCGACGTGGCCATGGTTGCCCGCGGAGAAGACAAAAATCTGTCCTCTGCCCAGTCGGCCATTCGAAATCGAATCGTCCAAAGCCATCTCTACTTCCGCTGCCGGCGAATCGAGGTTCTCTGAAGTATTACTGCCCCAGCTACTGTTCTTCACATGGATCCCTTCATTGTGAAAAGTTAAAGCCTCTCCAATCGTCGCGTCGGACAAATCGCTGCCCCCGATTAATCGGATGGCAGCCAGCTTTGCTTGAAACGCCACCCCAGCCACCCCTTCCCCATTATTTCCTCGAGCCACAGCGAATCCCGAAACCCCCGTTCCATGCAGGTCTTCGGCCAGATCCACCGGGCTCGGATCCGAATCACCATCCCGAAAATCATAGCTGTAGTCGCGGTCGACGGCGGACGCCAAGTCCGGGTGGGTGAGTTGGACGGAATCATCCAGGACCCCCACTACCATTCCTTCTCCCCGAATTTCATCCCACACTGCCGTCACATCGATGTCCACTCCGGTTGTGCCGAGGTTTGTGGACGTGGCAAGCAAGTGCCACTGCTCCATGAACAAGGGATCATCAGGGATCAAATCCCGTTCGTATCGGCGCCCCAACTGTGGATGCACTGACTCCACTTCCGGTTTCCCACGAAGTTCCCGCACCAGACGCACCGTCTCCGCGGGATTGGTGACTCGCAACTGGAGCCACCCGGGCGCCCAGTTCTTAGGACCAAGCAACACCACCCCAATCATCGATCGAACCAACGCCTCTCCATCCGTCACGGGGCTTAAGCGCATCCAAATCTCCGGCAGAATTACTCGGCGAAACTCCGGAGTCTTCGGTTTTCCGAGTTCATAGGCTACCGGCGAGTATTGCTCCGGCACGGCCGCGAGTGGTCGAAGCGCGCGTCGTTGATTGGGAGCTGAGGACGTGGGAAACGTTTCGAAACGCTCCGATCCATCCGCACCTCGCACGTACCATTCATTGTCAGCGACCTCAAATCGATGTACTCGCATCCCATGCCGGACCTGAAAGACGGTAGGCGGCTGCATCGCGTTCAGCAGGAACTCACCTGAGCCAAGAAAGCAGATAACCCAGGCAATCCAGCGTCCCAGCTCTGCATTCGGGGCCAAACAAACTGTGAGAGCTGACCCAACGAAAGATTGCGTTTTCGGAGCGACGGGTGCTTTCAATCGAGCGCAAGATACCGACAACTCAAGCCACCTGCAATGACCACGCGACAAACAAGGAACATTATCAACTCCCAGAAGCACTGGGATTGTCGCCTGGACTTGAAGTGGGAGATGACGGAGGCGACGGTGGCAGAGGGCTCTGTCCCGGAGCTTTAGACTTCTTCCAGGGAGCGTCGGGAAACTTTTCGGGCATCTTAAACGACTTGGGTTTGGGTTGAGCCATCTGCAAATCGGGATCACTGCTCGTTCCACCGGTTGCTGCCGGTGCCGATGTATCCCGCCAAGAAGCAATTCTCGCTTGAAGCCCGTGTTTCTCCGCCGTTTGTTTGTCGCCGGATTTCATGTAAAAAAGCGACAAATTCGTGTGCACCAACTGTTCTTTGGGACGCAAGGCCTCCGCCTTGTGGCCTTCGGCGATTGCGGTCGCGAAATCCCCTTTTCGATAATGGCACATCGCAATGCTCAACTGGGCGTCAAAATGACTCGGATCCTCTTCTAGAATGGCCTTCAACTGATCAATGGCCGAATCGTAACCGCCGGTCGAATAATCGAACATGGCGTCGTCGTATCGTTCCTGATGATTGGTTGACATATCCATTGACGCGCACAGCTTCGTCGCGATGTTTCGGGTCCGCAAGACGGACTGCGGAAGAATCGAAGCGATCTTACGGATTGCGCTCCGAGCGGAATAATTCTGACGAACCATTATGACGTTTGATCTTCGCCTAGTATCCACTGATTTTGATGGCACCATTCATGAAGATTTCGCCGATGCCCCGGTGCCCGCATCCCTCCAGGAACGGCTCGCTCATCTACAGTCCAATGGCGTGCTCTGGGTCATCAATACCGGACGCGATCTTGCGAGTCTTCTCGAATCCATAGGACGCGCTCATCTGAACATCCGGCCCGATTACATCGTGGCCGTCGAGCGAGAGATCTTCCGATTCAAGGGACATCGCTATGAACCTGTGGAGCCGTGGAACACGCAATGTGTCCGTGACCATGCGGAACTTTTCGGCAGCATGGCCGGCGATATCGGCGATCTCATGCAGCATCTGTCTGCCAAATACGATGCCACATTCTACGCCGATGGATGGTCCCCGCTCTGTGTCATCGCACGCAACAACCCGCAAATGGATGCAATTCAGGTGGAACTGGATGCCTTCACTGCCACTGCCACAGAGGTGGTGTCTGTACGCAACGACGTCTACGTCCGGCTCAGCCATCGCGGCTACAGCAAAGGCACCGCCCTGCGTGAAATCGCCCGATTGTCCGGTTTGAACCCTGCCCAAATCTTTGCTGCTGGGGACCATTTTAATGACGTTCCGATGCTGTCACGCGAAGTGGCGCACTGGTTGGCAAGCCCAGCCAACGCAATGCCGTCCATTAAGACTCAGGTATTGGCTCAAGGTGGATATGTCGCCCGAACCAACTGTGGCCACGGGGTTCTGGAGGCATTGAATCATTTTGAGTCCCAATACGGCCGCGCGCGATCGTGACCGCTCGGTATCTTGGGTTGGCTCTAGTCGTTCTTGCCGCTAGATTGGCGGCATGAGCTCGGTCGTCCATCGCGCCGCGCACGTTCCCGCGATCTGCTATCGAGGCGAAGTGGTCTATCTTTTCGCTTACGATATCGCCTACGAAATGGGGCGGGAGCCCATCCGCGAGTTGTTCGGGCAGCCCGTATCCGAGTATCATGTCGATCCTTCCCGTCGCACCCCCCGGCATCGCCTGTTCTTCAAGCAGCAGATGGTGAGATTGCCCACCCAGGCGAGAATTGGCCCACACGGACCTGTCGACATCGGACTCAACGTCAAATTTCTCTCTGTTGGCGCCATCAGCATCCAGGTCCGAGTTCCGTTTACTGTGCCAAAAATCGAGGATCTTGTCGCCTATCATGACCTCCAATTCCACGGGGGATCCTTGCATGATGAGGTCCGCCAGCTCGCCGAAAAAGTTCGAGCCGAACTATCCCCGTATTTCCTTCGCCCGATCGAACGGATGAACGAGGAGGAAGCTTACACGGTTTTCTGCATGGAATCCCCAGTCCAAGGCGAGACCGGGACTCCGCAGAGGGCCGAGGTTTGGCTCGATGCCAACCGGCTCGAGGTCGCTGCGTTGCTCGCCCAAGAAAGCGACCACGCCAAGTTGTCGCGGCAGGAAGCCCAGGAAAGCACCAATCGAAACCTCAGTTATTATGAGGATGATTTGGTGGTGGTGGACTGGGACGCAGCGCTCGTCGTCGATGATCCTCGTTAATGGGAGGAAACACTTTACGTACTGGAACTCGCGAACCTGCAACTCGCCGAATTGGAGGCATACGACCAGCTTTTGGATGAAGCACTGGACCGCAGTTATCGAGACTTGGGCCAGCGGCCAGCGCGCAGACGGGGCGCAGTTTTGAGAGAACTCCGCGAATTGCGGATCGATATGGCACGCTTTAGCGATGAATTATCCAACATCTCAAAATTCTTTGGCGATTGGCATCTCGCCAGGCTCTATGAGTTGGTGGCAAGCCGCTTTCATTTGGCTGACTGGCACCGAACGGTTGACAGTAAGCTAAAAACGCTTGGGGAACTTTATGAACTTCTCAAGCACGACCAAACCAACCGTTGGATGATGGTACTCGAATTTACCATCGTCCTGCTGTTCATCATTGATCTCGCCCTCCTGTTTATCGGTCTGGGCAAGTAGACTTCGAATCTTGCACCCGTGTAACCACTAGACTCACGAGCGACTCGAACCTCCACATTGGGTAACCAAAGGAGGCAGCAAGCCCGATGGCATCGTCTTGTCCAGCGATTTGATTCCTCCCATCCGAGCAGACTGGCTAGCGTGTCCGCCAGAGGTTCCAGGCCCAAGTTGCGGTCCCAAGAATCCATAACAGTGCCCCATAACTGTAATGTGTCCGCTGAATCTTCGGCCAAAAGTCTCCGCTGATCCTCGTCCACATTCCCAGGAGGATCATCGCCAACGCCACCGTCCACCATCGACGGAATCGAGTCGATTGCCAGTGCTCCAGCGCATCATTGTGGCCCAACACCACACGCATCCCGACAATCAACGTGACCAGCACGAATCCGCCCATCAGCGCAAAATGCAGCATGGCGATGCGGTACAGCGGAAACGCAGCCACTCCAAGAAAACCCAGTAGGACCAGCGCGAAGGCGGCCTGGAGAAAGCGCCCGGATCGATTGCCCGACGCTTCGAACCGGTGCAATGGAAGTTCCCGCCATAGATGGGCCGCCACCACGAGCGTCTTTAGCAGGTTCCCAAACCTCACCCACCCCATGCTTTCCAAGACAAACGTCACCACCAACGCCAAGCCAACTCCCAAGCCCCAAAACGCCTTTTGCCACCACCCCGGTGGAGCCAATCGACCCGACTCCGGAAATTCGTGAGAGCTCGGCACCCCGAAAAATCTGGGTACCAAGAACGGCGCGACCCCCAGGATCGGGAACAAGGGAAAGGCCTGGTAGGACAACGACCGCTGCAAACTCGACCAAATGGAGCCTACTTCGCGTTGGTATGATCCAACACTCATTAGCGCTCCCATTGAACCGCAAACCAAACCAAAACCCACGAGTACAATGCCAGGGGGTGGCGCGTCGGTTCGCCGCTGGATTCCCTGAATCAGCTTGGCAGCAAATATCACCAACAGAAGGAGGAACAACCCATTTCCGAGGGCCACCTCCCCCACCACGAATGCGGCGGCCATAGCCGCATGGAGTGCTGCCAAGCACCCTGTGAACACCCGGGAGAAGGGTGCCACGCCCAAAAGCCTGGGTCCAGCAGTTCCGGCAAAGCCTACTATGAACGCCCCAAAAAAACCATCCACCATCAATGGCATATGGGCCGGGCCCGGGTAAGGCCCCAGGATATTCCACAAGTGGAGGGGCCAAACCAGGACGCCCACCATGGAGACCAGGACGCCCCATGGGAAAAACCAACGGAACGGTTCCGCTGCCACGCCCTGAAGCCATTTCTGCCGCGAGGATTGAGTCGTGCCGACGTCTACGTCCATGTTGCAGCTTGGCCCAAAACCGCCAAGCGGTTCCTTGACCCTGATCAAACGCCCCTCATTCCGCAAGAATGGCTTCGGTTTCCGGTGTGGTAAACTCCTGGAAGTTTCCGTTTCCGAAATCGCCCCGCCAGCGTTTACTTAGCTACATGCTACTCAGCGATGCTGAACTCGAATCTCTCGTCGGATTGGTGCACCGTTCACCCCATTCCTTGCTTGGAATGCACCCGCTCGGTGATGGTTCTGGCGTGGTCGTCCGAGCCCTCATTCCGGGCGCCTCTCAAATCGAGATCCACGCCACCCATGACCGAACCCAGAAGCCCTTCGCACTGAATCGTTTGGGGAATACCGACCTTTTCGAAGCGACGACTGCGCAGGCTGCCCATGTGTACGCCTATGACTTGGTAGTTACCTGGCCTGATGGCAACCGATCCAGCAGCCGGGATCCTTATTCATTCTGGCCGACACTTGGCGACACCGATCTTCACTTGTTCAACGAAGGAAATCACCGTCGGCTCTACGAAGTACTCGGCGCGCAACTCACGGAACTCGATGGCGTTCCTGGAACAGCCTTTGGCGTGTGGGCACCCAATGCTCAACGGATCTCGGTGGTCGGAGAATTCAATGGCTGGGATGGACGCCGCCACCCCATGCGCGTGTTGGGAACTTCAGGGGTCTGGGAAATCTTTATCCCGGGTGTCAGCGAAGGGGCTCTCTATAAGTTCGAAGTATTGGATGCCCACGGCAACCTGAAGGTGATGACCGATCCATTCGGCAGTTTTTTTGAGCAGGCACCCAAAAATGCGGCAATTGTCTGGAAACGACGCGATGAGGTTTGGACCGATGACGCCTGGATGAAGCAACGGTCTCGCCGAGATCCACTCAGGTCTCCCATGAGTGTTTATGAGGTCCATCTCGGCTCGTGGAAGAAACGCAATGCCTTCGAATCCCTTGGGTACCATGACATGGCAGCGCCACTCATCGAGTACCTCCGCAAACTGTCGTTTACTCACGTGGAGTTCCTGCCTGTCGCGGAACATGCCTTTTATCCCAGCTGGGGCTACCAGGTCACGGGTTTCTTCGCGCCAACCAGCCGTTACG
>SXSK01000014.1 GCA_005793375.1 Verrucomicrobiales bacterium | reverse complement strand
TGCGGCGGCGGCGGCGTGCGGGTTTGGGGGGTTGGAACCGGAGTTATTGAGCCGCCGTTTTCATGAAATCTGGAAACAGCAGCGTCTGTTTGATTTTTCCAGGAGAGCGTGGTTTCAGGTTGTCCAAAGTTGTTTTGAGGGGTTGCTCGACACTGCGGAATTGAATCGGGTGTTTCCGGTCTTGTACGAGCGCTTTGGTCGCGGGTCAGCATGGCGGATACCACCGGATGTTCTACCCTGTCTGGAAGTCCTGAAGGCGAGGGAAATCCGCATGGGCGTGGTTTCAAACTTCGACGAACGTTTGGGAGGCATTTTAGGAGAACTGCGTTTAGCTCGCTTTTTTGACGTCGTCCTGGTGTCCGGACCTCTGGGCATGAATAAGCCAGATCCGGCGATATTTGAGCGAGCGTGTCGCCTCCTGATGATCCCTCCTGGCGAGGCGGTACACATTGGGGATCGAGTGGATAAAGATGTGGATGGGGCGAAGCGAGCGGGGATGAAGGCGGTTTTAGTGGATCGCAGGGGATGCGCGAGTATTGGCGTGGTGCCGTCGGTTCGTTTTTTGGGGGAGATTTTGGAGCTGAAAGGCTTCCGGTTTGGAAGATAAGTTGGCGTAAAGCGAGATCGAGCGGGGCTTATACCTGAGAGCATTGGTTGACGTGGATGCGTCCTGGAAATTACATGCTGGTAAGCCGGGGGTAGGGGACCTAGCAGAGACTGCACCCTTAAAGGGGTGTGCTGAATGGGCTTCGCCTGAGCCGGGATCTGTTTGAAATGAATCTGCTCCGACAACTCTGGCGTTCATCGCTAGGAAAGAAGTACGCCATGGCCCTGACCGGTGTGGCGCTGTTCGGGTTTGTCGTGGGACATCTGCTGGGAAATCTGCAGGTGTTCGGCGCTCCCGAGCTCATCAATTCCTATGCACATTTTCTCAAGAGCAAACCCGGTCTGCTATGGGGCGCACGGCTCGGCCTACTTAGCTGCGTGGCGCTGCATATCGTGGCGGCTGTGCAGCTCACTCTCTTGAATCGATCGGCCCGCCCCATCGGATACGCTGGCGGGAGCGCTTACGGCTCTGCCTGGAAGTCGCGGTACATGGCGTTAAGCGGTTCGGTGATCCTTGCCTTCGTGATTTATCATCTGCTGCATTTTACCGCGATGCAGCCAGGGATCAACGGTGTGGGAGATTTTAACAAACTCAAGACCACGCTAGCAGGGGAGCCGGTGGCAGATGTGTACGCGATGATGATTCTCGGATTTCAGGTCCCCTGGGTTTCCCTCGTTTATTTGATCGCCCAAACGTTGCTCTTTTTGCACCTGAGCCATGGCCTTTCCAGCTTGTTTCAGTCCCTAGGCTTTCGGAATCACGTCTGGTGGCCCCGGATCACGGCCGCCTCCCAGATCGTTAGCGTGGTTGTCTTCATTGGCTATGCCTCGATTCCCGTAGCGGTCCTGGCTGGTCTCGGGCGGGATCACGCTCAGAAGGCGAAGGCGGCGTTATCCAGTCAGCCTTTAGAATCCCCGGAAAGTTCCATCGCTGGCGTCGCGAAGGAGGCGCTGAAGTAACATGGCAACTCTCAATTCCAACATCCCTGCCGGCCCACTCTCCTCCAAGTGGGAGAAACACAAGTTTACCTCCAAGCTGATCAACCCGGCGAATAAGCGGAAGTACAAGATCATCGTTGTTGGTGCCGGGTTGGCCGGATCTTCTGCCTCCGCCACGCTGGCCGAGCTCGGCTACGAGGTGCACAACTTTGTGTTTCACGATTCCCCGCGCCGCGCTCACTCGGTCGCGGCCCAGGGGGGGATTAATGCCGCCAAAAATTACCAGAATGACGGTGACTCGGTCCACCGCCTGTTCTATGACACGATCAAGGGTGGCGATTTCCGTTCGCGCGAGTCGAATGTTCATCGGTTGGCGGAAGTTTCAGTCAACATTATCGATCAGTGCACGGCCCAAGGTGTTCCGTTCGCCCGCGAGTACGGCGGGCTTTTGGACAATCGCTCGTTTGGTGGCGCTCAGGTGAGCCGTACGTTTTATGCCCGCGGCCAGACCGGGCAACAGTTGTTGCTGGGCGCTTATTCCGCGCTTTGCCGCAATATTGCGAATGGAGGTGTGAAGTCTTACACCCATGCCGAAATGCTCGACCTCGTGGTGGTGGACGGGCATGCCCGCGGAATCATCGTGCGCAACCTACAGACAGGTGAAATTACGCGACACAACGCCGATGCGGTAGTGTTGGCGACCGGAGGTTACGGCAATGTATTTAATCTCAGCACGTATGCCCGAGGTTCGAATACGACCGCCATTTGGAGGGCTTATCGTCGAGGAGCCTGCTTGGCCAACCCCTGCTACACACAAATTCATCCCACCTGTATTCCGGTCAGCGGCGACTACCAATCCAAGCTGACACTCATGTCGGAATCCCTGCGCAATGATGGACGCGTTTGGGTTCCGAAGCGGAAGGAAGACTGCAAAAAGGACCCGCGCGAGATCGCGGAGGGAGATCGCGATTACTATCTGGAACGGATGTATTCAGCCTTTGGAAATTTGGCTCCCCGCGACATTGCCAGTCGAGCGGCCAAAACGGTGTGCGACGAAGGCCGGGGCATTGGGCTCACGGGTTTGGGTGTCTACCTGGACTTTTCCGACGCGATCCGTCGCCTGAGTGAAGACCGAGTGCGCGAGCGGTATGGTAATCTCTTTGCGATGTATCAGGAAATTACAGACGAGGATGCGTACAAGACCCCGATGCGCATTTACCCGGCAGTTCATTATACGATGGGTGGTCTGTGGGTGGATTACAACTTGATGTCGAATATTTCGGGATTGTTTGTCTTGGGTGAGGCCAATTTCTCGGATCATGGCGCGAACCGGTTGGGGGCGAGTGCGCTGATGCAGGGCTTGGCGGACGGTTATTTTGTGCTCCCCTCGACCATTGCCACGTATTTGTCGACGGTGAAGCCGAGGAGTCGGGCTGGAACCGACCACGCGGCATTCCGTGAAGCCGAGGAAAACGTGCGGATGCTGACGAAGAAACTTTTGTCATGTAACGGCAAGCGGACACCAGCGAGTTTCCACAAGGAGTTGGGCAAAATCATGTGGGACTACTGCGGCATGGCGCGCAACAAAAAGGGGCTTGAAAAGGCGCTGCAATTATTACCTGCCCTGCGGGAGGAGTACTGGAAGAACGTCCAAGTTCTCGGCGAACCCAACGGTTGGAACCAATCATTGGAATCGGCTGGTCGCGTGGCCGATTTTATCGAACTTGGCGATTTGATGTGCCGTGATGCGTTGGAACGCGAAGAGAGTTGCGGCGGCCATTTCCGTGAAGAATACCAGTACACTCCAGCGGATCCAGAAACACAACAAGGCCTCGTGAACCCAGGAGACGTTAAGCGTCGTGACGACGCCTTTGCGCATGTCGCCGCGTGGGAGTATGCCGGTGCTGGTCGGGCTCCCGTTTTGAACAAGGAGCCTCTCGTTTATGAAGAGGTCAAGATGAGCACCCGCTCCTACAAATGAAACCGGCAGCTCGCAACGACGATCGACCAACCATTCCGACCTCGAACCTATGAAGGTAACGCTTAAAGTCTGGCGACAGAAAGACCAGAAAGCCCCCGGTGGATTTCAAATCTACCAATCCCCCGAGCTCAATCCCAACATGTCCTTTCTGGAGATGCTGGATGTCGTCAACGAGGACTTAGCCGGCCGAGGAGAAGATCCGATAGCTTTCGATCACGACTGCCGTGAAGGGATTTGCGGTACGTGTTCCTTGGTTATCGATGGCAAACCGCATGGACCACACCAGGGAGTCGCCACTTGCCAGACCTACATGCGCAGCTTTAGGAACGGCGTCGAAATCGTCATCGAACCGTTCCGTGCCCGGCCATTTCCCATCATCAAAGACCTCGTTTGCGACCGTAAGTCGTTTGACCGCATTCAACAGGCCGGCGGTTTCATCAGCGTCCGCACTGGCAGTACGCCCGACGCTAATTCCATCCTGATCCCTAAAGAGAACTCCGACCTGGCCATGGATGCCGCCCAATGTATTGGGTGTGGTGCCTGCGTGGCGGCTTGCAAGAACGCGAGCGCAATGCTCTTTGTTTCTGCAAAAGTTTCCCACTTCGGGTTGTTGCCTCAAGGTCAACCGGAGCGTCACCGACGTGTGACCGCGATGGTCCAGCAGATGGACGAGGAAGGTTTTGGGGCGTGCACGGTCACTGGAAGTTGCGAGGCGGTGTGTCCAAAGTCCATTAGCTTGGATTTTATCGCTCGAATGAACCGGGATTTCGCGGTTGCCTTGCTGAAGGGGGGGCCAAAAAAGCCGTCTTCGGGCGGCGCAGGTTGATCGTCCGCACCGTTTGACCGGGGCTGCTCACGGGTCTTTGACACATCGAAATCCGGTGTGGGCAAGTCCTGTGTCTGGAGAGGATTTCATTCGAGCACTTGGACGATACCCACTGCAATAAACATCACTGCACAAGTAAGATCCGCCACGCATGACGCGTTTTGCTGTAAGGGGTTCCTGCGGATCATAGCTGGTCGACGGCCCTTTGGGATCCTGGACCGCGCTGTTGGCATAAGTGTCGGGTCGATACCAATCCGCACACCATTCCCAAACATTGCCGGCCATGTCGAACAACCCGAAGCCATTCGGTGGATAGGTCGCAACGGGAGCTGTGGCTCGCCAGCCATCGGCTGCCGTGTTGATTTTGGGAAAATGCCCCTGCCAGATGTTGGCGTGTGATGGGTTGGGGGCGTCGTTTCCCCAGACATAAGGTTGGCCCCTCTGGCCTCCGCGTGCGGCGTACTCCCACTCCGCTTCGGTGGGTAATCGTTTCCCAGCCCATTTGGCGTAGGCTTGTGCGTCGTCCCAGCATACGTGCACCACAGGATGGCGTTCACGCCCAGCGAAGTTAGATCCGGGGCCTTCGGGATGCTTCCAATTCGCGCCAGGCTGCCATCGCCACCATGCCAGATGATTCTCCAATGACTCGATATCCGGTGCCGGGGAAAAAACCCCGGCCCCTGGAACCAAGTTTTCTGGAGGCGCATCGGGGAATTGACTGGGATCTGGTGGTCTTTCTGCGAGGGTCACGTACTTGGTAGCCTCGACGAAACGCGCGAATTCTTCGTTGGTGACCTCCGTCTGATCCATCCAGAAACCATGCATCTCGACGGTATGGGCGGGCCGTTCGTCGGGAGTCCCGTTATCAGATCCCATGATAAACGATCCAAGTGGGATCCAGACCATGCCTTTGGGAGCGGTGGAACTGGTGGGGGATGAAAGGTTGGTAGACGGTTGGGCGGCGGCAGGCTCCGGGGCGGATTGGGGGGCACGGCCGCAGCCGGTGAGTGTCCCCAACACCACTGCCAGAGTGCCGGCGCACAGTCTGCAGGCAAGCTCCAGCGGATGTGGTGTGGACATTGGGTGGGTCATGGGACTCCTCAGACCATGCCGGGAGGAATGAGCCCTCACAAGGGTTATTGAACTCGGTTGTGTTGACGTGATAGTTGGTTCGGGTGATTCTACTGAGGCACCCGAGTGTGAGTTTTCATCAGTTGTCAGGGTGGCGTTGCGAAGGAAGTGAATGTTATGAATACTGAATCTGGCAGTGCCTTTCAAAGGGGCCGGAAGGGCGTCGGCCGACATGCCATGGCTGCGGCGGTCGTGTTGGCGCTGGAACTTGGCGTGAGGGGCAATGCAGCGGCCCCGACCGACACCGTCGATTTTAACCGCGACGTGCGACGCGTCTTATCGGAAAACTGTTTCAAGTGCCATGGGCCAGACAGCAAGGTCAAAGCAGATGGGAAGCAGGGATTACGGCTAGATTTGGCGGAGAGCGCGCTGGCGACTCGGGGCGACCATGCCGCGGTGGTGCCGGGGCACCCGGAGAAGAGCGAATTGATCCGTCGGATTACCACCACCGACTCGGATGACCATATGCCGCCTCCGGACTCAGGAAAGCAACTCACGGCCAAGGACGTGGCAGTGCTGAGACGATGGATTGAGCAAGGCGCGACCTATTCGCGGCATTGGGCCTACGTGAAGCCAGTCCGGCCGGTACTGCCGGTGGTTCGGTCTGCGGCTTGGCCGAAGAATGGCATTGATTCATTCATCCTGGCGCGCCTGGAAAAGGAGACATTGCAGCCTGCGGTGGAAGCCGATCGATTAGCCTTAATTCGGCGTGTGTCGCTCGACCTAACTGGGTTGCCGCCGACATTAGCCGAGGTGGATGAGGCAACGGCGGACAAGGACCCCGGAGCTTACGAACGATATGTGGAGCGCCTGTTCAAGAAAGACTCCTTTGGCGAACATTGGGCGCGGCTATGGTTAGACCAGGCGAGGTACGCGGACTCGAGTGGCTACGCGGACGATCCCGCCCGCACCATTTGGGCCTACCGCGATTATGTGATCCGCTCCTTCAACGCTAACAAGCCGTTCGACCAGTTTACCGTCGAGCAACTTGCGGGAGATTTGTTGCCAGAACCGACCGATGAACAGGTGGTTGCCACGGCATTTCACCGGAACACAATGACCAACAATGAAGGGGGTACAAATGATGAAGAGTACCGCAATGTGGCCGTCGTGGATCGTGTGAACACCACCATGGCGGTCTGGATGGGCACCACCATCAACTGCGCCCAATGCCACAATCACAAGTATGATCCCATCACCCAGGAGGAGTATTTCCAGTTGTATGCCGTCTTAAACAACACGGCGGATGCCGATCGCGGTGATGAGAGCCCCATACTACCCCTTTATACAGCGGAACAAAAACTTCAGCGCAAGCAATGGCAGATGGGCGCCGGCCGATTGGAGAAGTTGCTTCAGACTCCCACCTCGGAACTGGACCACGAACAAGCCGTTTGGGAAAAGCGATTGGAAACGCCCATCGCCTGGGAGAATTGGAATCCTAACCATGTCGTGTCTCAGGCGGATGCGGCCATCAAAACTTCCGAAAGTGGCGTCGTGCAAGTGGCGCGGGGTGGCAAGACCGATACCTACCGAGTTGAATTGCCCGTGGTGACGAACCAGACGGTTACTGCAGTCCGGTTGGAGGTGTTGCCTCAAGAGACGTCCCCTAGTGGTGGTGTGGGCCATGCTGGAGGCAATTTTGTGGTGACCCGCGTCACGGGCACGCTGATTCCGCCGCAGGGATCGCAGATTGCGGGTCGTTACGTACGGATTGAATTGCCTGGAAAGCAACGAATTCTTTCGCTGGCTGAGGTTCAAGCCTTTCAAGGGACCAACAATGTCGCTCGCGGCGGCGAGGCCAAGCAGAGTTCTACGGCTTACAACGGTCCTGCGAAGCTGGCAATTGACGGCAATACCAACGGAGATTTTAACGGAGCCAAATCCACCACCCATACGGAAACCACGGATGATCCCTGGTGGGAAGTGGACCTTAAGTCCTCCCAAACCGTGGATCGCGTGGTGGTATGGAATCGCACCGACGGGGTCGAGGATCGCTTGAAGGGTTTCAAAATTTCACTTCTCGGCGAGCGTCGTGAGATTCTATGGGAACAAGTGGCCGGGCAGATACCGAAGCCTAGTTTGGAAACGCGGGTGGATGGAACCCGCCCGATACCCATTTCGGTGGCCGTGGCGAATTACTCGGAAAAGGGGTTTGAGGCCGGGGTGGTGGTGGACAACAAGGATCCTCAGAATCGAGGTTGGGCGATTGGGCCCAAATTCGGCGAACGCCATGCGCTCGATCTATTTCCGTCGGCGCCACTCGAACTCAGCCCTGGTTCGAAGGTGGTGGTGACCATTGAGCAGCAATCGAAGAATGAGTTTGCGACAGTGGCGCAATTCCGTTTGGCCAAATCATCGGACCTTCGGGCTAATGAATTGGCCCGCATTCCTGCGATGCCGTTGTCGATTCTGCGGACGCCCGCGGCCTCTCGAACAGAAGCACAGCGAGGGGAATTGCAGCGTTATTTCCTGACCACCGCCCCATCGCTGCAGCCCAACCGCGACCAATTGGCACACCTGAAAAAGCGGTTAAACGAATCCAAACCCTACACCACGGTGCCGGTCCTGCGTGAATTGGCCGTGGATCAGCGCCGGAAAACCCAGCTTCAGAAGCGAGGCAATTGGTTGGAGCTTGGCAAGGAATTGCGCGAAGGGCTTCCCGCCACTTTTCATCGGCCGCAGGAGGAACTTCCCGTGGATCGCCTTGGGTTTGCCCAATGGTTGGTCAGCCCAGAGAATCCGCTGACCGCGCGGGTCGTCGTGAACCGATTTTGGGAATCCATCTTCGGGGTCGGTTTGGTGCGCACCAGCGAAGAATTCGGCGCGCAGGGCGAATTGCCCTCGCATCCCGAATTGCTGGATTGGCTGGCAGTGGAATTGATGGAGAAAGGATGGGATGTGAACCACATCCTGCGTCTAATGGTGACATCGGCGGCGTACCGTCAGAGTTCCAAAGTGACACCGGAGCAAGCAGCTCAAGATCCTGAGAATCGAGTGCTGGCTCGTGGTCCGCGATTCCGGCTGTCGGCTGAAATGATTCGAGATCAGGCGCTGTTTTTGGGAGGGCTGTTGAGCTCAAAAATGTTTGGGCCACCGGTCAAGCCGCCGCAGCCCAAGCTGGGATTGAGCGCGGCATTCGGGAGCGGTACGGACTGGGACACCAGCGGTGGTGAGGATCGTTATCGGCGCGGAATCTATACGACCTGGCGCCGGTCGAATCCTTATCCATCCATGGCGACTTTTGATGCGCCAAACCGCGAAGTCTGTTTGGTCCGGCGTGAACGATCGAACACGCCGTTGCAAGCGCTCGTCACGCTGAATGATCCGGTGTATATGGAAGCGGCCCAAGCCTTGGCGCGACGAATGGCGAGCCAGGGTTCGGCCGCCTTAGACCGAGCGCAGCATGGGTTCCGGTTGTGCCTGAGTCGGCCGCCCTCTGACGAAGAGCTAAGCCGACTGGTTAACGTCTATTCGAAAGCCCTGGAACGATACCGAGCCGATCCAGAAAAGGCGCGTTTGGTCGCGACTAAACCCCTGGGTGACTTGCCTGCGGGATCGGATGTGGCAGAAATGGCTGCATTGACGGTGGTGGGAAATGTGTTGTTGAACCTGGATGAATTGCTGATGAAGCGCTGATGGAATTGTACCACTTATGAATCCAAACTTTGACCGACTTGAGGCCCTGACTCGCCGCCATTTTTTGGGCAAGTCCGCCTACGGACTAGGTTCGATTGCTCTAGGCTCGCTGCTGGGCAATTCACTAAACGCAGCGGCGCCCGCTTCCGCGGATCCGCTGATCCCCAAGAAGCCCCAGTTTCAGGGGCGGGCAAACAAGGTGATCTACCTTCACCTCACCGGTTCGCCACCGCACTTGGATCTGTTCGATTACAAACCGGAGTTGGTCAAACGGAATGGCCAGGATTGCCCCGACGCTTTTCTGAAAGGGAAACGTTTCGCCTTTACGTCAGGCGTCCCCAAGTTGCTTGGAACCCCTCGCACTTTCGCCCAATGCGGACAGGGTGGTGTCTGGCTTTCGGATGCGCTTCCCAATCTTCGAACCGTTGCCGATGACCTGTGCGTCATCCGGTCCATGACCACCGATCAGTTCAACCATGCTCCCGCCGAACTGCTGGTTTACACAGGTTCACCACGCCCGGGCCGCCCATCCATCGGTGCCTGGGTGACCTACGGTTTGGGAACCGAGAACCAAAACTTACCTGGGTTTGTCGTCTTGATCTCGAGTGGGGTGCAGCCCAATGGAGGCAAAAACTCGTTTGGCAGTGGCTTCCTGCCCTCGGTGTACCAGGGTGTTCAGTGTCGTTCCAAAGGGGAACCGGTGCTTTATGCGTCTGATCCCGACGGAATGGATCGCGATGTACGCCGTTTGAGCCTGGATGCCTTGCGTGATTTGAATCAGATCCAGTCTCGCGAATTGGGGCACCCAGAAACGCAGACTCGCATTGCCCAATACGAACTCGCGTATCGGATGCAGATGTCCGTTCCAGAAGTCATGGACATCAACCGCGAATCCGCAGCAACCATTAGTGCCTACGGCGCCAAGCCCGGCGAATCCAGTTTCGCCAACAACTGCCTTCTTGCGCGACGTCTGGTGGAGCAGGGGGTCCGTTACGTGCAATTGTTTGACTGGGGTTGGGATTTCCACGGCACCGGACCCGGCGAAGACATTCGAGATGGCCTGACGAAAAAATGTGCGACGATGGATCGACCCGTGGCGGCCTTGCTAAAGGATTTGAAGCAGCGCGGACTTTTGGATGAGACACTTGTCGTTTTGGGTGGCGAGTTTGGTCGCACTCCATTCCGTGAGGGCCGCACCGCCAAAGGTGACATTCTCGGACGCGACCACTTTCCAGACTGTTATAGTATGATGGTCGCCGGGGGCGGGATCAAAGGCGGGACGATGTATGGGGAATCCGATGAGTTGGGTTTCAGTGTTGCCCAAAACAAAGTCACCATTCACGACCTGCAGGCGACCCTGTTGCATCAACTTGGATTTAATCACGAACGGCTGACCTACCGGTTCCAGGGGCGCGATTATCGCCTGACCGATGTTGAAGGTGAATTGATCCGGGGGATTTTGGCTTAGCACTACAGCGACAGTTCACTTAAAGTTTGGAAGATGAAGGGGAAAAGCGCCGTTCTTGGCGCGACGGTTGGAAAGCTGTCGATCGCACCCGACGACATTTTTAGCTTGCGCGGAACTGGCCCGCCCGTTAATCTG
>SXSK01000127.1 GCA_005793375.1 Verrucomicrobiales bacterium | reverse complement strand
GGCGCTCTACCATTGAGCTACACCCGCATATCCGCGTAGCGAACGGACCTACGCTGGCGTGTGATGCTTGCCTTGTCAATTCGCGGACGGCTAGTTTGCGTCGGAAAACATGAGTGCACTGCTTCTTGTCGGGGGTCGAGTGATCGATCCGTCCACTGGTTTCGACCAGGTCGCCGATGTCCTGGTCCGGGAAGGCCGGATCGAGGCGGTGGCTCCGCAACTGGTCGCGACGGCTGCCGCCGCCGGTGCGGAGCGTTTGGAGGTCTCTGGATTGGTGGTTTGCCCGGGATTGATCGATCTCCACGTTCACTTGCGCGAACCGGGACAGGCAGCCAAAGAAACCATCCAAACCGGTGCCGAATGCGCCGCGCGCGGTGGCTTTACGACGATTGTCTGCATGCCCAATACCCTGCCTCGCATCGACAGCGCTGGCACGGTCGCACTCATCCATGAAAAAGCCCGCTCCGCCAAAGTTCGGGTGGAAGTTACTGGCACTCTGACCAAAGGGATTGAAGGTCAGGAATTGGCGCCTATCGGGTCGTTGTCCAAAGCCGGTGTCGTGGCCCTAACTGACGACGGCCATTGTATCCAGAACAACGAACTCATGCGTCGAGCTAGTGAGTACGCCCTCATGTTCGGGCTGCCAATCATGGACCATTGCCAGGATTACGGTCTGGTCACCGATGGGGTCATGCACGAGGGGTATTGGAGCACCGTGTTGGGGTTGCGCGGTTGGCCGTCCGCCGGGGAGGAGATGATCGTGGCTCGAAACATCCTGCTGGCTGAAAAAACCGGGACCCCAATTCATTGTCAGCATTTAAGTGCGGAGGGCAGTGTTCGATTAATTCGAGAGGCGCGCCGGAGGGGTATTCCGATTTCGGGCGAGGCGTGCCCACATCATTTCACGCTCACGGATGCCTGCGTTGCCGGCAGCGAGGAGTTCTGGCGACACGATGGCCTGGAATTGGCATCGAGGTTTTTTGAAGGCGTCTCGTTGCCGAGTTGGCCGTCTTACGACACGAATTTTAAGATGAATCCGCCCTTGCGATCAGGGGCGGATCGGGAGGCGATCCTTGCGGGGTTGGCGGACGGGACACTCACGATCATAGGGAGTGATCACGCGCCGCATACCGAGTCGGAGAAGGAAGTCGAGTTTGACCAGGCCCCGTTCGGCATCACCGGCCTGGAAGTGGAATTGGCGCTGTCGTTGATGCAGCTTTATCATACCGGACGCCTTTCGCTGTCAGCGTTGTTGGCCCTTTTCACGGTGAATCCAGCTCGTTTGCTGCGATTCAGTGACGGCCGCGGGACCTTGGCACCGGGCGCACTCGGAGATATCACGGTTTTTGATCCCCATGCCGTTTGGATACGACTCCGGGAGGAAACGGCGAGCAAATCGCGCAATGATCCGTTTCATGGGTGGCGACTCCGGGGCAAGGCGCGGTACACGATCGTGGGCGGCTCGGTCGTCTGGCGTGGGTGAACTCTGACAGAACAAGGGGTGTCTAACCCAGACCTCAGTTCGCGTCGTTGCCTCGTTTGGTCAGGTGCCGGTGGCAACTGTGAACCGTTGCGAATAGAGCTGCAGGATTTTTTTCGTTGCCGCCTTGAGATCCTCGACAATGAAGTCGTGATGGTCGTCACCGGTCCATGGGGAGCGAACGAGGACTGAAGTGCATCCGGCGATTTGGGCTGCTTTGGCATCCTGCCACTTGTCCGAAATCACAAACGATTGGTCCAAATCGAGACTCCACTTGAAGGCGGCTTCCATGAACAGACCGGGCTGTGGTTTGCAGCATGGATGGCTTTCGTCGTCGTAGGGGCAGACCAGGACGTCGTCGATCGAGAGTTTCTTGCGGAGGATGGCGTGCATCATGTCCAACTCGTTGCGCGACAGGAGTCCTTGAGAGACAGCCGGTTGGTTGGTGGCAACGATAAGCAGGAAACCGGCGCGCTTCAGCGGCAATAGCAATTCGCGAGCTTCCTCAACAATCTTAAATTCTTCGACGCGGAGAGGGACAACCTGACGTTGGTTTTGTACGGCGCACATATTCAGGATCCCATCCCGCTCCAAAAAGACGGCCGATTTCATAAACGCGAATACAGCAAGGGATTTGCCAGATCCTAAAAAGTTTGAAATCGTTTTAAGATCGTTGAGAAATCGCCGCTTTTACGGGGTGTCGGTGGATCCGTCGTCCGCTAGAGGAAGTCAGTGTTGGGTGATATTACCCAGTGCTAGGGGAAAATTGCCTAGCACCCTGTTTCAGAATTCGCGGGTGGATCATGGAGCAGCGGTTCCCAGAAGTTTATGGAACTGTCGAGTGATCCATCCCAACGGCCTGGGAGTTTCGCCAGACCACTCCTATCAGAAACCTCAATCCGAGTTCAAACTGCAGGCCCGGATCGGTTCCATTGGGCGCTTCTCCGAGTTGCCGCCATTTGGAAATGAGTCGTCCGGGGAATTTACTAAAAGCGGTGGAGGGCCAGCGCGCTCAAAGGCACCGGTAACTCGGAGAGGCGCCCGTTCGATTTATTCCGTGAGATCGTTTGCGGCGCCGATCTGTTGGTTCATTTCTTTGACGATGGGCGCGACGCGGGCGAGGGCGTTGACTTCGGTCTGGCCTTTGAAGGAGCGCAGCGTGAACTTGACTGCCCCAATCGTCTCACCATTGCGATCGTGAAGAGGGTAAGTGATTCGGACTTCTTCCTTTTCCTTTCCCAAAAATGGCACGTTGCGGGCCATGACATCCTGTTCGGTTTTGGTGGCGAGTTGGCCGACATCGGCCGCACGGCTGCTTGCCAGGACCCGGAAGTCTGGATTGTCCCCGGTGCGCCCGTAAATGCGCAGGTTGAGGATCCGAGGGTTTTTCTCCATGGCGGTCCGGACCATGGAAGACGCCAAAGATTGGATGGGTTTGTAAACGATGCGAGGATCAACGAATAGAACTTGGGAATCGGATTTGGTCATGAACCCGACCTTCCCGGTTGGGAAGGAATTATCGGTGATGTCCGGAATGGCGTCTTTGCCGTTCAAGCGGACGCGGAATCGATTGCCACTGCCCTCGATGCTGAGGGTATGCCAGATGCCCTTGGGGATTTCGAGGGAGGGCCCGCTGGCTGGCTGGCGTTTGCCATCGACGAATTTGTAGAAGCGGAGATTGCCGCCGAGAGAGCTGGCGCGAACGACGTAGAAGTTCTTTTCATCCTGAACTCGGAATACCACGCCGCCGATCTGTTCGACGGCGCCCCCGACGATTTTGAATCGAACGTTGAAGGTGAACTCGCCGTATTTTTCGCCATCGAAAATGAGGATGGGGAACCGTTCATCGGTGATGTCTGAAGCGGTTTGGGAGACGACGGCCTGTTTGGTGATGTTGGGAGCGTTGGGGCTGATCGGCGCTAGTGTCGGTGGGACGTCCTCCAGGATGACCTTCCAATCGCCGGGTTTGCCCTCACCGGCGAGGAAGGCGCGCCAGCCGAAGGGGATTTGGTTGACGGCATTGGTGGTGAAATCGAAGGTGCGATCGGCTCCGTGGGCGTTGCAAAGGAGCACCCAAGTGGCGATGGCGGCAAGACGGGCGGCGCGTAACACGGGGAAAGGCTATCAGAGGGTCGCACGGGGGCAAGTTAGGTCGCAATCAGAAGAAGGGCCCGGGGCTCGACTTGGCAGACACTGGCTTGGAAGCTTGATCGAGGCGACTGTGGGATGTTGGGTGCGCGTGGGCTAAACCAGGTGTGGGGTGGTGAAGAATTCTGGCCGAACGACGCCTTGTGCAGGTTTTTACCCGGTCTCTTTGAGAGCGTGGATGCGTTTTTCGAGGAGGGGTTTTTGTGACGGAAAGATTTCGCCCAATCGTTCGCAGACTCGAATGGCTTCGGTCTTGCGACCCTGTTCTTCGAGTAACTGGCAGGCCTCGAGGCCGGCGCGCCATGTGTAGAAGGGATCCAGATCTTCGTTGGGTTTGCGAAGCTTGCCGTAGTAGACGTCCTGGTAGTATTCCAAGGCGGATTCAGGCTGGCCTGTGCGTCGGGCGACATTGGCAAGGCCGATGGCAGCGCGGCTGCGCCAGGTGACATCGGCGGTGGGTGAGCGGACCGTTTTGAGGAAATTGGTGTTGGCGGTGGCGTAGAACTTGGAATCGACGGCAGCGATTTGGAGGGCGCATTGCCCGATGAGGCACCAAGCCTGAGGAGTCCATTCGTCATTAGGAGACGCGAATCGTTCTACCTTGCTAAAGGCCTTCATAGCCTCGGTGAAGTTACCGACGACATTGGTTCGGACCTCTGGGACTTCGTCGTACCAGGCGGTGCCGAGCCAGAAAAAGGCTTCGGCGAGCAGGTTGGTGGGGCAGCTGGGATCGTTGATGAGGGTGTTGAGTCGGTCGCGGGCGGTCGGTGAGCTGCCGCGGGCGAGGGCGGCGCGGGCGGCGCCGAGGTAGGCATGTTGTTGCGCCGAAGTCGCGGCCCAGGCAGTATTCGTGAAGATCGTGATGAACGCCTGTTCGGCGTTGGCGAAGTCCCCGCGGGCGCTATAGCGATCGCCGAGCAGCAAGAGAGCGGTTTGGGCGAGGGGATGGTTGGGGTACTTGGTGACCAGATTGCGGAAAGTGACGACGGAGTTTGTGGCAAGTCCGGCTTGTTCAAGTGCCCAGGCGAGGTCGAATTGCGCCCGGGGCGAGGCGGAGTGGTTGGTGGCGTAGGTGGAGACCCACGGATTCAAGACGACGATGGCGTTGGTCCAATTTTCCTCCCTCATGAACGAAGATGCGATGGCGAGTTGTGCATCCGCCCGGAGTGGAGCTGAGTGAAATTTCGCGGAGAATTGGGCGAAGAGACTTCTGGCCTGAGTGCCTCCGCCGGCGCTCGCGAGGGTTTGTCCTGCCAACAGGACCGACTTTTGCAATTCCTCGCCGGAATTGTCGAGGTTCAGCAGACGTTCGGCAGCCTGATAGGCGGTATCGAGATTACCGAGGTCGGTGGCAACGAGAGCCGATTGCAAGAGCGCGGATTCGGCGAGTTCCGCTTGGACCTTGGGGAGGTCCTTGTAACGTTCGCTGACGAGGAGGTAGTTGGTGAGTGCCAGGGCGGGTTGCTTGAGGTTGAGCAGGCAATCGGCGTGTTTGAATCGGGCGATGGCTTGATCGATCGAGTGGGGGAGACGTTCAGCGGCGATTCGAAACGCCTCCGAAGCTTCACTAAACCGGTTCGTTGCCAGTCCGATCACCGCTTGTTCCCACAGGCACCAACCGCGTCCCAATTGGGCGAGAGGCACGGTCGTGGTATCGGTGGTGTTGGTGGCGACCGCATCAAGTTGTTGAGTGGCTTGGGTAAGCAGCGCGGTGGCTTCGAGCGGGACGCTGTTGGTTTTGGCGCCGCGCAGGGACATATATTGGCGAAAAAGGGTCTGGCCCAGCATTAATCGGACCCGAGTGCTCCCCCCATCGGAACCGCTGGTCCTCAGAAAATCCTCCAATCGTTGTCGAGCGATTTGGACCTCGCCCGATTGCAGGAAGAATTCGGCCACGCGGATCGCGGCGCGGTGACGGGCGTCGATGGGAATATCGGTCGAGAGATTGGCCTCCCAAGTGAGTCGTGCGCGATCGGTTTTGCCCGCGCGATCATATAACTGAGCGAGCTGTTCGTTGGATCCTGCGCGCTTTGATTTCAGTGTTTCATTCTGGCTGAGGTCGCGCAGTTTTTCTCCGGCAGCGATGGCGGCATCGATGCGGTTGGCGGCGGTGAGAACCTCGACCCGCAGTTGTTGCTGGCTCCACTGTTCGGCGGGTGTGCGGGCCAGGCTGGCGGCTCGGTCCAGGGTTTCCAGCGCGGCGTCTGGAGCTTGGGTGCGCAGGCGCGCTTCGGCGAGTATGAACAAACCGAGGAACAATGCCTCTGGAGGCGAGTTGGTTGAGAGCGCCTGTTGGAAGGCTCCCTTAGGATCGGTCAGGACGGCGATGGTTTTGGAGAAATCGTTGAGACGCAATCGGGCACTCGCCTCACCCAGAGCGGCGAGGACAGCGCGGGGTGAGTTGGTGTAAGTGCTCTGAAACTTGGCCAAAGTGGTGGCCGCGTTGGTGTAGTCCTCGCGCTGCAGGAAGGATTCACCGGTGGCCTGCAAGGCGCGCTCAACGGCTTCAGCTTTGAACGGGGACTCCGGGAACTTGGCTTGGAATTCCGTGAATTCTTTTACGGCTCGATCAAACTGTCTGTCCTCCATGGCAGCCACGGCTGCGGTGAAGGCAATGCGATCGGGCGTTAAGCTTGGGTTTGGAGGCGGGGCGACTACCGCAACTGGAGTGGGAGCTGGAGTTAGCGTCGGAGCAGGAGCCGGAGCCGGCGGGGGCTTGGTGGCTTCGGGTTTGGCGGTAACCGGAGCTGGGGACGCGTTTGTAGAAGGGCCTTTTGCTGCGGGCGCCTGATTTTGGGCGTGAGCGGGCAGGCAGACCAGGCCGCTGGCGAAACCCAGGTGGACCCCAAAAAGAAGTTGCCACCAGAAACGGCTCGTTCGGCGATTGGACATTGCCGCTCGAGGTGATTTCCGGCAGGAAGACGTCTGTGAACAGCTGCCGGTCCGGGAGCCATCCCGGGCGAGGCAACTCCACACACGATCGCTTGGTTGATGGCGCGACGCAGAGCCCATGCGTTGGGCGATCATCGGGTTGGATGGTTCAGCACGCGAGCTAGAAAATAGCCGGTGTAGCTTTCGGGAACAGCGGCGATTTGTTCCGGGGTGCCCGTCGCAAGAATCGAACCGCCGCCAGAACCGCCTTCGGGCCCCAAATCGATCACCCAATCCGCCACTTTGATGACATCCAAGTTATGCTCGATCACCACCAAGGTGTTTCCCGAGTTGCGAAGTTTGAACAAGACTTCCAAGAGTTTGGCGATGTCGTGGAAATGTAATCCGGTGGTGGGTTCGTCCAAAAGATACAAGACACGGCCGGTCTGACGTCGGCTAAGTTCCGCCGCGAGTTTGAGTCGTTGAGCTTCGCCCCCGGACAACGTGGTGGCGGCTTGACCGAGTCGCAGGTATCCCAACCCGACCTCGGCGAGCGTTAATGCCGGTTCGTACAACTTGGGGATCGCCCGAAAGAAGTTTACGGCTTCATCGACGGTCAGATCCAGCACATCGGCGATATTCCGACCTTTATAGGTGATCTCCAGCGTTTCCCGGTTGTAGCGACGACTGCCGCAGGCTTCGCAAGTGACGTAGACGGGCGGAAGAAAATGCATTTCGATCTTGATGACGCCGTCCCCTTCGCACTTTTCGCAGCGGCCGCCTTTGACATTGAAGCTGAATCTTCCGGCGTCATAGCCGCGTACCCGAGCGCTTGGGATGGAAGCGAAAAGGTCGCGGATTTCATTGAACATGCCGGTGTACGTGGCGGGGTTCGAGCGC
>SXSK01000126.1 GCA_005793375.1 Verrucomicrobiales bacterium | reverse complement strand
CCTGACTTTGAGCCGTCAATCGTTCCAAGAGAGATTTTCTGACCCAACGACCGGCAACACGGATGGCGTCTAACATTCATCCAGCATGCGTAACACTTGGACAAATGTCTAGAGGGGATCTTTAGAGACAAAGATGAGGGAGGGCCACCGCGCTCCAAAACATGGCGACAGCGGATTTCGCAAGCGCTGAGTTCAGACCACCACCACCGAATTTTCCAGGACGCCGATGCCGGAGATTTCAATGTGCACGTGATCTCCTGGTGCGAGAGTGAATTCGTTGGGTGGGACCAAGCCGGTGCCGGTCAGGAGAATGGCTCCGCTGGGCATTTCCTGACATTGAAACAGCCATCGAGCCAGCTCAGGAAACGTGCGCTTGATCTTCCCGACGCTGGTTTCGCCGGTGAACGCGGCTTGACCGTCCCGATGGATCCGCAGACGGATGGTCCACTCACGGGCTTCGGTTTCGGTCGCGCCGATTCGAATGTATGGTCCCAGCGCACAGGAATGTTTGTAAACCTTGGCCTGGGGCAAATAGAGAATGTTATCGCCTTCGATATCGCGCGAACTCATGTCGTTGCCGACCGTGTATCCGACAATTGTGCCGCGTGGATCCAGAACCAGGGCCAGTTCAGGTTCGGGCACATTCCATTTGGCGTCGCTTCGGATCCCCACGGGGCCGTCAGGCGGCGAAACTTTGCGTCCGGCGGATTTGAAGAATATCTCGGGTCGTTCGGCATCGTAGACCCGGTCATAGGCGGTCGCGCTGTATTGGGATTCTTCCATGCGCGCGGCCTTGCTTCGAAGATAAGTGACGCCTGCCGCCCAGACTTCCTGGTCTTCCACGGGTGCCAACAGACAAACGGTTTCGGGAGCATACCGATGAACGCGTTGTTCGCAGAGTCGACGAACCACATTGGTTAGGTTGGGTGAGGCCAGCAAATCGGCCAACCGCGTGACGCCTGTGGTGCTGAGGTCCAGAATTGGGGCATCGGGTTCAGGTCCGACGACGGCCCCGACGCGTGGCCAAGGATGAGACGATGTGGAAAAGCGGCAAAGTTTCACGAGCGACGTGATAGTCCTTTTTGGGCGGGAACGAAAGGTCGAACCATTTGGAAGAGCGGAAAGTGGTCGAGTGGACTTTCAATGAAGGCATTCAGATCGGGAACGGAGGGGAGCCGGCACGTGGGACGTGCCAATGTGGCAGCGCAGACGAGGATTTCGAAGCGCTCGGAAATGGCACCCGGCACAAACTTAGTCCGTTCGGGCGACGGAACTTATGTCAGCCACGGCGAAAGTGCAGCGATTGATGCGAAGCTTCAGCTTGGGATTCCGTTCGGTCTCCAGAATCAATTTATCGGTTTCGAGTTGGAGAAGTCCGTCGAGCGATGTGCCGTCGTGAAGTTCGATATGACAGCGATGGCCGATGGGCAATCCATTGGCGCGAGCGAGGGCGTCGAGAACTGAGAGGCGTTGTGCCCGCCAGGAGGTGAGTCCGTCTGGGCCGGGGGCCACTTCAGCCGCGGCGAAATTAAATTCGTCCTGCATGGTTCGTAGAAAGGCTCTGGAAGCGTTGCAGGAAGCCACGGCGATTCAAGTGTGGGTTGTTGTGTGTTGCTCACCGGGTTGTTCACCGAGTTGTTGGTGATTTGTTAAAGAACAGACTTCTGTTGGAGACTGATGCCAGACAGAATGGGTGGACTCAGCCGCACAATCCATGCCTTGGTCGCAGACCTATGATCCGTTGAATAACCCGGTGCTTTCGACCGTGGTTGCCTCGTTGCCCGTCCTGGTGTTGCTGGGATGCATCGCGTTCGCCCATATGCGAATTTGGATTTCGGCGTTGTTGGGGCTGGGGGCGGCTTTAGCCGTGGCATTTTTCGCCTTTCGAATGCCGGCTGCGGCTGCTTTGGGATCGGCCGGTTACGGTGCGGCTTATGGGTTATTTCCCATTGGTTGGATCGTGTTGAACGTGATGTTTTTGCACGCGTTGACAGTTCGGTGCGGGAGATTCGAGGCATTGCGTGGGACTCTGGCGGCGATGGCGCCGGATGCGCGTGTTCAAGTGATACTGATTGCGTTTAGCTTTGGTGCGTTCATTGAGGGGGTTGCCGGTTTTGGAACACCCGTAGCGATTACGGCGGCGATGCTGATGCAGTTAGGGTTCAAGCCGTTACAAGCTTCCGGGCTATCGCTGATTGCGAACACGGCGCCGGTGGCGTTTGGCGCCGTGGGAATTCCGATCATCACCTTGGCGCAGGTCACCGGGTTGGACGTGTTGAAACTATCGCAGATGGCGGGGCGTCAATTGCCATTCTTTTCGCTGTTGGTGCCATTCTGGATCGTTTGGGCGATGTGTGGATGGCGCGGGATGTTGGGTGTTTGGCCGGTAGCGCTGGTGGCGGGAGCTTCTTTTGGCTTGGTACAATTCTTGGTGTCGAATTTCCACGGTCCTTGGCTGGTGGATGCCGCGGCAGCGACGGCCTCGATTGCGGCCGTGATGGCATTATTGCGCGTTTGGCGGCCTCGGGAGTTGGTCACCTATTCGAAGCCGGCACGGGGAGTTGGGGCTGAGGAAGGAGGAGCAAACGAGGGCGTGGACTCGGGGAAGCTATCAGGCAGCGCCGCGAGGCCTGGGCCGTGGCTGCCGTGGATCGTGTTGAGTCTCTTTTTGTTTACTTGGGGAGTGCCTCAAATGAAGGACTGGCTGGATGGTCGGAAAACCTTGGGAACGATGACGGCGGAGTTGCGATTGCCGTCTATCGGTGGTGATCTGAAGTTGCCGGGTGCGATTACGTCCCCGTCGTTTACCACGCCAGGATTGCATTTGCAGGTCGCGCGGACACCGCCGGTGGTGAAGCAAGTGTCGCCTGAGAAAGCGGAGTTCCGATTGAACTGGCTGTCGGCAACCGGCACGGCGATTTTGTTGGCAGCGGTTGTGGGTGGGTTTCTCATGGGTTTTTCGGCGCGTGAATTAGCCCGAGTTTATTGGGACACTTTGTTGAAAGTGCGGGGGTCGTTGTTAACGATTGCCGCGATGCTGGCCTTGGGGAATGTGACCAAGTATTCGGGCGCGGATGCGACGCTGGGGTTGGCGTTGGCGGGGACGGGATCCCTTTATCCATTCTTTGGTACGTTGCTAGGATGGTTGGGTGTGGCTTTAACAGGGAGCGACACGGCATCGAATGTTTTGTTCGGGTCCTTACAACGGATCACGGCCGAGCAGTTGGGTTTAAGCCCGGTATTGATGTGTGCGGCCAACAGCACTGGAGGGGTGATGGGCAAGATGATTGATGCTCAGAGTATTGTGGTGGCGAGTATCGCAACGGGGTATCATGGGAAGGAAGGAACGATCTTGCGCTATGTATTTTTCCACAGCTTAGCGCTGGCCGCGTTGGTGGGGTTGTTGGTGTACGGGCAAGCTTATTGGCCATGGTTGAAGGAAATGGTGGTCAAGTAGTGAGTGCGGTCGTAGAGCCTGGGGAGGAGAACCGATTTTCAGGGTGCGGATGCATTTGATCCATGCTCCGGGGGTGTCGCTGCGCTCAACCTCTGGCTACCCTCTGGCAGCCCTCCGGCTTGCGCGGCAGCCCTCTGCCGCGTTTCGCCCCAGCTTCCAATGCGACGCGGGTTACGAGGAGATGCGCCCGAATCGCCGACCTCGTTGGGACAAAGCTCGACGACGCCGTGTCGGCCTTCGCATACTGAACCTTCATGTTTGCACATCACTTTAAGGGTTTGGTGGATTTTGCTTCCGGCTTCCATCCGCGCGCTGGATTGACGCATGTCCTGTTTGATTTCGACGGGACGCTTTCTCTGGTGCGCCAGGGTTGGCCGGAAGTGATGGTGCCAATGTTTACCGAAGTTCTGCCAACGCTGTCGGGTGAGACCGATGAACAACGCCGTCAGTTGGCGTTTGAAGACATCATGAGGCTCAACGGCAAGCAGACGATTTATCAGATGATTCAGCTGGCGGACCGTGTTCGCGAGCGGGGTGGTGTGCCTCAGGAACCGTTGGAGTATAAACATGAATACCTCAAACGGCTCGACGCTCGGATTCATCACCGGGTGGAAGGCATCAAGGCGGGGCGAATCCAGCGCGATGACCTCACGGTCTACGGGACGCGAGCGTTGCTGGAAGCGTTGGTGGCCCGGAATCTCCCGGTGTATTTGGCGAGCGGCACTGATGAACAATTCGTTAAGGCCGAGGCTGAGGCGTTGGACATTGCGCACTTCTTCAAAGGGCATATTTATGGTGCGCAAGACGACTACAAGAAGTTCAGCAAGAAGATGGTGATCGAGCGGATTCTGGCAGAAAATCAGATCCCAGGCCATTCGCTGCTGGCGTTTGGGGATGGTTATGTCGAGATCGAGAATACCAAACAAGTGGGTGGCTTGGCGGTGGCGGTGGCCAGTGACGAAGCCAATAACGGTTCCGGTCAGATGGATGAATGGAAACGTCAGCGACTGTTGGGTGTTGGCGCCGACATTTGTGTCCCCGACTACCGGGAACTGGACGCTCTTTTGGACGTGTTGTTTCCCTGACCGCGGCACTGACCACGATCCATACCGTGCCGAGCCCAGTATTCTTAAGGCGGTGTGGTATTTGGTTCCAGGCTGGTCGGAGCGCTTGTGCTTTGGCGAATGACCAGTTCAGCCGAGAGGCGCTTGGCACCGGGGCGTTCGCCTTTCATGACCCTCACAAGCGTTTCCATCGCAACCGATCCCAAGCGCAGTTTGGGTTGACGGACGGTGGTCAGCGGCACTCGGTAGTATTCGCTCACCAAAACATTGCCAAAACCCGCCAGCGAGAGATCGGTGGGGATACGGACCCTCTGGCCTAGAAATGTTTCAGCGGCGCCGATGGCGACCAGATCATTGACCGCTTGAATGGCGGTGGCTCCCGGGTTTTCCTGCATGAACTGCAGCGTCGCCGCCGCACCTTCCTCAATGGTCGATCCAGCACTAAATACCAGTCGATCGTCGAGAGGAATCCCCGCTTCCCGCAGCGCTCGCCGGTAGCCATCCAGGCGTTCCTGCGCGGTGGCAGATATCTGTGGACCGGCAAAGAATGCAATCCGTCGGTGTCCCAGTTCCACCAGGTGACGGGTCACCGAGGCGCTGGCACTCAGGTCATCAGTCTCGACACTCGCAAAGGCCGCACAAAAAGGCGCGCGATGTCCGAGAATGACGACAGGGGTCCCGCGGCGTTGAAGTTCTTCGTAGATGGGAGCTTGTTGGTCCAGACGCCAGACGGGTGAGATGAGGATCCCGTCGACATTGCGCGAGATGAGTCGCCGCAAAACGGTTTCTTCGCGACCGGGTTGGCCGAGAGTGTGTGCAAGAAGGAGATCGTACCCCAGTTCATGGGCCATTTCTTCGATGGCGAAAATCACTCGAGCATAGAT
Organism: Verrucomicrobiales bacterium; assembly: GCA_005793375.1. Taxonomy (GTDB): domain Bacteria; phylum Verrucomicrobiota; class Verrucomicrobiia; order Limisphaerales; family UBA9464; genus SXSK01. Next base: position 16,852 of record SXSK01000126.1, on the reverse strand, counting down.
GGGATCTGTGGGTGCGGGGATCACCACGCCGAGTAATCGGGTGTGTCGATTTCGCAGACCTTGGGCAGCAGCGTTGGGAACGTAACCCATACGCCGGGCAATGCTGCAGATACGTTCGCGAGTCGACGGCGAGACGTCCTGCTTTTCGCGAAGCGCCTTGGAAACAGTCATGACCGAGACGCCCGCTTCCTGGGCGATATCCTTCAGGCGGATCATGGATCGAATAAGTTCTGGGTTCGGATGAATTTCGACTCGTCGAAATGGTATTTGCGCATTTTAAGGCTACACATTGCTTCCGCTCCATCCGAGTTTTTGCCGAAGCGTCGCAAAGAAGCTGGTTCCATGCAACCGGAGGAGTTGAACGGATCGAGCACTGCGCCTGATGGAGACGGTATCCCCGGCGTGCAGCGGGGTCTGTTGTTGTCCATCAGCGGCCAGGATGGCGGCCAAGCGTGAGCTGAGAAGGCGGACCTGGACAGTGGATTGCAGGCTCACCACCACTGGGCGGATGCTGAGCGTGTGCGGGCAGATAGGTGTCAGAGTCAAGGCCTCGGTATCCGGACTGACAATGGCACCACCTGCCGCCAAGGAATAGGCAGTGGAACCTGTGGGTGAGCTGGTGATGAAGCCGTCGCATCGGTAGCGTGTGAGGAGTTCCCCATTGACGGACACTTCCAGTTCGATGAGGCGAGAAGTGATCCCGCGGCTGAGGACGAAATCGTTGAAGGCGATCTGGACGGATTGTTTGTCGCCTTGGTGGACGGTGGCTTCCAGCAGTGCGCGTTCCTCGATTGTAAAACGGCCCTGAACCACTTCCTTGAGTGTGGCGGTCAACTGATCGGGCCGAATGGAAGTGAGGAAGCCCAGGTTGCCTGCGTTAATCCCGAGGATCGGTGTCGAAGTGCCGGCAACTTCGCGGGCGACCCGCAGCATGCTGCCGTCTCCACCAACCACGAGGAGTAAGTCGCAGGTGAGCGCGAGTTCTTGGATGGTTGTGACTCGCGACCAAAGATTCGGCACGATTGCGGCAGTGGCAGGATCGCAGGCGATCGTGCATCGGCTGAGGCGAAGCGCACCGGCGGCACGGCGGACCAACGCGCCACACCGGGGTTTCTCCGGGTTGGCGATAATGCCGATCCGGCGTATCTTTTTGCCGATTTTCTTCACGGAAGGTCTTTTTCGAGCCAAGCCAAGAATTCCTTGTTGCCAGCAGGACCCAGTAACGGGGAATCCGTCACGCCGCGCCAGTGTAGTGTGGGAATCTTCACGCGGACAAATTCTTCTAGTTCGGAAAGCACGCGCCGGTGGACGGCGGGATCACGGATGACGCCCTCTCCCCGATCAGCTTCTTCCTTGCCGGCTTCGAATTGGGGTTTGATGAGCACGACCAGTTGGCCGCCCGGACGCAGTAAAGGCTCTGCGGAAGGCAGGATTTTTTGAAGCGAAATAAACGAACAATCCGCTACGATTAGGTCGAATGGAACCAGCTCGGGCCCGAACGTTTGCAGGGTGAGGTGCCGAGCATTGGTTTGTTCCAGCACGACGACACGTGGGTCTTGGCGCAACTTCCAAGCGAGTTGGCCGCGGCCGACATCGACGGCCCAGACGCGTCGGGCCTCGTGTTGTAGCAGGCAATCGGTGAATCCGCCCGTACTGGCTCCGAGATCGAGGGCACATGCTCCGGAAACGCGGATCGGAAAGGTTTGCAAGGCGTGTTCGAGTTTGTGGCCACCGCGGCTCACATATCGGTCGCTGGCGATCAGTTCCACACAATCCCCCTCCCGCACGCGGTCGCTCGCCTTGTGGGCTGATTGCTGATTGATACGGACTTGCCCGGCCATGATGGCGCGTTGCGCCTTGGCTCTCGTTTCACAGAGGCCTCGTTCCACCAATGTCTGGTCCAGCCGAGCCACACCCCGATGGAACATGATTCTATCCAAGAGACAAGGCGCGGGAATTAAGAACATGAAAATTTACTTCGCGACGGGTCACGGCTGAGTTTGACAAGCTGGTCTCGGCATGAGCGATGCCGAAGCACTGAAGGTTCTCGAGACGGAGATTCGCGCGGCAATACAGGCCGCGGGGGGCGTCCTTTCATTCCGCCGTTTCATGGACCTCGCCCTTTACGCTCCTGGCCTGGGTTATTACGAACGCCGTTCCACCCGAATCGGTCGTGCTGGCGACTTCATGACCAGTGTCAGCACGGGTCCACTCTTTGGTGAATTACTCGCTGCTCAAATCGCCGAATGGTCGCGGGCGCGATGTCTGCAGGACTCCACGGTCTCATTGGTCGAGTCCGGAGCCCATACGGGCCGGTTGGCAGCAGACATTTTGGAAGCCTTGTGCCGCGATGCCCCGGACGTCTTCGAACGTGTTATTTATACCCTCATGGAACCGTCAGCCATCCGCCGTGATTGGCAGCGCGAGACACTCGAGAGCTGGAATGGGTGTACCCGATGGATTACTGGGTGGTCTGAACTCCAAACCGGCGTGAGGGGAGTGATCCTGACCAATGAGTTGCTGGATGCGTTCCCAGTGACTCGATACATTTGGGAGGCCAGTCGGGAGAGGTGGTTAGAGGCTGGTGTGCAGTGTATTGACGAGGGCTTTGGTTGGGCTCGCCTCGAATCCGCGACGACGGATCGTGTGGCTGAGTTGTTGGGGCATCCGCTGCCTTTGGAATTGTTGGCGGTTTTGCCAGAGGGTTTTGCGCTGGACCTGGCGGCGGGCGCGGCTGAGTGGTGGTCTGAGGCGGCTCGGGCATTGACGTCGGGACGCTTGATCACCTTCGACTATGGGCTCGAAGCCTCGGAATTTCTGACCCCGAAGTATGCTTCGGGAACACTTCGTGGATACTTGAAACATCGCACCGCCCGGGATGAGTTGGCGTCCCCGGGTGCTGCGGACCTGACGGCTCATGTGAACTTTACCACTCTTCGACAGGCCGGGGTCGAAGCGGGCCTGGAAACGGAGTTCATGGGCTCACAGCGAGTGTTTCTCACCGAGGTTTTTGCGCGCCGACCTGCCATGGCGATGGGTTCTGAAGCGGAAAAGGCTTCGCGACTTCGACAATTTCACGCGCTCACACATCCTGAGCATCTGGGGCGCGCCTTCCGCGTGCTGGTGCAACACCGCGTGACTCCGGGACAATAGCTGCTACTTGTAGGCAAATGAAGGAAGCGTTTATTGCCGCAAAAGAACGGTGGGCTCGCAAAATGGCGGGGCAGGCGAAGCCGGAGATTCGCTCCGAAAATCGTCTGCCTCCCGGGCAACGTCTGGTAAGCAATTTCCCAGTCCTGGATCTGGGGGTCAAACCGGAAATTCCACTCGATCGATGGGAGCTCAAGATTGGCGGGCACGTGGAAAACCCTACGGTATTCACCTGGGCTCAGTTCATGGAACTACCGCAGTTTCGAGACACGAGCGATCTGCACTGCGTGACCACCTGGAGCCAGTTTGATATGGCCTGGGAGGGTGTGTCTTTCTTTTCCCTGGCCGAACTGGTGCGCCCCAAGGCGTCGGCGACCCACGTCTTCTTCAAGAGTTATGATGGTTATAGCACGAATAACCCCATTGAGGCGCTGATGGACGATGATGTCCTGGTGGCGCACCGCTGGAATGGCGCGCCCTTGGCGGTTGAACATGGCGGACCTGCCCGCGTCATCGTGCCCAAACGCTACGCATGGAAAGGCGCCAAATGGATCCGGGAAATCACGTTCATGGACCGGGACATCCTGGGGTTCTGGGAATTGCGTGGGTACTCCAACACCGCGGATCCCTGGACCGACGACCGATTCTCCAACGAGTGATCTAGGTCTGGGAGAACGGCTGTCCTCAGCCGCTTTCCGCATCTCCATGAATCAACTCAAATGTCAGAGTGAGTGATGACTGACAAGAGAGCCCTTCAGACTCTAGCGGCCTCGGCCATCGGTGCTGTCCATTGCCGAGGCGAATCGCTCAATGAATTCTTCAATCGCGGATTCGTCGTGCGCCAGTGACAAATAAAGTTTGGTCCCCATGGGGTTTAGAAAAACGCCATTTCGAAGGAGTTCGAACATAACCATACGCCCCCGTCGTCGATTGCTGGCAAGCCAAGTGCGTTGATCCACAACTGGTGTCGGCGAAAAGGCCACTTGAGCAATTGGACCGTCCCCCAGCACCTGCGCGGGTTCGTCCTTGATCGCGAGAAGATCTTTCAGTCGTCGACGAAGGTGCATCCCGAGTTGATGCAGGCGGGCATAGGTTCCAGGTTCGTTTAGGATTTGAAGCGCGGCGAGGGCTGCGGCGCAAGAGACCGGATTCCCACCGGTTGTCGATGCCGACCACACATACCGTGGGCCTGGAAGATGATGTTCCGCCACAATGTCCATTAACTCGGGTCCGCCGGCGTAGGCTCCAATGGGAAAGCCGCCGCCCAGGGCTTTCCCGTAGGCAACTAAGTCGGGTTGGACGCTGTAGTACTCTTGGGCGCCACCCGGCGCGAGCCGGAAGCCGGTGACCACTTCGTCGAAGATGAGCACGATGTGGTGTTTTCGGGTGATCTCGCGCAGGCCTTCAAGGAACCCTGGGGCGGGGGGCAGACACCGATGGAGCGGTTCGACGATCACAGCAGCCAGCTCTGAGGCATATCGTTCGATGATCGCCAACGTGGTGGTGAGATCATTGTATGGAGCCACTAAGACGTCGGCTTCAACCCATGGTGCACCGCTGCCGGCTGGATCGCACTCGGGAAGTTGGGTGGGCCGTCCTGGAATCATGCCGGCAATGCCCACCGGATGCTGCCCGTGATAAGCGCCTTCAAACTTGAGCACTTTGGGGCGGCCTGTCTCGACATGTGCGATGCGCAGGCAGAGCATGGTCGCCTCGGTTCCAGAAGCCACGAACCGAATGCGCGCGGCGCAAGGGCTCAGGCTTGAGATTCGCTCGGCAAGTTCTACCGCCCGCCGATTGACCGCAGCAAAGTTGGCACCCAGTGCGGCTTGTTTCGTGGCGGCCTCAATCACTTTAGGGTGGGAATGTCCCACTAAAGCGGCCCCCCAAGCCATAGTCATGTCGAGCAATCGGCGATCTTCTGTGTCCCAGACTCGGCATCCATGTCCCCGTTCAATTACCGGGACAAGCTCGGGCGGAAATCCGTATTCCCCGTTCGACCCCGCTGGAAAAATCGCCAGCGCACGTTCATTCCAAGTGGCGGATCCCGCTTCCTTGCTTTCCACACCGCCCGAGTTGCGGGACGACTTCTTCGATGAATGGTGAGTGGTCATTTCTGCGTGTCATTGGATCTCAATTTTTTCAGGCAAAAGTCTGTAACCGAAAAACTTACAAAACTCCAGCGCGATCCTCAATGTATGCCCCTGTTCGTCAGTGGAACCAGATTTCATGGTTCAAAAAGCGATTTGTTGTAACATCCTACCGTGACTTGGTGTCGTGCCTTTTGTCAGTCGCCTCGTTCATCATGAATCTCGTTCAGAGAAATCGTCGACTCGGTTTGAAATGGTTCGTCGCCGCCATAGCCCTAGGAGTGGCCATTCAATGGATTTCCCGCAGCCAACGGCGCCCCGATAGACCCTCCGCGGCGACACGCATGGCGACGGTGACCGAAAACGATCGACCGGACCCCGCAGCCGCCGTCCGCGGAGCCAATTTCACCGGCCAGAGACCGAATCATCACAGCTCCGAAACCCGCCACCCTCGAAGCCCGCGCTCAGGCGGACGCGTTGCTGGACGGGACGTTGGTCCCGCGGATTCATCTCCAGATTTCCGCCGGAGGCATGACGCGATTGAAGATTCAACCGCGGGTTTACGTGAAGGCGACCCTAACCGAAGGCAATCGGGTTTACACCAACGTGGCGGTGCATCTCAAAGGGGGGCCTGGGAGTTTTCGAGACGTCGACGATCGACCCTCGTTTACATTGAATTTTGACAAGTTTGCCGAGGGCCAAACGTTTCATGGGTTGAAGAAGATTCATCTCAACAGTTCCCTACAGGATCCCAGCCTGCTCTCCGAAAAGATCTGCCGCGAGTTGTTTAACGCTGTCGGGGTGCCTGCTCCTCGCGCTGGCCATTCGGTCTTGACGTTCAACCACAAAGCCATGGGGGTTTATGTCGTTTTGGAAGGAGTGAATAAGCAGTTTTTCAAACGCTACTTTGCCGATGCGTCGGGCAATGTTTATGATGGCCATTCGCAGACCGATGTCACCCAGCGACTGCCCACCAATGATGGCGATGAACCGAAAGATCAGACTCGTTTGAAGGCGTTGGCTGCTGCCGTTCGCGAACCCGACTTAGACCGCCGCCGCACCGCCCTGGAATCCACACTCGACGTCGATCGGTTTCTATCATTTATGGCGCTGGAAACCCTGCTCTGGCATTGGGATGGGTACACATTGCATCGGAACAACTTTCGGGTGTTCCATGATCGAACGGCTGACCGGATGGTGTTTCTACCGCATGGCATGGATCAGATGGTGAGTCGTGCCGATGCGCCCCTGGTCCCGCGTCCGGCAGGTGCCGTGGCCAAAGCAGTCTTGGAGGTCCCGGAACTCAAGGAGCGTTACTTGTGGCGAGTGGCTGAGATTGCCACCAACCATATCCTAGGGGATGCTATCACCAGCCGCATCCGACTTGTCGCCAAGGACCTGGAAGTTGCGATGGAAGAAACGGATCCTACCGCAGTTCGGGCCCACCGGCGCCGTACGGAATCGTTTTGTCGCCGGTTCGTGCAGCGCGCTGCGAGCGTGGAAGCCCAACTGGCCAAAGAAGGCTTCATGGGGACAGCGACCGGGGCAAGATTGCCGGAGTTGACCCGGGCTGAGTGGTCGAGCCGTGTCGATCTGGGGGAGTCGGAATTGCGCGAGGATTCGGATCCGCAAGGGCGAGAACTGCTAATGATTCAGGCCAAAACGCCCAGCACGGCCTCGTGGCGGCATCGTGTACTGTTGGGCCGAGGGCGCTATCGATTCGAGGGAACGCTTCGGACGCACGACGTCGAACTGGATTTACAGGATCCCCGTGCTGGAGCGGGTTTGCGACTCTCCAGATCGCGGACCGGGCAGAAGAATCGTGGGAACCGAGATTGGACGCCGGTGTTTTTGGAGTTCGAGGTGGCTCAAGACCGGGCTGAGGTAGAGCTGATCTGCGAATTGCGTGCGATTCGCGGAACCGTTTGGTTCGATCGACAGGAATTCCGGTTGAATAGACTCTGACATTGATTGGGGAGTTTATGACTTGCGAAACATGGGGAGGACATGGAACGTTTTGGCAGCCCAGAAAATGTTATGAAAACGCCTGCACGATGCCCGGTCCACGCCGACCGTGGATTTACTTTGATCGAATTATTGGTCGTGATCGCCATTATTGCGATTCTCGCCGGAATGCTTCTGCCCGCCTTGGGCAAAGCGAAATCCAAAGCCCAGGGGATTGGGTGTTTGAACAACACCAAACAGTTGATGGTCGGCTGGACGATGTACTCGGGTGACTTCAATGACCAGATCTGTCGCTCCGCTGGTTTGGACTCATTGGTTTCCACAGCCAGCCCCACCAAGACGTATCCACTCAATCAGTGGTGCATGGGCACGATGCACGAAGGGCCCAGTTGGACCAACACCATCCTCATCCGGGATTCCTTGCTCTACCCTTACGTGAACAGTCTCGCGGTCTATCGGTGTCCTGCGGATCGTGCCACAACCAAAGGGCCTTTAGGCGGAAGTGGTCCACAGAAAATTCGCAGCTTGGCCATGAATTGTTTCATGAACCCCATCAACGCTTGGGGCACCGGTCGTGCTTATCGCAAGCAGACAGACTTTGTCCTTGGAGCGGCCATGACCTGGGTCACCATCGATGAGAACCCGTACTCCATTAACGACGGCTGGTTTGTGCACAGCCCGCCACCTGAAAAATCTGGCTACGTCGACTATGCCGCGACCTATCACAATGACGCCGGCGGTCTTTCGTTCGCTGATGGCCACTCCGAGATTCGCAAATGGCGCGATCCCGCCATTCTGAAATTTGGCAAAGGCGGACCCAGTGGCGCCTCCAAGGATCCGCGTATCAACGATTTCGTCTGGCTGCAAGAGCGCACCACCGTGGCGAAGTAAGACGGCGCGTTGGTAGTGCATCAGTCTTCCGCCGTTTTGTGCCGTCGCTGATAGCCAGCACTTGGTGTGCAGGCCGGAGGAAGGCAGGAATCGGCGAAGTCACCAATAGCCACGAACTTAGGTTCGCGGCCATTTCGATTTCATGCCCTTTGCGGTTGCCGAGAACCGTCTTGTAGGGCGAGGGTTGTGTCATGGAAATGGTCACCGTTCGCATCTGCTTCAATCCTGCCGAGGCTCAATTGCTCGCATCTCGACTGCGAGCCGAGGGGTTGATGGTTTACCTCCATGGTGAAAACGCCGCGCACGCGTTCGAGGGTTATGCCATGGGCATTGGTGGCATTCGCCTTCAAGTCCCGGAGAACCAAGTCGAGGATGCCAAGGCGCTCTTGGACTCAGGCACCACCACGGATTCGGAATGATTCCATGAAGCGCCTCTCGCTCCTTCGTCGACTTCAGCAATCCCTGCCACTCGGCGAGTTGTCCCTGCAGACGGACGATCTCGCTGCCCATTCCGGTGATAAATGGCATGCCGTTTCGATCCCCGAGGCCGTGGCGTTTCCGCGGTCGGTCGACTCGGTTTCCAGGATTCTCCAGTTCGCCAATCGTCATGGGATTCCGGTAACGCCACGCGGTGCGGGCTATGGTTATGTGGGCGGCTGCATTCCAGTTCGGGGAGGCATTGCTCTCTCCTTGGCCGGCATGAATGAAATCCTCGATATTTCAAAAAAGGATTTTGTCGCGGTGGTCCAGCCAGGGGTCATCACGGCAGTCTTGCAGAAGCAAGTCGAACGGCGCGGATTGTATTATCCGCCCGATCCCGCGAGTCGCGCGGATTGTTCACTTGGAGGTAACATCGCCACTAACGCCGGCGGTCCACGCTGCTTAAAGTACGGGGTCACGCGGGATTATGTGTTGGGACTTCAGGTGGTTTTGGCGGACGGCAACGTGGTTCGTTTGGGGTCGCGGACACACAAAAACAAAACCGGCTTCGACTTGCATCGATTGTTCGTCGGGAGCGAGGGCATGCTCGGCGTAGTCGTCGAAGCAGCCCTCAAATTAATTCCCTTGCCCTCGTATCGCGCTTGCTTGGGAATTGGCTTTGATTCCATGCGGGATGCGGCGCGCGCAATTCGCACAATTTTCGCGGCGGGCTTTCTCCCGAGCGCCTTGGAATTGGCCGATGAGTTCACCTTGCAGGCTGCGGCGAAACGCACCGGCAGTAAGTTGCTGGCAGGGTGCCGCGCGCACATGATCGTGGAGCTGGACGGACAAGAACGCAGCGTGCGGAGTGAGTTGTCGTCGCTGGCCCGCGTCGTGCGCGCCGAGAAGCCCACCTTTGTCCAACGAGGCTTGGGCCAAGCCGGTGTGGAACGATTCTGGGGATTGCGCCGCGAGTTCAGTTATTCCCTGCGCGACACCGGTCTCAAGAAGCTGAACGAAGACATTGTCGTCCCTCGAGGGAAGTTGGAGGCGCTGTTCAAATTCACCGCTGCCCTTCAGAAAAAGTTCCAGATTCCTGTGGCCTGCTTTGGCCATGCTGGCGACGGGAACATTCACTGCAACGTCATGCTGGACGAACGTAACCCAGACCAGCGGGCTCGCGCGGAGCAGTGTTTGGATGAGTTGTTTCGAGGAGTGATAGGCATGGGTGGCGTGGTGACCGGCGAACATGGCATCGGTCTGGCAAAACGCCCGTGGTGGCCGGTCGCGGTGTCCCCGGAAGCCAACACACTGCATCTAACCATCAAACATGCCCTGGATCCTCAGGGATTGTTGAATCCGGGAAAGTTCCTCTAAGACCTTGCGACCCTAAAGCCCGCTGAATTTTCCAAAGGCGCCCCCCAGCAGTTCCCCGCAATCGCGACGAATCTCCTGCTCGCTAACCTGCCACCCGGCACGCTCTAGGTCCGTGTACCGTTCCGCCAGGCACTTCGCCAGAATCGCTCGCGAATGACGCCACTTGTAGATCACGTGCTCCAGCACCCGCGCATCACTGTGTTGCGGTGTAAAGCTAGTCCCCAACAATTCCAGGCGCATTCGGGTGATCTCTTCGATGAGCTGTGGAGTATTCGTGAACCACCAGCAACCAAACGGATGCAGGTTGCGAAACTTCCGAGCCAACACCACCAACTCGTGCTGGTTCTCCCGGGCGAGACAGGTCACCAGAAACTTGTTGTCCGGAAACCCGGCGCACAGGTTCTGCAATGCCATCAGGTCGCTCAACCCGACGCCGTCTCCGGCCAGCCGCAATTGCGGATTCACCGCCCGTTTCACGCCCATCATCAAGGCAATCGCTTGACCCTGTTCTCGGCAGTGCGGCAACACCGCATGCTCGATGAGCCACGCTGTCTCGGTGGACGCCGGAAACCTGAAGCTCGGTGGCAGCGAGACCATGCAGTAGCGGCTTCCAATCCGCTCCGTCCAGTCCGCCAAAAAACGTCGCACACCATCCGCTGTCCGTGTGTTGAGTTCAGCGCTGACCTCGTATCCCCAATCGCGGAGTTGCGGCACGACAGTTTGCCAGGAAACGAGCAATGGATCGATTCGCAGCGCGGCACTAAACCGCGGGTCTCGCTGAAACCCTTGGTCCCACAACGGCCGTTCCTCTGGATCAAATGGCGAATTGGTCATGCAAATGGACTGCACGTTGGCCAGATCTAGCACGCGCGTGAGGTATTCCCTGGGGGATTGCTCTGCAAACCAGCGCCTTAGCGACGTCAAATCCTGACGTCGTGCCTCCAGGCCCAACGCGTGAAGGGTGGTCAGCACGCCGCGACAGGATTCGCTGACCGGCGAGTGTTCAAGAAACAGCGCGCGCCAGATCCAATCCGCCTGGGTCTCCTTCCCCGCCGCCCAGAACCGGTCATAGGGGATTTCCAGATGACGGAATCCTTCCGAAACGAGGTAGTGGTAAACCAGCAGTTCATCAATCCCGTATAAAAGCAACGACCCAAAAGCCGGGTCGTACAAATGGGTGTGGATATCGTGGACGGGCGTCGAATCCAACACCCGCGTCACCCGATCCAAAAAGATTGTCGAGGCGGACATGCGGGCAAGCTAAAGCAGGGGGACGCACGGAGTGAAGCCTGTTGGTTCCTGGCGTTCATTTTGGCGTACGGCAGGGACTGAAGGGAACTGAATCGGACGAATGAGGTGTGTGGGAACGCGGTGGCCTTTGGAGTGCGGCAGGGACTGCCGCTTTCTGCCGCTAGCAGAATGGCAGAACCCTGAACGCCACGTTTTCGGCTCTGGAAAAGCGGTTGAGGCCACCGAAGTCCTAGGATAGCAGTGCTTCAGCCGCATTGACATTAAGCGCAGTCCGAGAAAACCAGACAATATTAGTCCTGTTTAAATTGCCTCACCGACGTCGCTCGGCCACTTTAGGGGGTCTTTATGCGCGCTGTTCCGATCCAGTTTGCTTCCTCAAAGCCGAAAACGAACGGGTTTTTGCCAATGACCCGTGTCGAAATGGAGGCTCGTGGCTGGGCGGAACTCGATGTCCTCATCATCACTGGCGACGCTTATGTCGATCATCCATCCTTTGGGGCGGCCATGATTGGACGGGTCCTGGAAGCCATGGGGTTGCGGGTTGGGATCATCGCGCAACCGGACTGGAAGAATATCGAATCGATTCAGGGCATGGGAACTCCGAAGCTTTTCGTGGGGGTCACGGCGGGTAATTTGGATTCGATGCTGTCGAATTACACCGCGGCTCGGCACAAACGGAAGGAGGACGTCTACAGCGAGGGCGGCGAGCCGGGCAAACGACCGAACCATGCCGCCGTGGTGTACACCCAGATGTCGCGTCGTGCATTTCCTGGTGTGCCCGTGGTTCTGGGCGGTATGGAAGCCTCGATGCGCCGTGTGGCTCACTACGACTATTGGGAGGACAAACTCAAGCCGTCCATCATGGCGGATGCCAAAGCCGATGTCCTCGTGTACGGGATGGGCGAACGCGCGGTGCGTGAAATCGTCGGTCGGTTGAAGGCCGGAAATCGCGACTTCAGCGGGATTCGCGGAACCGCGTTGTTTTTGGGCAGCAAGGCGACAGTTGCGGCCGATCTGAGCGACTGCATCATACTGCCGTCCTGGGAGGAATTGCAGGCCGACAAGAACCATCTCATGCGCTTGACCAAAGTGGTGGAAGCGCAACAGACCCCTTACAGCGGTAAGCGCCTGGTACAGATGCATGGCAACCGAGCCTTGTTGCAAGAAGCGCCCGCCATGCCCGTTGACGGCCCGGAGCTGGACGAACTCTATGAGTACCCGTTCATGCGGCTGTCGCATCCCAGTTACAAGAAGCCGGTCCCAGGGTTTGCCACCATCAAAGACTCCATCATTGTGTCCCGCGGATGCCCAGGGGGTTGCACGTTTTGCGGACTCGGATTTCATCAGGGAAAATTTCTCTCCAGTCGCAGCGTGGATTCGGTGATGAAGGAGATTCGGAAGCTGACCGAGTCTGACACGTTTCGAGGCACAGTTTCTGACTTGGGTGGACCTACCGCCAACTTATACGGAGCCAAGAATGGCCATGCCGAGGAATGCAAGAAGTGCCATCGGCCGAGCTGTCTTTGGCCGACGATTTGTCCGGTATTTGAGATCGATGAAAAAGCCGGGCTGGATCTGTTGCGTGGTTCGCGTCAGCAACCTGGAGTGAAGCATGTATTCGTCCAATCCGGTATCCGCATGGACGTGGCGTTGCGCACGCCGGAGTATATGAAGGAACTGATTCAGAACCATGTCTCCGGTCACATGAAAGTGGCGCCGGAACATATGCATCCGGAGGTATTGCGCCGCATGCGGAAGCCAGCAGGGGATTTCCCGGCGTTCATGGAAAAGTTCTTCGAACTCAGCGAGGAGGCTGGCAAGGAACAGTATCTGGTGCCCTATTTCATTTCGAGTTTTCCCGGTTGTACGGAGAAGGAGATGGGCGCCGTCGAACAGTTCTTGAAGCAGGAAAAATGGAACCTTCAGCAGGTCCAGGACTTTATTCCTTTGCCCATGACGGGGTCTGCCGCGATGTACGTGACGGGACTCGACATCAACACGGGCATGCCGATACCGGTGGTGCGAGGTGCGGGCGACCGCGAGCGGCAAAAGCGCATGATGCGTCCCAATCCCGTGCATGAGGCGAGGCAGTGCGGCAGTCGACGCGACAGGCGTGGCGGGGCTGCCGCCGAAGCGACCGAGGACTCGGTGGATCGAATGGATTGAGGCCTGCTTACCTGTGCACCGACGGTTCTCGGTTTGAACTGGTCAAGGATGTTATCCTGTGGTTTCTGACGCCCATCCACCGCCCAGGGCCTTGAATAATCGGATCAGGTTTTGACTGAGACGTTGTTCGCTTTGAGCCAGAAAGTCTTGAGCGGAAAGGTGCATCCGTTCGGCTTCAAGAACGTCCAAGAAATCTGCTAGACCCCCACGATACCGTTCGTTGGCCAGCGTTACGGACCGTCGTGTGGCGTCGACGGATTCTTTCAGAGCGCGAAAGCGTTCCTGCTCCTGTCCGAATGCCACCAACGCATTTTCCACATCTTCCAATGAGGCCAGCACTGTTTGCTCAAATCGCAAGAGTGCTTGCTCCTGTTTGGAGTTTTGGACCTGGATGTTTTGGCGGATGCGTCCTGCATTGAAGACCGGCCAGCGCAACGTCGGGCCCAGACTCCAGAATTGACTGCCGGCGTCCACAAGATCTCCCGCATCGAGACTTTGCAGGCCCGCAGCGGCTGTGAGGTAGAACTTGGGAAATAGTTCGGATGTCGCTACGCCGATCTGTGCGGTGGCCGCAGCGAGGTCGCGTTCAGCACGGCCAATATCTGGGCGTCGGCACAGCAGATCCGATGGCAGACCAACGGGCACTTGCGGCGGCGTATCGGGTGGTGCAACCTCGACACTCAAGGTCGGCAACAATTCCTGGGGCGACTTGCCCAGCAGCACCCCGAGTCGATGAATCGCCCGACGTTCCGCTTCTCCAAGAGTTGGGATGGCTGCGCGTGTGGTGGCGACCTGGGCGGCCGCGCGCGATGTGTCGAGTTCACTGGCGACACCTGCCTGAAATCGGTCGCTGCTCAAGGCCAATCGCCTTGAGTGCGCCGAATTGCTTCAAGTTTTCGACGGTGAAGAGGTAAAAGGTTTGCCCCGAAACCACCAACCCGATCACCAACGCGATACCAATCGTAATCCCGAAGTTCACCGGGATTCCGGTGTGAGCAATATACTAGCGAATGCAATCCCATTGAAACTCCTCACTCGTTCGAGCTTTCAAGGAGGTTTGTTGCTGGATCCGCCGGGTAAGCTCCTGTCCGCTGACGCCGGCAACAGGTCGCGCCAAAACAAACAACATTTGACTCCGCTCGCGTCCCAGGAAACGCAGCGCCTCGGAGTAGCGCGCGTGGATGATTGGGAAGCTGGCGAATGGGGCGGAGGCATCGGAGATGCCGACAATTTTGACGAGATGGTCGTTCATCTCCAAATTGCGTTCAATCTCTAGCGGTTCACCAGGAAACAACAACGTGTACCCTGCTCGATCGATCACGATCGAATCTGGTTCACGCAATCGTTCCCAGGATCCCAACCGCATTCGACGGGGCGCACCGACGAGGGTGGCATCGTCCACACCCAGCACGACGGCAGCTGAAAAGTTGCCTTGGGAGGTGCGCGCCACAGGTTGTCCTTTGAAGAGGCGGACGGCATAATCCACACCGTTGACTCCTCGGACGCGCAGGAGATCCGTGTCTTTCAGCGCTTTGGTTTCCTCAAAATACTTGGTGGCCGGATCCATCACCCAGACATCTGCGTCGGTGACATCTCGGATCTGGCTGCCGGTTCGGATCATGATCCCCGCGAAGATGCTTGTCTGGTTTTCAAGCAGGAAGGTGCTGAAAGCGATGGCGAAGATCAGGCCCCAGTATTTGGCCCGATCCCCGGTAAGCATGCGCCAAGCGACGAAGTTCATGGCAGTGAGAAGAGATGTGTCTTAGGTTCGGTAATTGACGGTAAGTCATTTATTGGGAAAAATTAAGGCGCTGTTTGGAGCCACTTTGCCTCAGGGAATACTTCGGCCTGGATCCGACGGTCGGTGGCCTGGTAATCCCAATTCTTTTGGAGCGGTTTCCAATGCCACCCATCCACCATCAGGTCCTGATTGCGGCGCACTGCATTGATAGGGTCGCCAATGGCGCAGAGCATCTGGATGTCGGGTTGCATGGCGGCAATATGACTGCCCATGGTGACGGAGATCAGGCTGAGGGTGACGTCTTGGGGACGTGTACCCGTTGGAAGATCACCTACCGTGACGGCTTCCTGGACAATAGATTGGATAGAATGAAACATCCGTCCGGCTTGAATGCCGTGAAGTCGGCGGCGATTTTCCGAGGCTTTTTCCCAAAAAGACGGTGATTTAAGGGTCATTTCAATCTGGAAATAATCTCGATGTATCATGGCGAACTGACAACAGGCAAATGAGCATATGAACGAGGAATTCTCCATCAGTCTGGAGCGTGTGCTGCAGACCACCCCGAGCGTCTACATCGGCGAAGCCCCCAGCGCAGCGGCTTCGTTCAACACCATGCGCTGCAGTGCCGCCCTGCTGGGCAGTCGGACGGTTCGGGAAATTTATCCGCGACAATTGCAGCCGATCCGGCGATACTGCGGGATGTCGGTCGCTGAGCTAGGGTCTAAGCGGCAGTTCATTTTTGCAGTAGGACAAAACAAACAACAAAAGTAAGGACATCACCATGAAGTTAATGATCACATGGCAGTTCCACCCTGGAAAACTCCACGATGGGTTGGCAGTATTTTCGCAGATGGCACCTGAACAGGATGCCGCCGACCGAGGGGATCGAATCAAACTAATTGGCCGCTGGCACGATTTGGGACGCGGCCGGGGCGTCGCCATTTGCGAGTCCGACAGTGCAGAGGCCGTTTCTGCCTGGGCCTTGAACTGGAACAGTATCATGGATTGCGACATCGCCATCGTGCTTGACGATGCGGAGACCCGAGCGCTTGGCAAACAGCGTGCGAGCAAAAAGTAGCCGTCGCCTGACATGCGCGGCATCGAACCTGGCCGCCGCGCTCTGGTTGCAATCCAACACCCCCGTCGGTCCGGGTCGCTGCTCTTGCGTCGTTCGACGAAATCATGTGGGTGAAACTACTACGGACCTTTCTCGGATTGAGTGCTGCGACCTGGGGAGCGGCAGTTTTTGGCACTTTCCTGAGTTGGAAAACTGCTGCGGCCACAATGGAGGATTTTGGAGCCAAGCCGATCGCTTACGACAGGATGCTGGACTACTGGTTACGCATGGCCTCCGGGGCTTTTGCCTTGATTGGGGCGCTGTATTTGTTGCTGATGCTTCAGCCAAGGCGTTACCGGGATATGATTCCCTGGTTTGGAGTTTTCGCTCTTGTTGAGGGCATCGTCTTGCTCATCCACGGTTTGCGCTTATCTCTGCCTGCGATGCCGTTTTATGGTGACGTTGCCGCCTGCATTGTTGGCGGTGTTGGTATTTTGATTTGTTGGCGAGGTTCGAAATCGGTTTTATATTCATAGGTCGTCGAACCCGATCACTGGACCGAACGCGGGTGGGCCGCTTCAGTTCCCAATTTGGGGCGCCACGGGCTCCCGCGTCGGTCAGTTTCTGGCATTCGGCGGCATGACTGTGCCAATGAACGCAGCCCAAATTCATACTAGCACTACAGCGACAGTTCACTTAAAGTTTGGAAGATGAAGGGGAAAAGCGCCGTTCTTGGCGCGACGG